>JAWQFT010000031.1:0-43428 GCA_035968055.1 Jaaginema sp. PMC 1080.18 | reverse complement strand
AACGGGATATTACTTCTCGTTGCACCTGGTGACACGAACCTTCGATCTACGCCGACACAGGCATTTTACCCCGCACTTTGACCTGGAAAATAGAAGAAGCCCTTAGCACCACCGAAAAAACTTGGGAACAATGGGCAGCTTTAGGGTTAGCATTACGTTCTCCCAACCTAGCCCTAATCATTAGTAAACCCGAAGAACTCAAAGCCGAAACCTCACCCGGTGTTTACAAAAACCTAGCCAATTTGCTCGACGGTAAACGCACCCTGCGGGATTTAGCCCAACTACTCAAACAAGATTTAACCGCAGTAACGCGCTCTTTACTGCCCCATCTGCGCCGACAATTCCTCAGCTTCGTCGAAGTTCCCGACTTACCCAATCCCTTCCTCACTGCCAAAAATAGCACAACCCAACCCAGAAACAGCCATATACCAGAACGTCGCCAACCCCCCTCAAAACCCGCTCCCGGAGATAACCACAAGTTAATCGCTTGTATTGATGATAGCCCGCAAATTCTCGCGATCGCCAAGAAAGTCATCGAATCGGCAGGTTACGACTTTCTCGGCATTGACGACGCAGTACGCGCCCTTCCCACCCTCCTACAGCATCAACCCCAAGTCATTTTTCTCGACTTAGTAATGCCCATTGCCAACGGTTACGAAATCTGTAGCCAAATCCGCCGCATCTCCCAATTCAAAGACACCCCCGTTGTAATTTTAACCGGGAAAGACGGCATCGTAGACCGAATGCGAGCCAAAATGGTCAACGCCACCGACTTTATCAACAAACCCGTCGAACGCCAAAAAATCCTCGACGTATTGCAAAAATACTGTCCCCTTTCCACTTCGTCGTAAGTCTTTCAGAACCGATCTCAATACAAAAATTAGCTATGAATGTACCAGTCCGCAATCTTAGCGATTAACTCTCTTGGAAACGTTAAATCTACCTTTTGAAGCTGAAACCCTTATTTGATATGGTTTTGAGCCATTTTGAAAGACCCTTCTAAGAGCCAAAGTTTCTGACATCTTTGGAGGGGCATTCATCCCACTCCCCCCGACTGCCGACTGCCGACTGCCGACTGCCCAAAAACCAATCCCTACTGCCCAATCCCTACTGCCCAATCTCCCCCGACTGCCGATTGCCCAAAAACCAATCCCTACTGCCCAATCCCTACTGCCCAATCTCCCCCGACTGCCGACTGCCCAAAACTACTGCCCCTTAATCACTGATAACTGAAAATCCTCCCTATTAGTTGGCAACAACGTACCCGGCAGAAAACTAGCTACCACTCGTCCGGCATGAGAGCGCTGTTTGTAGTAAGCTTGACTGACCGGATTGCGATCGCTCAACTCATCAATCCCAATACCATCGCGACCCATATCTCGTCCCGAACTGTGAATATAGCGATTATCCCCCAAATACAAAGCAACATGGCTGATATAACTCCCCTTCTGGAAAAAGATCAAATCCCCCGGCTGCATCGCTTCCCAGGTAATCTGTTCCACCCAAGCCGCTTGTTGATAAGCATCTCGCGGTAACCAAACCCCCACCGACCCAAACGCCGCCTGCATCAACCCCGAACAATCATAATTCGGTGCAACCGTACCTCCCCAAAGATAACAATTCTGCTGTTCGCAGGCAGCGATCGCAAACGCCATCACATCCGGTAAGCGCCGCTCAATCTCCCCCCTCGACACCGCCACCGCTTCATAAACAAACTGCGCCGATGCCAGTTGACTCAACAGAGGATAACGCAACCATGCCTGATAATCATCCTCGCACAACTGCACCCTGACCGCCTCAGCCGTCGCCGTATCCCGCAAAACCCGTAACTGCCGTCCCCTCGCCGCTTGGGTCGCCAAATTCCCCCCCGTTGGCGCATTATAAAGATCGAGGTTGCTCAAACAGCGATATTCACCACAAACCGACAAAGGTAAAGAATCTATAGTCATTCCCATTAATTTTCAGACATTTTCTGATATCCTGCTTTAGTTTATTGCAGATTCAAAAATAAGAAAGTTTGGCCCTGAAAACCCCGACTTTGGGGAAAAACCGGGGTTGTGTCCTAGGGAAACCCTAAAATAAATCCCGGTCTGTAACAGCACCAATGCTACTCGAAGATACCAACTTCGCATATTTACCGAGAATGCCCGTGCGATAGCGAGGAGTTGGGGGAGTCCACTGAGCGCGACGTTGAACTAACTCCTCGTCTGCTACTTCTAATTGTAGGAGACGTTGGCTGGCATCAATGGTAATGCGATCGCCCTCTTGAATCAAGGCAATAGTACCACCCACTGCCGCTTCGGGGGCAACGTGACCCACCACCATACCGTAAGTCCCCCCGGAAAAACGCCCATCGGTAATCAACCCCACCGAATCCCCTAAACCCGCACCAATAATCGCGGAAGTGGGGGCCAGCATTTCCCGCATCCCCGGGCCGCCTTTGGGGCCTTCGTAGCGCACCACAATAATATCTCCCGCTTGGATTTTACCCGCGAGAATCGCTTGCAAGCATTCTTCTTCCGACTCAAATACCCGTGCAGGGCCGCTCATTTTCGGGTTTTTCACGCCGCTAATCTTAGCCACTGCCCCTTCAATGGCTAAATTACCTTTGAGGATAGCCAAGTGTCCGGTGCTGTACATGGGGTTGTCCCAAGGACGAATCACATCCTGGTCGCTGCGAGGATTTTCCGGGACATCCGCCAGCACTTCAGCAATAGTTTTCCCAGTAATCGTCAAAGCATCGCCGTGAATCAAGCCGTGGGCTAACAACATTTTCATCACCTGGGGAATGCCTCCCGCTTGGTGTAAATCTGTCGCTACATAGCGTCCAGAAGGCTTGAGGTCGCACAGAACCGGGACTTTACCCCGAATCGTCTCAAAATCATCTATCGTCAGGGGAACGCCTATGGTGTACGCGATCGCGAGGAGGTGCAATACTGAGTTAGTCGAACCCCCTACCGCCATAATCGTCGCGATCGCATTCTCAAACGCCTCGCGAGTTAAAATCTGACTGGGTAAAATCTGCTGTTTAATCGCCTCCACCAACACCTTCGCCGATGCTGCCGTACTCTCGGCTTTCTCCCCATCCTCCGCCGCCATCGTTGAAGAATAAGGCAAACTCATCCCCATCGCCTCAAACGCTGAAGACAT
Organism: Jaaginema sp. PMC 1080.18; assembly: GCA_035968055.1. Classification (GTDB taxonomy): domain Bacteria; phylum Cyanobacteriota; class Cyanobacteriia; order Cyanobacteriales; family Spirulinaceae; genus Jaaginema. The sequence goes on along the minus strand of JAWQFT010000031.1, from coordinate 40,278 downwards.
GGTATTTGCCGTAAACATCCCCCCACAAGAACCAGCCCCCGGACAAGCAAACCGTTCGATATTGGTTAACTCCGTATCGTCAATCTTCCCCGCACTATACTGACCCACCGCCTCAAAAGCACTCACCACCGTCAAATCCCGATTGTTGTAATGACCGGGTTTAATCGTGCCACCATACACAAAAATAGCCGGAATATTGAGACGCGCGATCGCCATCATCGCCCCAGGCATATTCTTATCGCAACCCCCAATCGCCAGCACCCCATCCAAACTCTGACCATTACACACCGTCTCAATCGAGTCGGCAATCACCTCGCGGGACACCAGAGAATACTTCATCCCTTCCGTCCCCATCGAAATCCCATCGGAAATCGTAATCGTACCAAAGATTTGCGGCATCGCCCCCGCCGCGCGTAAGCTCGTCTCCGCTCGTTGGGCAAGCTCATTAATCCCCATATTGCAGGGCGTAATGGTACTATAACCATTAGCAAGTCCGACAATGGGTTTGGTAAAATCTTCATCCTGAAAACCCACCGCTCGCAGCATCGCCCGGTTGGGGGTACGTTGCACGCCCTGAGTGATCGCCTGACTTCTTTGATTGTTTGGCATTGGTTTTCCTTCTCTCGATCGCTATAAATGATGCTGAATCTTCCCTCGAATCTAGGTAAAGATTAAACAGACTTCTAATTTACAACGCCCAGGGAGGAAAGGATAAGACTGTTACTCAGACGATACCACTCAAGGAAAGGCGATCGCGTCCTCAGTACGAGAATTTGTCCTGGTTCTCACCGCACTCTCCCTCTTTTTACCCGGTGGTTTCTGGGGCTGTTGGCGAACTGCTCCCATCCTTACATTAAGGCAGAAAATTAATGCCAAAGCTAAGAAGAAGACAGTCAATCAACAAGGCCTCGAACCCCAGTGAGGGACTTGTCTTTACTTCCTCCAACAAGCAAAGCCGGAGAAATTCCTGGCAATTTTTATTAAATAAATACTTTAGACTGAATATTAATGTTCAGAGCGAAAAGTATCGTCAATATTGCCAGAGTTATAAACATAGAGCATAAAGATAGATGATCATGGATGGAGCGGAACTCCTAAAACGATATGCCGACGGGGAGCGAGATTTCCGAGAAGTAGACTTACAAGGTGCATTTTTAGGTGGAGCTGATTTGAGTGGCGCAAATTTGCGAGAGGCAGATTTACGCGGCTCAAATTTGATTGGGGCTTGTTTGATTAGAACTAACTTACGGGAAGCAAATCTTCAAGAAGCCAGTCTACAAGCTGATTTGACTGAAGCCAACTTAATCGGTAGTAATTTAGTGCAAGCGAATCTCACAGGGGCTAAACTCGTGGATGTGAGTCTGCGGGCTGCTAATTTGACCGAAGCCATTTTAGTCGGCGCAAACCTAAGTTACACCATGCTCAATGAAGCGGATTTACGCGATGCGGACTTGACTCGGGCAAAGTTGGTTGAGTGTAATTTGGGTCGTGCGAAATTGATGAACGTCACTCTGACGGATGCGGATTTACAAGGGAGCAATTTGACCAATGCCATTTTGATGGGGGCTAATTTGCAAGGAGCAAATCTGACAGGGGCGATTTTAAACGGTGTGAATGCTAGTGGTGCGAATGCAGCAGGGGCAGATTTGAGTCGGGCAAATCTCAGTGGGGCAAATTTGACCAATATCATTCTCAAAGGTGCGAATTTACGAGCAGCCAGCATTACTTGGACAACCTTGCGCGGAGCGGACATGACAGAAGCGAAACTGTATCGCGCTAAGTTGTGTTGGTCGAATTTAACAGGAGCGTTGTTGGTGGATGCGGTGTTACTCGATGCCAATCTGAATGAAATTAATTTACGCAACGCGAATCTCACTGGGGCGATTATGCCCAATGCGGGGAGTCACAAGACTTAGTTTAGTTATCGCCTCATCAGTGATTAAGGGGCAGTAGGTCTTGGGCAGTAGGCAGTAGTTTTGGGCAATCGGCAATCGGCAATCGGGGGGAGTGGGATGAATGCCCCTCCAAAGATGTCAGAAACTTTGGCTCTCAGGATAGTCTTTCAAAATGGCTCAATGTTAGAATACATAAAGGTTTCAGCGTCAAAAAGCGAATTTGAGTTTCTGGAGAGTCTCCTCCCAAATCTAGGGAATGCGCCAGAGTTTAATGGTGTTATCAGAGCTACCACTGGCGAGGGTTTGGCCTTCGGGATGAAAGGTCAAAGAGCGAATTTGATCGGTGTGGCCTTCGAGGGTGAGTAAACGGCGGTTATTGGCGATTTGCCATAAACGAATACTGTTATCTTGGTTGCCTCCCCCACTGGCTAATAAACGGCCATCGGGACTAAAGACTAAGCTTCTGACCCAATCGCGGTGGCCGACTAAGCTACTTTGTAATGTACCTTGGGTCAGATTCCACAGTTGAATTGTACCGTCACCACTGGCACTGGCGAGGGTGCGGTTGTCGGGGGCGATCGCGACGGCAAAAACGCCATTATCCCCGGTATTAATAGTAGTTTTTTGCGGATTGCTTTGGTGAGGTTGCCAAAGGATAATATTACGGTCAGAGCCACCACTGGCCAGGGTTTGGCCGTCGGGGCTGTAAGCGAGGGCTAAGACCCAATCGCTGTGACCTGTGAGAATGCCACGCTGTTGCCCGGATTGAGTATCCCACAGTACGATGGCGCGATCGCCCCCGCCACTGGCCAGGGTTTGATTATCGGGGCTGTAGGCTACGGTAAAAACCCAGCCGGTATGCTGAGTCAGGGTGTGTTGTAATTCCCCATCGGGTAACGACCATAACTTTACAGTATGGTCGCCGCTTCCCGTTGCCAGTTGCCGACCGTCAGGACGAAAGGCGATGGTATTGATGCCTTGACTGTGGGCTTTGAAACTCCGCAATAATTCCCCGGTTTGAGCATCCCACAAGGCGATCGCGCCGTCACTGCCCCCACTGGCCAAAATGCGGCCATCGGGACTGTAGGCGACGGCATTTACCCCCGGTACGGCCCCCGTGGGGGGTTGCACCAGCGTCCCAATTTCGCGGTTGTTACCGACTTGAGCTTGGATTAAGGGTTGGGAAGCCGGGATTGGGGAAATGACGGCATTACTGGCATTCTGAGGCGAAAGAAAAACGACTAAACGCCGCAGTAAGGGGTTGGTATCGAGATAAATTTGACTGGCGGCTAGACCCAAGCTTAAACACAAGCTTCCGGCTAATAGGGAATGTTTGTAAGTCCGCAGGGTTTTGCGGAATCGTCTCTTGCGTCGTCGCGGGGCGATCGCGCTTGGGAGAGGTGGGGACAATGGGGGGATACTGCGGTTTAAGTTCAACTTGGGGGTGTTTTCGAGGGTGTCTAGGCGTTGGAGAATAGCCGCCGCATTGTGGGGGCGATCGCTGGCTTGAGGGGCCATCAGATCGTCGATCAGGGCGATGAATTCTGGGGAAATGTGGGCAGCGCGGTGTTGCCACAGCAAGCGCTGGTTTAAGGGGTCTTCGGGCAAATCTTGGGGCGCTTTACCCGCGAGCAAATAGACAAATGTCCGACCCAAACTAAAAAAGTCGGATTGGGGTACACCTAGCCCGTGAATTTGTTCGGTGGGGGTATAACCGGGAGACCCCAAGCTGAGAATCGGTTGAGGGGTGGTGTTGCTGGGGAAGGATTTTTGGGCAAAGGCCAGATAACCCAAGGCAGCTTCGCGCAAACCTGCTAAATCGATGAGGGTGAGTTGGCGATCGGGACGCAGTAAGATATTTTCGGGTTGGATATCGCGATGAAAGTACAGGCGAGTGTGGAGAGAATCGAGGGCTTTGACCAACTGACGCAACCAATTGCGAGCGAGAGTTTCGTCGATGGGTTCAAAGGAACGCGATCGCTGCCATTCAGTTAGGGTAAAGCCTTGGGGTTGTTCGAGGAGCAAACAAGGTAAGGCCTCGCTTCCCCAACCGAGATCGAGTTCAAAATATCCTGGGGACACAACTCTGGGCAAACAAGGGAGATTGATGTCTTGTAATACCCGCGCTTCTTGGGCAAGGAGGGCGATCGCCCTAGGGTGAGGTAGGGTTAAAACTTTGAGTTGCCAACGACAATCTTGGGGCCCTTGTACCTCGTACAGTCGGTATAAGCTGTTTTCGGCCAGCAAGGCGATGGCACGACTGCCGTGGGGGAGGTGCAGGGGGCTGCCACAGTGCTGACAGCGATCGCGATCTCGCGGATCGTCAGGATGAGAACAGTGAGGGTTTAAACAATAGCTCATATCTTCGATGATTGGGCTAAATATAACGCTAGGCGCTGGGGTTGGAGGTTGGGGGTTCGGGCGTTCCCCAACCTTTGCCACAACTTGAGTTTTGCGATGATGTCCTAACCGTTTTTCGGACTGCTATACCCCAGGAACGCGATCGCGCTTGATTGCGGTTGGCGATAACAACCGTTGCGGACAACAATTAATTAATAACTATTACTAACTTTACGGTTAGTCTTATTCTTTAATGTAGCAACTTTTATTATTCTTTTTAAATCGCTTTTAAATTCCTTTGATTTTGTAACAATTGCTCATTCTTCCGTATTTATACGGATTTCCGCAAACCATCGGACTCAGAGAAAGTTTGAGAAGCTCTTTAGGCAAAAAAAAGAAGAAAGATTAAACCTTTCTTCTTTGAAGATTAATGAAGATTTTTCGACGACAAGGGTAAATTTCGTGGCGATCGCGTCCTTTTACACCACAGGATGGAAGAAAAAGGCAAAACTTAAAATGGTATAAACCGCTAAAAGTAAGCCCCCTTCCAACCAATTTGACTTACCATCACTACAAATTGAATTAACAATTAAGACCGCAACTGCCACTGCTACCAACTCAAAAGGATTAAAATCTAAATCCATAGGCTGACCGATAATCCATCCAGAAATTACTAAAACTGGAGCAACAAATAGAGCGATTTGCATACTCGAACCCACAGCCACCGATAAAGACAAATCCATTTTGTTTTTGATCGCAACGGTAACGGCTGTAGCGTGTTCGGCAGCATTACCAATAATCGGTAATAAAATTACCCCAGTAAATAAAGCCGTTAAACCTAAAGATTCGGTGGCTTCTTCAAAAGCATCAACTAAGAGTTCAGATTCAATGGCAACGCCTAGAGTAATCAACAATAATACACCCATCCAAAGCCACAAATTCGGTTTCTCTTCTTCCTCATCTTCTATTTCTAAATCGGCCACTCCTACTTCGTATAAATAGGAGTGAGTTTTCATAGAAAATAGCAGAGTTAGGGCATAAACTAAGATGAGAATAAAGGCTACCGCTACCGATAAATTTTGTAATGTGGTTTCACCAATGCCTTGAGATGTATATTCAACAGCAGTAGGAACTAAAAGGGAAATCACCGCCAAATTCATCACCGAACTATTCGTCATGGCGATCGCGCTGGGAAATTCTTGTTCTTTATAACGCAACCCCCCCAACAACATCGAAAAACCCATCACCAACAACAAATTACTAATAATTGAGCCAGTAATGGTCGCTTTGACAACGCTAACCAATCCACCTCGCAAAGCAATAAACGCCAAAATCAATTCTGTGGCATTCCCAAAAGTGGCATTGAGCAGTCCCCCCAAATTCGGGCCGACCACTACCGCCACTTCTTCGGTAGCCGTTCCCATAAAAGCGGCTAAAGGAATAATACCCAAAGCGGCGGTAATAAAGATAATAGACGCATCCCATTCTAGAAAATGCCCGGCAATGGAAACCGGGATAAACACCAACATGGCAAAGAAAACTTTGTTCATACAAACTCCTTCTTTAGCGAGCAATATTAACTTAGCTCATTGATTCCGCCTTTTTCATCTCAATTTTGGGATCGGGGCTTTGTCACCAAACTCTCAAACTTGGGGATCGCGCGATCGCGCCTCGACCCGCACCTTAAACCCCGAAAAAGCAAACTGTTCGGCCATTTAGCCAACAATCTGACTCGCCCCAGGCCAAGCAGGATAAAATCTTTACTGCTACCAAAAATAGGTAACATAGCAACAGGACAAAATCCCCTTGGCTCATCGCGTCCTGCCGCTACTCGTCCTGCCCAACGCCAAGATAGCTACGAAATTACGCCGACTTAATTCAGTTCAGTATTGACAAGGAAATGAATATGACTTCTGTTGCACAGTCCACACCTGCTGCGGATAATGTATTGCCTGAAAATTCTCAATCCGCAACAGCAACTGGGGTATACGTTACGATTCACGGTCATTTCTATCAACCCCCTCGAGAAAACCCTTATTTGAATGCTATCGAACGGCAACCGAGCGCCCACCCTTTTCACGATTGGAACGAGCGTATCTATCATGAATGCTACCGTCCCAACGCTTTTGCCAGGATTCTTAACGAAAACAATCAAGTTGTCGGAATTGTTAATAATTTTGAATATTTAAGCTTCAATATCGGCCCTACCTTAATGTCGTGGTTGGAAAACTACGATCGCGAAGTGTACGATCGCATTATTGCCGCCGATCGCCGGAGTGCCGAACGCCTCAACGGTCATGGGAACGCGATCGCGCAGGTCTACAACCACATCATTATGCCCCTGGCCAACAAACGGGATAAATACACCCAAATTCGCTGGGGGATCGCCGATTTCCGCGATCGCTTTGGTCGCGATCCCGAAGGCATCTGGTTAGCCGAAACCGCCATTGATTACCCCACCGTCGAAGCCCTGATCGACGAAGGTATCCGCTTTACCATTCTCGCCCCTTCCCAAGCCGAACGCTGTCGTCTCCTCCCCACCACCGACGATCCCGACCCCGAATGGCACGAAGTCGGCGGTTCGCAGATCGATCCCAACCGACCTTATCGTTGTTTTCTCCCCGATGGGCGTTATCTCGATATATTTTTCTATGACGGACCGATTTCGCGGGATATGGGCTTTGATGATGTCCTCAGTAGCGCTCATCACTTCGCCGGGCGTTTAGGTCAAGCAATCAGGGGCGATCGCCGTCCGGCTCAACTCCTCAATGTAGCGACTGACGGCGAAACCTTCGGCCATCACAAATACGGTACGGAAAAATGTATCGCCTACAGCGTCACCCACGACTTTCCCCAACGGGGTTGGACGGTGACCAACTACGCTCACTACCTCAGCATCAGTCCTCCCACTTGGGAAGTCATCCTCAAGCCCGTGACGGCATGGAGTTGCGCTCATGGGGTGGGTCGCTGGCAAGATGATTGTGGCTGCGGGGGTGGCGGTTTGTGGCAGCAAAAATGGCGGCGACCTTTACGGGATACTTTGAATTGGCTGCGGGATGAGTTGGCCGATCTGTATGAAGCTTTGGGACGGAAGTATTTTAGCGATCCTTGGTTGACTCGCGATGAGTATATCCAGGGGATACGCGATCGCACCCCCGAAAATATCATGCAGTTTCTCTTTCGTCACCAAGCCCAACCCCTGAGTCCCAGCGACCAAATTGATGCCCTGCGCTTGTTGGAAATGCAGCGCCACACCTTATTGATGTTTACCAGTTGCGGTTGGTTTTTTGACGAAATTTCCCGCCCGGAAGGAGTCCAAATTCTGCGCTATGCTGCCAGGGCAATTGAACTGGCTGGGGAAGTCTCTGGCAAACGTCTAGCCCCGGAATTTCGCCAACGATTAGCCGCCGCACCGAGTAATGTGGAGTTGTTCGGCGATGGTCTCAAAATTTACGACGATTTGGTGGTGTCTTCGGTGGTGCGTTTCGAGCAAGTCGCGGCTCACTATGCCATTAGCTCTCTGTTCCAAACTTTTGCCCCCACCGAACCGCTTTACTGTTACAGCGCTCGCCAAATTGATTACCACAAGCAGCAAATGGGTGCATTGACGTTAGCGGTGGGTCGCTTGCAACTGACTTCAGAAATTACTCGCGAAAGTAAAGAGTTTAGCTTCGCGGTGTTGCATCTGGGGGGTTGGGATTTTCATTGCTGTTTGCACCCGTTTGACGGTCGTCTGCGCTATACCCAGGTTAAAGAGCAGTTATTCGCGGCGCTGAATGATGCCAGTGTAGCCCGGATGATGGTGGTAATGACCCGGATTTTTGGCGAGGAAACTTTCAATCTAGAGGATTTATTCCCCGAAGAACGCCATCGTCTGATCGAGCAACTGACTGAGAATACCAAAGACCGTCTCGATCGTTTGTACGAGCAGGTTTATTTGGAAAACTACGGCATTCTCAAGGCTTTTCATCGCGACGAATTGCCCGTTCCCAAGGAGTTACAGGTGGCGGCGGAAATTGCTTTAGCTCATCGCTGTTTGCAGGGGATTGCGGCTCTCGATCCGGAAAATAACGATACTCAAGCCCTTGATCGCCAATTGAAGGAACTAGAGGCGATCGCGGCAGAAGCCCAAGCCATGCAATGTCAACTCAAGCTTCCTGAAGTGAAAGTTGCCCTCGAAAAATTGATTAACGGTACGTTAAACCGCATCCTGACTCACCAAATTGATTTCGCTGAGGTCGATTTAAAACGCCTAGAACGGGCGATCGCCCTCGGTAACACCCTCAACTTGGGTTTGTCTCTCGATCGCGTTCAGGAGCTTTATTTCTTCTATCTCCACGACTCCCTCATTCCCCAATGTTGCCAGGAGGGGGAAGCGACGGTTTGCCCTTGGGAACAGGATCGAGTCCGAGCTTTACTGAATCTCGGCGATAAGTTAGCTGTCTATGTACAAACTTGGCTCAAGGCTTAAGACATCCTGTAGCTTAAGACATCCTGTAGGGTGGGCATCGCCCACCATTTTTAGCTTTGAGCTTATTTTTATGTCTCAAGCCGCGATCGTAGCGCTCTAGGACAAAAGACTCAGGGGCGATCTGGTTTCGCCCCTATTTTTTTGATGAGCGCAAAGTACGCCTTCGCAAGAGCGGCAAATAAATAGGTTTTGCCGCTCTCCCTAAACCCTAGGGGTGGCGCTATACCCCAGAAAAATTGACACTTTCGCCCAAACTGCGTCAGAATATGAGATAGAAGTAAACCTTTGTAAAGGGACTGCTGGATGTCTTTTGAGCTACTGTCACTGGAGAACATCCAGGAACTTGCCCAACAATACGGTTACTGGGTTATCTTTATTGGCATTGCCCTCGAAAATACAGGCGTTCCGCTTCCGGGTGAAACAATCCTGATTGTCGGTGGTTTCTTAGCCGGAAGTGGCGAATTAGCTTATTGGTGGGTCTTAGGAAGCGCGATCGCGGGGGCGGTTCTGGGGGATAATTTTGGCTATTGGATTGGAAAATGGGGCGGTTGGCCGTTATTGTTGCGGGTAGGTCGCTTGTTTCGGATTCCAGAGCCGAGAATTACGGAACTTAAAAGCCAATTTAGTCAAAATGCCGCAAGAGCCGTATTTTTTGGGCGTTTTGTGGCGTTATTGCGGATTTTTGCCGGACCGCTTGCGGGGATTGCCCAAATGCCTTACCCGCAGTTTCTGATTTGCAATTTTGGTGGGGCGGCTTTGTGGGCTTCGGTCATGGTATCGTTATCCTACTTTTTGGGGCGTTTTATCCCTTTGCATACATTAGTTAAGGTTGTGGCTAATTTTGGGCTGGCAGTGCTGCTGGTGGTGGTTATCGCGATCGCAGTACCGATTTGGCTAGAGTCTCGCAAAAATCGCCTCAAACCGGAGGAGTCGGTGGGAGATTAGGGCTGAAGGGGAAAGCGATCGCGTTGTTGTTGCAGCCAGGTTTGGATATCAAATTGAGTCAAATTTTGGAGATAGTTGTAAGCCTCAATTCCGGCATAAATTTCCCATCCTCCAGCACGACAAGCCGCGATCGCTTGGGGTAAATTGTCATTACGCACAAAAGGAGCGATCGAGATCGTTTTGGTTCATGCTGCGTTTTTCTGTAAAACAACAACAGTATCGTGCTTAATTGTACTTGCCCAGTTCACATTTCTAGGAAGGTTTAAACGGCGATTTTTTAATAATAAATGAAACTCAAATTCTTTATAACCAGTCTTGGGCAATTTTCGCGATCGCGTCTTCTTTGTGTTTGGCTTCGACTTCGATCCAGGGGACATTGTAGTAAGATTCAGGCATTTGGGTAATGAGATCGCTGTGACGGCAATCGTGGAGGAATTCGCGTCCGTTGGAGATGTGGACGAGTTGCCATTCGGGGTTTTTCCAGGTGGTTTGGGCTAAAAGGAGGGCTTCCTCAACGCGGGGATGATTGTAACTGGGGAGTTTTTCGTGGACGAGGTGGTGGTGTGCGTCAAATACCATCGGGATTTCGGCTAGGTGGCAGATGTGCGCGATCGCGTCAGCATTATAAGTTTTTTCGTCGTTTTCGAGGGTTATCCTGGATTTAACTGAGTATGGCAAATCTCGGATAACATTGACAAGTCTTTCGGCGCGATCGCCTTTACCGCCATGAATATTCATCAAAGCCCAAGGAGATTGCGGTAAACCCATGCGATCGAAGACATCGGCGTGAGCGTTTAAAACCTTAATACTGGTAGCGATTACGTCCGGTTTGTCGGAGTTGAGAACGACGAATTGATCGGGGTGGAGGACGAGACGAATCCCCATTGCACGGGCGCGATCGCCAAATTCTCTTAGCTCAGTATTGAATTCATCTAAAACCGCTTTACCCACGGGGATATCAAAGAAAGGAAATAAATTTGACGAAAGGCGGTACAGTTGAATCTGGCGATCGCTACAGAAATCTAAGGCTAGGTGGAGGCGTTGTAGATTTTCCGTGTAAAGCGATCGCAATTTTTGTTCTTGTTCCGGTAAACTCAGAGACAGCAAGTGCTTGCGCGTCGTGGTTCGGAAACGCACTGCTTTCGAGATACTAATGCAAACCAAACCTAACTTGGGAGTAATTTGCGTTGATTGAGATAGAGTTGCTGAAGGCATAGCATAAAATAATGTCTACATTTTTTATTGTGACAATTTTTTACATTTTTGGAAATGAGAGACCGAACTCGATCGCAGTAAGTCATAAAATTAGCGTCCAAAAAAGGAACAATCGCTAATTTTACCCTACACAAACTGTTTAAAAATCAAGGCGATCGCTACACGCTACGATAAAATGGCTGACAACTTCTTGTGGGCTATTCACTTAGTTGCCTCCGTCATCTGGCTTCATTGATAACACACCCTAATAATCAACTCTATCTCTAGATATACGCAACAATTGGGAATTCTAGGCTAACTTAGCGATAACTTGAGTTCTTATCAGTAAAGCATAACTATGAAAGCCATTCTCATCGATCGCCACGGTGATGCCGAAGTAATGCAGTACCGAGACACCGAAAAACCCAGCCCCACAGCTAATGAAATTTTAGTGCAGATTTATGCCTCTAGCGTCAATCCGGTGGATTGGAAGATTCGTCAAGGGGATTTACAAGTTATTACAGGGTTATCTTTCCCCAGAGGAGTCGGTTCGGATTTTGCGGGGATTGTGGCAGAAGTAGGTGCAGGAGTAACTCGCTTTCGGGTTGGGGATGCGGTGTATGGGGCAGTTAACCCCCTGATGGGACGCACTCACGCCGAATATGTGGCAGTTGCGGAGTCTCAAGCGGCGTTAAAGCCCAGTAATATGAGTTTTTCCGAAGCGGCAGCAGTTCCCATCGCAGGAGTCACGGCATTACAATCTTTGCGCGATTTAGGTAAGATTCAATCGGGTCAAAAAGTCCTGATTAACGGTGCTTCTGGGGGTGTGGGGACGTATGCGGTACAAATTGCGAAGGCGATGGATACAGAGGTGACAGGGGTTTGTAGCGCTGATAACTTCGAGCTAGTGGAGAGTTTGGGATGCGATCGCGTCCTCGACTACAATACAACAGATTTTACCCAAGAAGGCATCAAATACGACCTCATTTTTGATGCGGTAGGTAAGCGTACTTTCTGGGATTGCCAAGAGGTTTTAACTCCTAATGGTGTCTATGTTTCAACCTTGCCTAGTGCTGAGGATTTAGCAGCCGGAGCAGTCACTTTAGTATTACCAGGGAAAAAAGCGAAGTTGGTTCTCGCACAACCCAATGGACAGAATTTGACCGAACTTAAAACTTTGATTGAAGTGGGCAAAATCCGCTCAATTATTGATAGTAACTTTCCTTTAGCAGAAACTATTGCAGCCCACCGTCGTAGCGAAAGTCACCGAGCAAAAGGCAAAGTTATTATTACTGTACTCTCAGAAGTCTAGAAACCACGCTTATTTTTGAATCGAGAGGGTTCGGGGTATTGGATAGGTAACTTTAAGCTCAAACTCAAGTGATGAGCCAACCAATCGGATTCCTGTTGGCTGGTTGTAGGTAAACGCAACCGCGCATTTTTTGTCTGAATCACAACTTGATGAGTATTTTTGAAAAGATACTCAACCTTACTGGCAGAGTTTTTAGAAGTAAAAGGAACAATAAGTTTACGAGTAAAAAAGATAGAATCAGCTTGAATTTTCAGAGATTTAGTTAGAAAAATTGGCAGTAGGAAAGGACACATCAAAAGCAATGATAAACCCCCAAAAATACTACAAGCTACAAACAGGATACAGGCGAAAATAAAACCATCCCAAGAACCACTAAAAAGGGTAAGTAATCCCAACAAAAAAATCGGTGACATACATAATAAAGTTATCAAACCCATACAAAACATCATAATATTCGTAAACAACATTCTACGCGAAACCGATTCCAGTCCCGGTGGTAGAATAATCACCTCCAAGCCCTTATCGTTTTGCTTCAAGATAATCCGACTATCATTGGGCTTACTAACAACTTCAGAAGTTTTTAATTGTTCGGGAATTTGCGCGGGATTTTCCAAAGCATTAAGAGCTTTCTGTGCCGAACTTAACCGTAAATCCAAACTCGGTTCTACTAACCATTGCAGCCAAGCCATCAAATCAGCACGAAGACTAACCTCCGAGGCAAATTGCAAACGAAACTCTTGTTGCGGTAACTCTGAAGGCGGTTTTCCCGTCGCAATGGCAATTAAAGTTGCCCCCAAGCCATACAAATCTGTTCCTTGATACGCCTTTCCGCCAAACTGTTCCGGGGCCATATAACCATAAGTTCCCACAATCGTCATCGTTTGGTCGGTATTACGAGAACTATAGGTTTTCACAGAGTCAAAATCCACTAAATAAACCTGTCCCACATGATTGCCACTCCGCTCTCCTAGTAATATGTTGCTAGGCTTAATATCGCGATGTAAAATTGGCGGATTTTGCTGCTGAAGGTAAATTAAAATGTCCAGAACTTGACGAGCTAATTGTAGAAGTTCAACTTCGCTAAAACTACGTCCTAAATCGAGTTGCTGCTGTAAAGAAGGAGCATCAATATAACTCTGCACTTGAGCAAATCCCTGAGAACCTTTGATACTCACTTCAAAAGAATCAAGGTATTGAGGAATTTGAGGATGAGAAAGGTTTTTTAACGCATTTGCCCCTCTTTCAAACAGTTTGTATTCTTGCCACTGAAAGTCTTTCCCAAACAGCAATATTTTGACAACCACTTCTTGCTGAGTTACCAAGTCTGTTGCCAAAAATGTTTGTCGAGGGCCTTTTTTACTAAATCGCTGCTTTAGTTGATAACGCTGGTGGAGAATCGGTTTACTCATAACCTGTTTTTGCTCTTTATGGCCAGTGTAGTCGAAAGCCAATCAAAATTGAAAGTCTTAGAGTCCCGCTAGTAAGAATACGCCTAACGATTATCAATCACCTTCAATCTTGAAATAAAACGATAAAACCTTCCTGCTTAAAATGTTTATCGTGAGTAAAGTTTAACACTTCAGTTAATACTTCATCAGTTGTAACTATTTCAACTTGGTCAAGAGTGCTGGTAAAAAGAATAACACGCTCATGCCAATCATCTTTTTGATTAATTAAAGCTATCCAATAAAATGTATCTGCAAAAATGAGCCTCACTGGTCTTGTTTGGTAGATTGATAAAGATAGTGGTCGTGTTGAGCCGCAGCATCAGCAGGAAGCTGGTTGATATCCGCTTCTGTAATATTTTCTTTAAACTTATCTACCATCTTAAGAATAGATTGACCTGTTGTTTCCTTTTCAACGGGTTGATTGAGGCGCTGCTGAACAAATTGCTTAAGTTGAGTAAAAACTACATCTAATGAGTGATTTTCAAACTTATCTTTTGATAGCTCAGGACAAAAAGCAAGATAGCCTGATTCGCTTTTTTCAATGACTACGTTGAGTTTTTCTGACATTTTGATTGCCTCATTACTTGGGAATTACCATAATACGAATCCTCACTTGATCTTACCAACCTCACTCGCAATCCCCAACACCTAACCCCAACCCATCAGGTTGATTTTTATTGAATCGTAGTGCCGTGACACACTTTAAACGGTGGGTTACGGCGGATAGCTAGATTGCAGTCATAGCGGAAGTTTTAGCCGCCTAACCCACCCTACGATAAAGCCTCATTTTGGCTGTGTCGCAGCACTAGTGGCGTGATACACCTAAAACGAGGCTATAAGTAGGGTGTCGTTAGCGTAGCGTAACGCACCGAAATACAAGCATTTTATACAAATTAAAATGTGTCACGCCAGTAGTGGCACGACACAACTTAAACGGTGGGTTACGGCGGATAGTTGTTTTACAGTCACAGCATAAGTTCTAGCTGTGTCACGCCACTACCCCTGCCTCGATTTGATAACAGAGATACCATAAGGCAGAGCCTTATTTTTCATTACCAGGTTCAACCTGGTAACGAGATTAAGTGTTTATTTCACCACAGCTTCTTGTTTGAGGTTTTCTTCCCATTTGCGCGGTTCGCTGGCTCGACGAATATTGCGCCAAATTTGCGTTGCAGCCATCGTACCATCCGCTACGGCAATTGAAACCTGGTTTAACCCTTTCTTGAGGTCTCCGAGGGCAAAAATACGGTCGTGAGTGGTTTGAGCTAAATCGTGAGTGACGAGATTTTCGCCGTCCCACTCTAAGCCTTCAATACCTTTGAGGTAGTGGTTATGGTAAATTGACCCCATATTAATTAAACCCGTGGTGGCTTCGATTATCGTACCGTCTTCGAGTTCGACTCCAGACATTTTGTGATTTTCACCGTGGAATTTGGCGATTTTCTGCTCGTAAAGGGGATAGCCGTGGTCTGCGAGTTTTTGTTTCATCTCGTCGCTGACTTCTACTAAACCGTGGGTGAGGACGGTAATGTGGGGGGTGAACCAATTGAGTACGAAAGCTGCGTTCATTTGACCTTCCGTCCCTGCAATCAGGACAGCTTTTTGGTCCCACATATCAAAGCCGTCACAAATCATGCAGACGTGCAGGGTATAGCCAGCATAATCGTAGACGTTTTGCATATCGTCGAGTTGCGGGAGTTTATCGATGACTCCTGAAGCCGCGATGAGATACTTGCTGCGGAAAATCGGGTAGGTGCTATTTTTACGACCCACTTTGATTCTGACTGCGAAAGTTTCCCCTTCATCGGTGACTTCTTCGACATAACCGCGCAAATGGTCAGCGCCCCATTCTACGGCTTGTTTGGTGCTATGGTTGATAATATCACTGCCTCTGGTGTCGGGGTCGAGGCCGACATAGTTGCGTAAGTCCTGCATCCAAACTGAGCGACCGCGGCCTTTTTCGACAATCAGGCATTTGAGTCCGTAACGTGCGAGGTAAATGGCGGCGGATAAACCTCCCATACCACCCCCTACGATAATAGCGTCGTAGAGGGTATCAATGCGATCGCCCAGATTTTTGCTATTGAGTTTCATGGTGGTTAGCCTCGCTACGGATTGGAAATTTAAATGGAATTGAGACAAGCCCAAAAGTTCGCTGTCGAGGCTTTGGGACTTGTCTTTTGAGAAGGCAGGAGTCAAGGCTACAATTGACAAAACATTGACTTCCTGATTTAAGCCATATTACCCAACAAAAGCTTTGCGGGGTTCGGAAACACCCGTGGGTTCTTCACCTTTGAGGTAAGCCAACATGGTATCTGCGTCGGAAACTTCAAAGGGGTCTGTGGGGCAGTTGTCGCCATAATTCGGCTCGACGAAGACTTTTTCGACATTGCCATCGTTGACGAGCATTGAATAACGCCAAGAACGCGCTCCGAAGCCCAGGTTATCTTTGCGAACTAACATTCCCATACCTTTGGTGAATTCGCCGTTACCATCGGGAAGTAAGAAGACGTTTTTCGCGCCGATTTGTTTGCCCCATTGGAACATGACGAAAGCATCGTTTACGGAAACGCAGATAATTTTGTCAACGCCTTGGGCTTTGAATTCGTCGTAGAGTTCTTCGTAGCGGGGGAGGTGGTTGGAGGAGCAGGTGGGGGTGAAAGCTCCAGGAAGGGAAAAGACAACGACTTTTTTCCCGCTAAATAGTTCTGAAGTGGTCAAGTCTTGCCAACGATAAGGGTTGGGGCCTTCAACGGACTCGTCGCGCACGCGAGTTTTGAAGGTGACATCGGGAACACGAGTAGGAACTTCCATTTTTAACCTCTGGGATTGAATGTGTACTTATCTCAGAATAATTCTAACTTAGGAATAAGTCAATAAGCAAGTTTACTCGGATTTAAGAAGACCTTTTAGTTTTAGTTTATTATGGAAACAGTATGTTTATAATATAGGAAGCACTCAAAAACTCGCGACTTGCTTGATTGAGTCAATCGCGAGCTATAAATCAGAGTTGTTTGAGGATAGTTGTGATGCACCAGCAAGCCGAAGCCGTTGTCAAAATTTTGAAAGAGAAGGGTTTGCGAGTCACGCCGCAACGTTTTGCGGTCTACACCAATTTGTTGTCGCGGACAGACCACCCGACTGCCGAACAAATTTACCAAGAACTGAATGAAACTGAACCGTTGTCGTCTCAAGCAACGGTGTACAGTTCTCTGCAAGCTTTACGGGATGTGGGCTTAGTGCGAGAGGTTTTGTTGGAGGAGGGGGTTTGTCGTTACGATGCCAATGTGGAGTTGCATCACCACTTCCGTTGTAATTCTTGTGGCTGTATTGAGGATATTGCCTGGGAACAGGTGCAGGGAGTTTCTTTTGGTAAGTTGCGTCCGGGTTTGCAGGTGGCCGCTTATGAGTTAACGGTACATGGTTTATGCGATCGCTGCCAAGGGGAGTGATTAATAATGTCACTCCGTTCTCGGTTTTTTCACCTCAACCTCACCCAATTCTAAATCTGTAATTGTTGACATTATTAACTTTTTGTTTGTAAAACGAGGTCGCGTAGTTTCACTATGCCAAAATAACGGTATGGAGATTCGCCCCCCTCAATTATGGACGAGACAAAACTGATCGAAGCCTTGACGAATTTACCAGAAGATGCAAATGAATCTCTGGTTAGTAATAACTTTATTGCCTCTATCTTTCTCGAAGCTTTAGGTTTTAGTAATACCGAAATTATCCCTCAATATTCTACTGGACAAGGACCAGTTGATTTTGCGACCCGTCGTAATCGAGATAGAGATGTTTTTATCACGACTCAAACTAATCCTTTTCTCTTGGTAGAATTAAAAGGCCGTAACGTCAATTTAAGCTCAGGGTCTCGTTCATATATATCTGTCGTCAAACAACTCAAAAGATACTTACTAGGTAATCAATGTAAAAGTGCTAAATGGGGTTTAATTACCAACGCCAACCACATTCAACTATTTCGCAAACATGGTAAAGTTATTTACCCTGCAACCCAAGTTTTAGAAATCACCCCAGAGACAATTGTTAACATTACTCAGATTATACGCAGAAAAATAGCCAAAACTAAACGTGCTTTAACTGTCGCAGTTTATAACAACAAAGGCGGTGTTGGTAAAACAACAACAACCGTTAATTTAGCCGGGGCTTTGACCTTAAAAGGAAAGAAAGTTTTGGTTGTTGATTTCGATCCCAATCAGCAGGATTTGACAAACTCACTAGGAATTGATAGCGAAAAATCGAGCTTATCACATAATCTTTTTAATAAAAACAATAACCCCGATCTCAACTTAGTCTGTGAGTATATTAAGCATAGTCCTAAAACTAATAAAGAATATCAATTTGATGTGATTCCAGCCGATTCTAAGCTTGTCGATCTTGGTGAAGATAAACTCAGACAGCAAGTTAAGCTAAATCGATTATCGCAAATTTTAGAGCCATTCAAAAATAAATATGATTATATTTTAATTGATGCTCCTCCCAACTGGCGCTTTTATAGTCAAAGTGCTGTCTTTGCTGCCGATGTAGTTTTAATTCCTACCAAACCCAATAACATTTTTTCTCTAGAAAATGCAGGAATCGCGATCGCGAAATTCATCCCCGAAACACAAAAAGCAAGGAAAGATGGCTGTCCAGTGGCTTTACCTATCTTTTTCAATGGCGAGAAAATATCAGATTCTCAAAAAAAGGTAGCGAACAAAGCGATTGAAAAAATAATTAAAAATCATCGCCAAACTACAGGTAATAGCTTTGATTTATTACCATACTTTTTCCCAAAACATACAAAAGCAACTCCTAATCCAACCGTTTTTGAAATTCAACCGCTTGCTCATATCGCTAGTGCTAGTTTTGAGCGTTTGCCTGCATCTTATAAATACAAACGAGTTCGAGATGAATATAATAATTTGGCAAAGGAGTATTTTTTGAATGAATAATTTTAGTGATGTCGGGAACTTGATGTACCTCGATATGTCGGAAATCGATCCAGGAGAAGGGACAAGCAAACCGGACTTTTTGATTCAAGCTACAGCAAAAAAGCTGAATGAAACCGGGGGGAGGAATTGGCTTCCTGTGATTGTAAAAGAAACCGGAGAAGATGAATACGAGGTGATTGGTAACTTCTTTGGTTATGCGGTTGCAGAAGTAGCAGGATTAGAGAAAGTTTGGTGTATTATTGCTGAACCTGATGCTGAAACAGTAAAAATCACTAAACTTTTAACTCAAGAAAAAATACCACAGATTAATATTTGTACTGCGAGTTATGACGAGATTAAAGCAGCTTTACAATACCTAATCGAACAACCTGGAACGCCACTAAAAGGGGTAAAGCTCGCGGTTACAGCGAATAGAATTGATGAAGCCCCTCGTCAATATTGGCAAAGCTTACAACCGATTACAAAGTTAGGTTGTAGGATTACGAGAGGGAAAAAGCTAGATACATTGAAAGCAGTTTTTTATACTGATCCTATGCCGTTACCAGAAGTAATTAAAGACCCAGCTTTGTTAGATACTTTCAATAAAACGCAACTTCAGAAAATGGCGAAGAAACGAGGTCTTTCTGGCTATAGCAAGAAAACGAAAGCGGATTTGATTAAACTTTTGAGTGCTTAATCATTGGATTCGGTATTAGGTTGATGGGACATCGTACAGCCATTCTCCTGTTGCAAAGATGATTAAGTTTGGAGAGGGTGAAATGAATTGCGGGGGGATTTCGTTACGATTTCCGTAATGGGGCGATCGCGACCTGAATAAAAGAGCTAACCTAGCAGTAACTTCGAGTTTGCACCCCAAGACTTATGAAGAAATCCCTCCCGGTTATCACCAGAGACCCACAACTACTTTATCCTGATGCGGATCAGTACGCGATCGCCACTTACGGACTCACTAAGCAGTTTGAACGTCACATCGCAGTCAACGAAATCGATTTACAAGTTAAAGCCGGAGAAGTGTACGGCTTAATCGGGCCGAATGGGGCTGGTAAAACGACTCTGATTCGGATGCTAACAGCCGCAGAAGAACCCACCACTGGGGCAATTTTTATCAACGGGGAACGGTTGCTACGGGACGACAGCAACCCCAAATTGAAGCAGCGTTTAGGTTATCTTCCCGATGATTATCCCCTTTACGACGATCTCAATGTTTGGGATTATTTGGACTATTTTGCCCGATTATACCGTTTGCGCCAACCCCATCGTCGTCGTCGCGTCTACGAGGTGTTGGAGTTGGTACAACTGACGAATAAAAAAGACAGCCTTATTTCTACTTTATCGCGGGGGATGAAGCAACGGCTCAGTTTGGCTCGTACCATCGTCCACGAACCCATTTTACTGCTTCTGGACGAACCTGTATCGGGACTCGACCCTATTGCAAGGATGCAGTTTCGCGAGATTATCAAGGTATTACAAGAAGCCGGGATGACGATTTTGATTTCGTCTCATGTCCTCAGCGATTTGGCTGAGTTGTGTACTTCGGTGGGCATTATGGAGATGGGCTTTTTGGTCGAAAGTGCGTCTTTAAAAGATTTATATCGCCGTTTAGCTCGCCAACAGATTATTATCTCGACGTTAGGCGATCTGGATGAGCTTAAGACAGAATTACGCCACTTTTCCCTCGCGCGAGAATGGGAAACGATTCCAGGTCAAAATAGTTTGCGGGTAGAATTTAGCGGGAGTCCAGAGGAAAGTGCTACGTTACTGAAAGCTTTGGTAAGTGCGGGTTTACCAATTAATGAGTTTCATTGTACCCAAGAAGATTTAGAGTCAATTTTCTTGAAGTTGGGACACAAACAAGCGTCATAACGTCCCAAAATAAGGGAAATATGAGCGAGTAAGTTGTAAAGATCGTGAGAGATTTAGGAAAAGAATTATGTTAGATGCCATTATCGAACGTGCGGGAGATTGGAATCCGCAATTATTTCGTGAATTAAAAGGCCAATTAAAGCCTCGTGGCTTAATTATTGTGGGTTTTTTGTCATTTTTAGGTCAACTACTGATTTACTTGGCTTTTGCGAGTCAACTTCACGACGATCCCACTTTATATAGTCCTTATGTTGAATGGAAAGATGGGGTTGGAATTGTCAATTGGTCGTTGTGGAGTGCCGATATTTTTGTCACTCTCAGCTATGTTGCGTTCTTCGGATTATTAGTCATTGGAACTTACTTACTGACAGCAGATTTAGGCAAAGAAACTCGTCAAGGGACTTTGAATTTTATTCGCATGAGTCCTCAATCTGCGACCAGCATCTTAGTGGGGAAAATGTTAGGCGTTCCGGCATTATTATACTGGGGATTGGCGATCGCGTTTCCCTTTCATTTTGCGTTTGGAATTGCCGCCGGAATTCCTTGGTACAACGTGATTGGCTTCGATCTCATTCTTGTGGCGGCTTGTGCTTGTTTTTACAGTCTAGCGCTACTGATTGGTTTATTACCTCTACAAGAAGTCGCTCGCAGTAGCATACCTTTTGGGGTAGCTGCGGTCACTTTAATGTATTTGGGCTTTACTCAAATGGCGCTTGTGCATTCTTTTGGGAATATTTATAATTTCTTATTTCTCTTTCAGCCGGGGGTATTTCTGCAAGCGATCGCGTTGGAAAAAAGTATGTTTTTCACATTCCAATACGATAGCATTTTTAATTGGTATCAGCTCAATTTGCAAAGCCATCCGAGTGGCGCTCTTTTGTTGGGATTAGTCAACTTTTCTTTGTGGACATATTGGCTGTGGCAAGGCATTAAACGCCGTTTCAACAATGCTCAAACTACCCTTTGGTCTAAAACGCAAAGTTACTGGGTTTCAGGGAGTTTGCTTTTCCTCAGTCTTGGATTTGCGTTTGCGACTTTCCCCGACACAAACTACTTACGCATGGAACATCTTGCCGGAATTCAATTCTTCTATTTCTTGTTCTGCATGGTGTTAATTGTTTGTATCACTCCCAGTCGCGAGCAGGTGCAAATTTGGTCGCTGCACCGTCCTCAATACCGCCGGGGTATTGCCAGTTTCATTTTTGATGAAAAAAGCCCGGCGGTGCTGGCTGTAGGTATCAATGGTTTGATTTTATATCTAGGGGTGGTATTGTACGCGATCGCGTCAGTTTTGCTTCCCAGTAATACTAATGCTTCTGGCAACTTTTTACTCGGTACAACTTTAGCTTGCTTGGCAATTAATTGGCTATTTATGATTTTTTGTGCCAGCATTTACCAAGTTCTAAGCCTTGTTAAATCGCGCCGACGCATTGTATTAGCTAAAAGTAGTTTACTAGGATTAATATTTTTATGGCCGCTGGCAGTCCTCTTTTTGCTACTACCCGCCCAGTTACAACCGATGTTAGTTTGGTTGTGTACGCCCTTTGCAATGTTTACCGTGACAGAGGTTACACTCATAGAAATTATCCTAGCTGGCATTGGTCAAAGTTTAGCAGTTATTGCTACCCTATCCAGTATCAAACAACGTACCGATTATTTGGGAATGTCTGAGGCTAAAATCTTACTCAATAACAACGCTTCTACCGCCATTCGTTAAGTCTTAAAAGTTTGGAGAATATAGCAATGTTTGACCGTATTTTAGATACAATCGGGAACTGGAATCCTCAACTCTTTCGCGAACTCAAAGGTCGCTTAAAATCTCGTAATATCTCTCTTGCGGCTGGGATTTCGGCAATTATTCAAGGTCTAATTTACCTGGTTTTCTTAACCCGCTATCCGGGCGAACACGACACATTTCATCGTTACTGTATTGGACAAGTACCTCCCGATACAGACGTTTACGATCCTTACAAGCTTTCAAATCTGCAATATTGTCTGCGCGATGCGGCGGGATTACTGCGAGATGGGGTGTTCAATAGTAAGCTGTGGTGGCTCGATCTTTTTACTACCCTGAGCTTCGTGAGTATTTTCACCTTATTGGTAATCGGCGTTTATATGCTGATTGCCGACTTATCCAAAGAAGAAAGCCGAGGAACGCTAGGATTCATTCGCCTCAGCCCGCAATCAACTCGTAGCTTGCTCATCGGCAAAATTTTGGGCGTTCCGGCGTTATTATACATCGCCATTGCTCTTACTATACCCTTACATTTGGGCAGCGCGATCGCGGCGAATCTGAATTTAGCACGAGTGTTTGGCTTTTATCTGGTGCTGGGAGTTAGTGCTTTCTTCTTCTATAGCGGAGCGTTACTATATGGTTTAGTCAGTGCTAGTTTGGGGAACTTTCAGGCTTGGATTGGAGGCGGTGCAGTTTTAGGGTTTTTGAGCTTTTATAGCTTTTGGTTGCTGGATTCCTACAGCAGGATGCTGACTTCTACCTTGGGAGACTTGTTCTTGCTGTTGCATCCGGCTGCTTTTTTACCCTATGTTGTCAGTAGCGCTCCTCTTTCCCTCGACATTATTGACTATTTGAACGTCAAAGAATTTGCCCAACTTACTTGGTTTGAGCTACCCTTCTTTCATTATGCCCACACCGCGATCGCGTTTATACTGGCGAACTTCGCCGTGGGAACATACTGGATTTGGCAAGGGCTACTGCGCCGCTTCCATAATTCCCACAGCACGATTATCAGCAAACAACAAAGCTACTTTCTCTCTGGTAGTCTCGTTTTAGCCATGATGGGCTTCGCGGTACAAGAAGACTTCTGGGGGGGGCGAAATATTCAAGACCATTTACTAGAAAACTTCCAAATCCTCTACATTTTCGTAATGTTGATGGGTTTGGGTTTGATTGCTTGCTTGAGTCCTCATCGCCAAACTCTGCAAGATTGGGCGCGGTATCGTCACCAAAACGAGCGCAATTCTCGTAATTCCTGGCACGATTTAATTTGGGGAGAACAAAGCCCCGCGAATCTTGCCGTTATGCTTAATTTTGTGGTGATGGGTTCGATGATTTTGGTAGCGATTTATATGTTACCTTTCCGGGAAAACCGTCTGAGTGCGCTTCTGGGTTTAATCTGTACCACCAGTATTGTCATTGTTTATGCAACTATCGCTCAGTGGCTGTTGTTGATGAAGTCGAACAAGCGGGGCGTTTGGGCTGCGGCTACGATTACAGCCATAATTTTGTTCCCGATGCTGAGTTTTGTGGTTCTGCAAATCGATCCAATGAATTCAGTATATCGGGGCTTGTGGTTGCTGTCTGCGACTCCGGCTTTTGCGACAGAGATGATGGCGTTATCCACTGTGGGTTTAGCACTTTTGGCTGAATGGACAGCGATTGTCTTGGTGAATGTGCAGATGTCGCGACAACTGAAAAAGATGGGAGAATCCGCGACACGAGCGTTATTGCAGGGACGCGATCGCGCTACGATAATGTCATAGCAAATAAACTTGCCTCAATTATTGCTCTTGAATCCGCTTTCTCTTTGGGAAGGCGGATTTTTATCAGTTTTGAAGCATGGGCAATAACTCCTCTAAACTTTCGCAGGCGATCGCCCTGTGGAGGAATTGTTTGAGGCGATCGCCCTCAAGTTGATACACTTGGGGGGGAACGGCTTGAAAACGAGTTTTAAGAATCGCTTTAACAACTTCTTGATAAATCTCTTTTTCGGCGGCGATGAGGGCTTTATCGCGTTCGTGGAGCGTCTGAGTCAATTGTTGTAAGGCTTTGGCAAGAATACCGAGATCGTCGTCGCGATGAACGAGATCGCCTAAATCCAGTAAAGCGCGATCGCTGCTATTCTTATCTAACACCCCCACCGCGATCGCCGCCAGATAATACAAATCTTCTAAATCCTTGACATTTTCGCGATGCTGTGCCTCCAAAGCATCCATCACTTGATTGTAGCGAGTGGCAATGTGTCCCACTTCCGTAAACGGTTCAACCGGGGCTCGCAAACTGAGATCGTGAGTCCGGGCTTGATAATCCATAATTTCAAACAGATCGTACACCTCAGTTTTGGCGTGATGTTCGCAGATATTCAACCCCATCACTTCTGCTTCCGGGGACACGCGCAACGCCACCACGCGATTTAAGCCCCACAACAGCAAGCCACTCACCCCAAACGCCCACAAGCCTGTTACCCCCATTCCCAACAACTGTACGCCGATTTGGGCGCTGCGACTCAGCCCCGTATCTAGTACCTCTAGCGACCCAAATAGCCCCACACACAGCGTTCCCCATAATCCTGCCCCACCATGAACCGCGATCGCCCCCACCGCATCATCAATTTGCCATGTTTCGAGTAAATCTGTCACCCACCAAGCCACTGCCGCCCCCGTAATCCCGACAATAGCGGCGACTCCGGTAGGAATAGCGTGACAACAAGCCGTTACCGCCACCAATCCCGCCAAAGACCCGTTAATCAGTAATTCTACCTCCAAAACCCGATGTCGCACCAAACTAAACACAGCCCCAGTTATCATCCCCATTGACCCAGATAACAACGTATTGAGGACAATACCGGGGACTTGTGCGTTTAACGCCAAGGTACTCCCCCCATTAAAACCAATCCAACCAAACCACAACAACAACGCCCCCAACACCGAAAAAGGCATATTAGACCCTTGAATTTTTTGGGGTTTACCGTCTACAAAGCGCTGCTGACGCGGGCCGACCAAACTCAAAGCTGCTAAACTGATCCAAGCCCCCAAACTGTGAACCACCGTCGATCCGGCAAAATCCACAAAGCCCAAATCGCGCAGCCAACCTTCCTGATTCCAAGCCCAATGTCCCAAAAACGGGTAAACTAATCCTGCGACCAAAGACGCGATCGCCACATACGCTTTGAAACGCAATCTCTCTGCTACAGCCCCGGAAATAATCGTGGTAGCTGTCCCGCAAAACATCGCTTGGAAAAGGAAAAAAGCTGTCTGCGATGCACCTTCTGTTCCCCCAAAGAAAAACTGATTT
Source organism: Jaaginema sp. PMC 1080.18 (assembly GCA_035968055.1). Lineage (GTDB taxonomy): Bacteria > Cyanobacteriota > Cyanobacteriia > Cyanobacteriales > Spirulinaceae > Jaaginema. The sequence goes on along the minus strand of JAWQFT010000031.1, from coordinate 14,823 downwards.
GTTCCCCACCAACCCCACTGAGATTGACCAAACATAATCCCATAACCCGTCCCCCAAAAGATAGCAAAAGATAAGCCAAAATCTGCCATATTTTTGACGGCAACATTGATACTATTCTTCGATCGCGTCAACCCAGATTCAAGGCACATAAATCCGGCTTGCATCAAAAATACTAAACCGGCTGATAGCAAAACCCACAGTAAATCGATCATTATCTGTTTGTAGTCAGGGCTTTAGACCTGGCATTAGAGAAATGTCTGCCCACCCATCTTAACTTTTATAGAGGTGGGCGATATCCACCCTACTTAGGAATAAATTAAAACGTCAATACGGTGCGGATTGACTCGCCTTTGTGCATCAATTCAAAAGCATCATTAATCTTTTCAATTGGCATAGTATGGGTAATCAAGTCATCAATATTAATCTTATTTTCCATATACCAATCAACAATTTTGGGGACATCAGTGCGTCCTCTCGCACCGCCAAAAGCACTACCTTTCCAGACTCGTCCAGTAACTAATTGGAAGGGACGGGTACTAATTTCTTGTCCTGCCCCCGCAACGCCGATAATAGTACAAACTCCCCAACCTTTATGACAGCATTCGAGGGCTTGGCGCATTACATTTACATTACCAATACATTCAAAACTAAAGTCTGCACCGCCATCGGTAAGTTCGACAATATGACTTACTAAATCGCCTTCTAATTCGCGAGGATTGACAAAATGGGTCATGCCAAATTGTTCGGCAATTTGACGTTTCGCAGGATTGATATCCACGCCGATAATTTTATCAGCCCCAACCATTTTTGCGCCTTGGATAACATTTAAACCAATGCCTCCTAAGCCAAACACAACGACATTTGCGCCAGCTTCAACTTTAGCGGTAAATATTACTGCACCAATTCCGGTAGTAACGCCACAGCCAATATAACAAACGGTTTCAAAAGGAGCATCTTCGCGAATTTTGGCGAGGGAAATTTCGGGTAAAACGGTATAGTTAGCGAAGGTTGATGTTCCCATATAATGGTAAATAGGCTTACCATTTAGAGAAAAGCGGCTTGTGCCGTCGGGCATTAAACCTTTACCTTGGGTGGCGCGAATCGCTTGGCATAAATTTGTTTTTTGACTCAAACAAAATTTACATTGACGACATTCTGGGGTGTATAAAGGTATTACACGATCGCCGGGTTTTAGGCTAGTTACACCGTCGCCAACTTCGACAACAATTCCTGCACCTTCATGGCCTAAAATAGCAGGAAATAAGCCTTCGGGGTCAGCACCAGAAAGGGTGTAAGCGTCGGTATGGCAAACCCCTGTAGCTTTGATTTCAACGAGGACTTCTCCGGCTTTGGGGGCTTCAAGTTGTACGGTTTCAAGGCTGAGGGGTTGTCCGGCTTCCCACGCGATCGCGGCTTTGACATCCATATTATATTATGATTCGCTTATTTATTTTGAGTTCTTGGTGTATTTTACCGCGATCGCGTCTTTGCAAGCCGATTTACGAGGGTTTTTGAGTGCTGTGGGAAACTGGGGAATGGCGAAAGAAATCCCTGAAACTCTCGCATTATGCGAACAAATCGATCGTTCTTTTCAAATTACTTCTTCTAGGGCGCGAGAGCGTTATTAAATACTCAAAAATAGGCAATTTTTCTGAAGCAGTCAGTAATCTCCACATCCGTAAATTTTCGGAGAATTCACGAAGTCAGAAACTGCGTTTGCAAATAACGGTAACTCTATCGAAAGCAAGACGATCTTGACGAGTCGGAACATTTATGATGAGGTGAAATCTTTTTAAAACAGTTTTACTAATTTTTTATAACCATGCAACAAGAATATAAATCTACCCCCCATTTTCAGGAGAAAAACCACGATTTAGTGAGTTTTATTGAAACTTCACTAGAAAATGCGGCAACTTCTGAAGCTTATCGTCAAACTGCCATTAGAAGTGGTGACCCAGAATTAGCGAGATTATTTGACAGAATTAAAGACGAAAGTTATCTAAATGCTCGTAAAATGAAGCAAATATTGAGGGAAAACCATTAAAAGCGCTCGATTTAGCTGCTACTTAAAAACTGTACTCCCCCAGCGTGTCAACTAATACTGCGATCGCGCCATTAACGATAATTCTTTGATACAGTAGCACCCATACGGGTTAGTGAACGAGAAATTATGAGTTATCGTATGAATCGGCGAGCTTACGCTGAAACCTTTGGCCCTACTACTGGCGATCGCGTGCGTTTAGCCGATACAGAGATTATTATTGAAGTTGAACGAGACTTGACCACCTACGGCGAGGAAGTCAAGTTTGGGGGAGGGAAGACGATTCGCGACGGCATGGGACAGTCCCCCATTTCCCGCGCTGACGGGGCTGTAGATACCGTCATTACCAACGCCCTGATTCTGGATTGGTGGGGCATTGTCAAGGCGGATATTGGTCTCAAAGACGGCAAGATTCACAAAATTGGCAAAGCGGGCAATCCTTACATCCAGGATAACGTTGATATTATCATCGGTCCGGCGACAGAGGCGATCGCGGGGGAGGGGATGATTCTCACGGCTGGGGGCATTGATTCCCACATCCATTTTATCTGTCCGCAGCAAATCGAAACCGCGATCGCCTCTGGGATTACAACCATGATTGGGGGAGGGACAGGCCCTGCAACCGGGACAAATGCCACCACCTGTACTCCTGGGGCTTGGCATATTCACAAAATGCTCGAAGCCGCCGAAGCTTTCCCCATGAATCTCGGTTTTCTCGGTAAAGGGAATAGCAGTCAACCGGAAGGATTAGCCGAGCAAATTGTCGCTGGAGTGATGGGCTTAAAGCTGCACGAAGACTGGGGTACAACTCCTGCGACGATTGATACTTGCTTGCGAGTTGCCGATGAATGCGACGTGCAAGTTGCCATCCACACCGACACCCTTAACGAAGCGGGCTTTGTCGAAGATACGATCGCGGCATTTAAAAACCGCGTTATTCACACTTATCACACCGAAGGGGCAGGGGGCGGTCATGCTCCTGATATTATCAAAGTTTGCGGTCAGGCCAATGTTTTACCTTCCTCAACCAATCCCACTCGTCCCTACACCGCCAACACCCTCGAAGAACATCTCGATATGTTGATGGTCTGTCATCACCTCGACCGCAATGTACCAGAGGATGTCGCTTTTGCAGAATCTCGCATTCGTCGCGAAACTATTGCCGCCGAGGATATTTTACACGACCGGGGCGCATTTAGTATGATTGCTTCGGATTCCCAAGCGATGGGACGAGTGGGGGAAGTGGTGATTCGCACTTGGCAAACGGCTCATAAAATGAAGGTACAATTCGGAGCTTTACCGGAAGATAGCGACCGTAATGATAACTTGCGAGCCAAGCGTTATGTTGCTAAATATACCATCAATCCCGCGATCGCCCACGGCATTGCCGATTATGTTGGCTCAGTAGAAGCCGGGAAACTGGCCGATCTCTGCCTCTGGAAACCCAGCTTTTTTGGGGTTAAACCTGAGATTATTATTAAAGGAGGCGCGATCGCTTGGGCGCAAATGGGAGATGCTAATGCCAGTATTCCCACTCCCCAACCGATTCACTCCCAGCCCATGTTTGGCAGTTTCGGTAAGGCTGTCTCTAGCACTAGCTATACTTTCGTCTCCCAAGCTGCAATGGAGTCGGGAATACGCGATCGCCTCAGCCTCCAGAAAATTATCGCACCTGTCGCCAATACCCGCAACCTCAGCAAAGCCGACATGAAACTCAATGATATTCTACCCCACATCGAAGTTGATGCGGAAACTTACGAAGTGCGGGCTGACGGGGAATTGTTAACCTGTGAACCTGCGACTGTGTTACCGATGGCCCAGCGTTATTTCTTGTTTTAATTCACCGTTTTTCTACGACAAATACAACCACTTTTGAGAACCTCGGTTTCTGTAGTCAAATTCTAACTATATTGTGTCAGCCGATAAAAAACCGGGGTTCTTAATCTTCACTAATTAAAATGTCTTATAGTCAGTTTCAACTCGAACAAATTGAACCTTTGTTAGGACTCAATCTTCAAGAAAGTCGGGGTTGGGTTGCACAAATTGAGAAAGTCGCAGCCAGCCCCCTTTTACAAGAAATTATTGAATATAACTTACCGTTAGCCTTAGAAATTGCTACAGAAAAAGCTCGCTCAGAAATGATTTTAACGCCCATTTTGATTGAACTCAAAAAGCGATTTAATTCTCAAATTAGCTTATTTTCAGGACGAGAATTTAATATCGATCCTAATCGCGGTTTAGTGGGATTTTGCGACTTCCTGATTAGTCAATCCCCTTCCCAGTTAATTATTAAAGCCCCCGTTGCTATTATTGTCGAGGCCAAAAACGATAATATTCAATCCGGTTTGGGTCAATGTATTGCTTCGATGTACGCAGCCCAAATTTTTAATCAACGTCAAGATAATCAAGTGACAACCATTTATGGTAGCGTTACCACTGGAACAAATTGGAAGTTTTTAAGGTTAACTGATAATGTTGTAGAGGTTGATGTTAATGAATATTTTTTGAGCGACCTGAATTTTATTTTAGGAGTTTTGAGTAGTTTCATTACCTTATAATAAAAGTCATTAGTAACTGCAATTTTTAGGAGTTTGACGTTACAATAAAACTATCAATTTTGGAAAAAAAGACAATGGTTGCTCAATTTCAAGAACTGCCGTCTATGACGGTTGAAGAATATCTCGAATGGGAAGCGAAACAAGAACTGCGTCACGAATATATCAACGGCGAAATTATCGCCATGACGGGGAGTACAATCCCTCATAATAAAATTGCACTCAACTTTTACAGAACTTTGTATCCTCATCTCAAGGCTAGAGGTTGTGATGCTTATGTCTCAGATGTGAAGGTACAAGACCGACAAAATCAGTGTTTTTTCTATCCCGATTTAGCAGTAACTTGTAATGAGGAAGATTTAAATGCTCGGAACTTCATCGAGCATCCCAGCGTAATTATTGAAGTATTATCTCCCAGTACGGCTGCTTATAATCGCGGCGAAAAGTTTGGTTATTATCGACGGATTTCCAGTTTGCAGGAATACGTTTTAGTCGATTCGGAAGCCCAAAGAGTAGAAGTTTATCGTCGCGGTGAGGGGAAAATGTGGGCGTATTTTCCTTATGAAGCGAACGAAACTATCCAATTACCAAGTATAGAATTTGAATGTGAAATTGCCACTCTTTATGAAGGCGTAAATTGGGAAGAAAATGCTTAGATTTCCTACACTTTTAAGGAAACAGGTGGTGTGGCAAAATTATCAGGTGCGGGTTCGAGGTCGGCGATCGCGGCAGTTGCAGCTAAACTGGTATGAACGATACCTAATGTCCGAAAAGGATCGACAATGGGATCGATGGCGATAAATAAGACCAAAGCCGCTTCTAGAGGTAAGCCCAAGGGATCGAGAACTAATTGCAGTAAAGTTAGAGTCAAGACCCCAGTAACTCCTGATGTCGCCATTCCCGCTAAAATCGAGGCGAAAATGGCGATCGCGTATCCCCCCAAACCCAAGGTATTATCATAGAGTTGCGCCACAAATAAGGCAGCTAAAGCAAAATAAACTACCGAACCAAAGCGACACAAAGTAACCGCGAGAGGGACAACCAAATCCGTCGTTTTGCGGTCAAAGCGTAACGCATCGTGCATTGCAGAGATAGCAGAAGGAATGCAAGCCAAGCTGCTACGAGTCGCTAAAGCTAAAATCGTGGGTTCTCGCAACACTGCAAAAACCCTCGTCAGGGAACAGCGAGCATAACGCCAAATAATCAACGTCCCAATCAGATACAATACCCCAAAAGTCAAGATGACGATAATCACAAAATCGATCATCGCCAACATAATATCAATTCCCAAGTCAGCAATTTGCGCGGCCAGCAAGCTACACAAGCCTAGGGGCAAAATCAACGTAAACCACTGAATCAGCTTGTTAAACGAGCGATAAATGGCTTCTAGGGTCGCAAATAAAGTCTCTGCAACTGTTCCCCCAACTAGCCCCAAAGCTGTCCCGAAAACAATAGCAAAAAATAGCACTTGCAAACTGTCTCCTTGACTGAGGGCTTCAAAAATATTATCGGGGACCATGTTGTACAAAAAATCTCCCAGTCCGGGGAGAGGTTCTTCTTGAGGAAGGGGGCCTTCGAGAGAGAGTTCCAAATCAATCGCGGATTCGTTGACTAAAACCCCTAAAGTTTCTAAAACTGAAGTGGGTAAATTGCGTCCCGGACCGGCGATCGCGGCTACAATTGTTCCTAGTAAGCTCACCCCCAACCAACCCACCGGAAAGACAATTAAAATGCGCTTGATGTAGCGTTTTGCATCGTGACTGGTCATCAAGCGACCAATACTCATGGTGATAGCCGATAATAGAATCGGCAAAACACACATCTTCAATAAAATTAAGTATAAATTCCCCAAGGGAGCGATCGCACTAGCTAAGTTTTTATTCCACAATCCAATTGCTACCCCCAACACAACACTGACTAAAATCGTCCAAGGACTTTGCAAAACGGCTAAGGTAGTTTGGTAAATTCGTTTCCAGTTTCGTGAAGGTGCAAATTTGCGAATCATAAAGATTTAACCCCATAAAAGCCCGAAAAAATGACTGAACATTGCACTTATTCAAGTAAATCGCTGTATTTTTCCAAAACTTTATCTGCGGTATAGTTAGCATCAACAGTTTGAAAATACTGATTGACAAAAGCCAGAAGTTGTGTATTTGACCAAGGAACGGCTACCGCAATGGCATCCTTGGTATCGGTTAAAGCCACAGTTTGTAATTGCAAAGCTACATCCGGTTGCAATAAGGCGACTTTTTTGACTTCCAACTCATCGCGATAAGCCGCAACTACTTCCCCCGAAACCACGGCTGCAATAGCCTCTTTCCAAGTTGGATATTCTACCACCGTTGCCTTGGGGAAGCGCTCGCGGGTAAAGTTGACATAAGACGAATCCTCAATCACCGCCATAGAACCGTTAAAATTGCGAATAGCTGCGGCTGGTGTGTCCCCGTTAGACACCTTTGCTAACTGCAAGCGATTGACGAGTAACGCTTGACGCATCGTGACATAAGGTTGAGAAAAGCGTACCCGACGCGCGCGTTTCAAGGTTTGGCTGAGTTTAGAAATCGCTAAATCCGCCTCCCGACGATACACCAACTCTACCACTTCGTCGAAGGTTTGCGCTGACCGGATAAACTCCACCTCAACATCTAATTCTCCGGCCAAAGCGGACGCGATCGCAATATCCAAGCCTTCAAGGGGTTCGTCGCGACTCCCTCGGTCTTCATCCACCCGGAAAAACGGGGGATTATCGCGTCCGAGTAAGGCCACACGCAACGTCCCCCGGTCTAGAATATCTTGAATATCGGGAGGCATCAAGGCCAGATCGCTGCTATCTTCTGAGACAGTGGTAGCTTGAGCTTGCGACATTCCCAGCGAAGAATTACCAGAGTTTTTCAATAAAACTGATGAGGTTTGCGGCCCGACAATGCCATCTACAGCAATTCCCGCCGTTTTTTGCATTTTTCTGACCGCTTGCTGCGTTTCTCGTCCATAAATGCCATCTGCTTCCCCTTCGAGATACCCTTGACGCTGAAGGGTATGTTGCAACTTCGTCACTTCCGGGCCTTGAGAACCTCGATATAACAAGTCTTGAGCGAGATTAGCAGGTAAACGAGTCGTTAGCAACCCGCAAACTATCACAACTATACAGGCGATCGCGATTAATTTTAACCCAGGTCGATATTGCCTAAACATAAAAACTTTCCCCTCGATAATGCGGTTTGCAAGCCCCATTTCAACCCCAAATATTTAGTCTACATTACCTCCAGAAAGTACGACTCCCACTTCACGATCTTTAAATAAATTTGTATAAGTTGCGATCGCTCCTAATACAATTGCGGCGGAAGGTTCGACTGTAAAACCTAATTCTTCTTGAAGCCAGCGCTGACTTTCAATAATACTATCATCTTCTACCAACAGAATATCTCGTACTGTTTGACGAATGACCTCAAAAGTATAATTTCCCAAAGCCGAACGCAATCCATCGGCAACAGTTTGAGCCGATTTGCGAATGATTTTCCCTGCTTTTAGGGAACAATAAGCATCATCAGCCCCCCTCGGTTCTGCACCGAAAACATCAATAGGAGAAGCCTGATGCGCTGCGACTAAACCCGTTCCACTCAGCAAACCCCCACCCCCCACAGGAGTAATTAAAACTTCTAAATTGGGCATTTCACTTAAGAACTCCAAAGCCACAGAACCAGCCCCAGCAATAACATGAGGATGATTAGAAGAATGAATTTCTACTGCTCCTGTTTGTACTTTAACTTCTTTTAAAGAAGCTTCGCGAGCCGCTAAAGTGGGTTCGCATAAAACGATATTGGCTTGATTAGCTGCAATTTTTTGGTGTTTTGTGAGAGGAGCATTATAAGGGACAACAATTGTACAAGGAATCTGGAGTTGTTGCGCTACTTTTGCTAAAGCAATGCCATGATTTCCTGAAGAATGGGCAATAATTCCCTTTTGTCGTATTTCTGGAGGTAAAGATAAAACAGCGTTAAGCGCCCCTCGAAATTTAAACGATCCTGTTGTTTGTAAATTTTCGCATTTGAAATATACTTTTGTACCGAACTGACGATTAATTTTAGAGGATTCAATAATTGGAGTTTTCTGCAAATAAGATTGAATTCGTAATTGGGCTGCCGTAACATTTGCAAAAGTCGGTTCTTCGACAATATTCGCGTGACTCATAATTGAAGCTAAGTTAGAGAAATGATACTGCAATAATCTTATTTTTCTATTCTCTAACAAACGCGATCGCCCTCCGGACTCTTTACCGGAAATTTATGTTAAGAAAAAATAAAGTCAGCTTTTACGGCTCTCTACCACAAAGATAGGTTATTTTTGAGGATTACTTGCGCTCTAGCCATGCTAATAAGGGAACAATCGCATGATAGCTAATTCCCAGCGCGATCGCCCAAACAATCGCCAAACCACTACAAAAAATAATTGTCAAATCAAAGCGATTAAGAGCCAATAAATCCGCAATCAAAAAAGGAGAAATGCCTCCCCCATACACAATCCCCAATACCGCTAACCCCGTCCCGGTAGCTACAAATAAAGCATGAAATAAAATATAACTCGGTAGACCCAAGCCCAAAACTAAAACTGTTCCCGCTGTTAACAACAAAGCAATAAAATTCTCAACAACACCATAAGGCATTCCTTGCCAAAATAACCAGCCCGCAACATATCCTACTAACCCCGTTAAACTCGCAAATAAAACTTGTTTTCTTTGACCAAAACCTCTAGGCCTAGATAATCCCCAGCCCGTTCCCAAACCAGCTAAAGCAAAAAGCAAAATCTGAGGCTCAACGGTGACTTCAATCCCGGCTAAAATTTGGGGTAAATAGTAAGCAATTCCCCCAGCAAAAAGACGACCCACCGGAGTCCAATTTGCTAAAACAAAGCCAAAACTTGCACCAATTGCCGCCCCTATCCCACCACTGATTGCTTCGTGAGTTGTATCCAGTATTGCTGTAATTGCTTGACTACCCAGTTTTAAAGTTAGATAAAAACTCTTGAGTAAAAAGACACTAACTTTTCCCGATAAAGCTAATATATTTTGCCATTCTCTTCCCTGCATTTGAGGTAAAACTACACGAGTGATACCAGGAATCGTAATGTTTTTCCCCAAAGGCGATAAAGGATTGCCCATTAATACAGCCAAGTCATTTTTTAAATCCCTAGCACGCTGAGGACGCTGTTTAATATCAAGCTGCACCATACTATCAATGATAGCGGCTAATTTAGGATTAATTTTAACGCGATCGCGCCAGCACAATTCTCCCGTTCTCACATCCTCTAAATCCGGGGGATATTGCCCCGTCAAAAGGTGAATTGCCGTGCGTCCCAAAGCATAAATATCCGTCGCAGGTTCGACAAAATTTCCAGCAATTTGTTCTGGGGGGCTATAACCAGAAGAAAACAAACGGGTTGAACTATCCCCCGTATTCAACTGTTTTGCTCCCCCAAAATCAATCAAAACTAATTGTGGTTGAGAAGCATTATCTCGTAACATTAAATTGGACGGTTTAATATCGCGATGAATAATAAAATGTTGATGCAGAGTTGTTAGAATATCCGCCGCTTGGTACAACCAATCTAACACCAAGTTTTCAGGGCAACCTTGAGGATACTGATTCAACAAAATATCTTCCAAAGTTTGACCGTGAATTTTTTCCATTACCAAACAAAACAAAGTATTTTGAAGTGTTTGAATTTGAAAAAAGCTATTGGGTTCAACTTGAGGAACGCCAGGATGACGTACAGTGGTTAAAACCGCAGCTTCCTGTTCAAAAAGTTGTAAAGCTTTCTCAGAAGCAACAGTGAGAATTTTCAAGACTTTTTCAGTTTGAGTAACGCTATCCCAAACTGTATAAATCACCGCAAAACCACCAGTTCCCAAGCGTTGACGAGGAAGATAACGATTGTGCAAACGTAAAGATGTCCCACAACGCTGACAAAATTTGTGATGTCCGGGTTGGGGATAAGGCTGCGGACAATCGGGATTCACGCAGTGTAGGGAGACAGATGAAGTCATGAAGTTTGTTGTTGGTTATTGGTTATTGGTTATTAGTTATTGGTTGTTGGTTGTTGGTTATTAGTTGTTTGTTATTAAGAGAATCTTTTATTTGGTAACTGATTACTGATTACTGTTAACTGATGACTGATGACTGAAAAACCCCCTTGACACAAGATGTCACCTATGCTAACTTTTTTGTTATCGACTTGGAATTTTTCCAAATTTCCTACTATTTCATGTATAGCAGTAAGTCCAGCTTTTATTTTTGGTCATTTACAATGGTTCGCCAAAGGTGAATCCAGTAACTGCTGGCAACCTGGAAGCGAACCGCAAGCGAGAAGCTGCGGTTTTTTTAGTGGTAATTTTAGCGCAATGATTTACGACACTCAGTTCTTTTTTGGTTTTTGGTGGTTTAGCCCGATGGATGGTTCTGGGTAGTCGTTGTTGTGCGAAATTCTACACTTCACCCGGAATCGTCTCAGATTTCGGGTTTTTTAATGGTTTATTTCTCTCACAGTTCATTTTAGGAGTATTGACTTCATGGTTGATGTTAAATTGGCAGCCAAAACCCAGGACAAACAAGTAACACAAATCCCGTTGGGCGATCGCGCTCTTTTCGGCAGTCAGGATATAGTTATTATTGGCGGCCCTTGTGCGGTGGAAAGTCTAGCCCAGATGGAAGCAGTGGCAGAAGGCTTACAGACAGCCCCGGTTCAAGGTTTGCGTGGCGGTATCTACAAGCCCCGTACATCCCCTTATTCCTTCCAAGGGTTAGGCGAAGAAGGTTTAGAGATTTTCCAGCAGATTAGGGAGCGTTACAGGCTACCTATCGTCACCGAGGTGATGGCCATTTCACAAATTGAGGCGATCGCGTCCCAAGCCGATATGCTACAAGTAGGCAGTCGCAATATGCAAAACTTCGACCTCCTCAAAGCCCTCGGAGAAATTGACAAGCCCGTACTACTCAAACGAGGACTCGCTGCAACCATCGAAGAATTTATCGGTGCGGCTGAATATATCTTAAGCCACGGCAATCCCAACGTGGTGCTGTGCGAGCGAGGGATTCGCAGTTTCGACTCTTATACTCGCAATGTCTTGGATTTGGGGGCTGTCGTCGCACTCAAACAACTTACCCATCTCCCTGTGATTGTAGACCCTTCCCACGCGGCGGGCAAACGGGAACTGATTGCACCTTTAGCCAAGGGCGCGATCGCCTGCGGAGCAGATGGTTTAATCATAGAATGCCATCCCCAGCCCGAAAAATCAATTTCTGATGCGCGTCAGGCTTTATCTGTACCAGAAATGGTCGATTTAGTCCACAGTTTACGTCCGGTTGCAGCAGCAGTGGGACGCAATATTATGGAAGTCAAGCAATCGCAAAAGTTAGCGGCTTAATTGTTCTCTCACCCACCGACGCAAATCTAGGGCGTATCATCAATGAAGCCAGATGACGGAAGCAACTAAGTGAATAGCCCCCAAGAAGTTGTCAGCCGTTTTATCGTAGCGTGTAGCGATCGCCCTGTACTGCATAATAATATCAATTCCCTAAAATTAACTCTAGCAAATTTGGAGCGCGATCGCGATGACCACAACTACCCAAAAACTCACCTTTGCTGAATATCAAAACTATAACGACGGCACAAATCAACGCTATGAATTAGTTGCAGGAGAATTGCTACCGATGAGCTTAGGAACGGGAAAACACGGCGCGATTTCTGATTTTTTAAATGATTGCTTTAAAGCAGAAATTCGTCAGCGCAATCTACCTTCGACATCCAAAGATATGCGAATTGGCGTTCGTTCTCCTCGCGGGGGACGTTGGGATACTTCTCGCATCCCCGATATTACCGTTCTCCCCCTGGAACAATGGGAAAGTTTAGCCAATCGCGAAGCTATTATCGACCTTAATGAAGCACCTCCTATATTAGTGGTTGAAGTGGTCAGCGAATCGACAAAAACGACAGATTACCGCAGCAAGTTTTCTGAATATGCCGTATTGAATATTGCTGAGTATTGGATTGTCGATCCGTTGCAATTTCAAGTAACAGTTTGTACGTTAGTGGAAGGGCTTTATGATGCTACTATTTTTCGCGATGAAGAAGGCATTATTTCACCTACTTTTCCTCAACTAGAATTAAATACTAATGTTGTACTTTTGCGAAATTAAGATTAATCTCGCACCTTGGGAGAAAAGGTTTTAGTTATAGAACTACGTCGCTCTATAAGTTAAAAATTTCGACGGGATCGAGGGTATCGGCGGCTTCAAAGCCAAAAACTCGCGAATAGAAGTAAAATTCTCCGTCTAAAGCCCGTTTAATGTTTTCGGCGCGACGAAAGCCGTGTTGTTCTCCCTCGAAGGGGACATAAGCCACGGGTAAACCTTTGGCTTTGAGGGCTTCTACCATAGCTTCGGCTTGGTTGGGAGGGACAACCTTATCTTCGAGTCCCTGGAAAAAGATGACCGGACAGGACAGGCGCTCGGTATAATGAATGGGCGATCGCGCTTCGTAGATTTCCTTTTCTTCAGGATACGCCCCAATCAGCCCGTCGAGGTAGCGAGATTCAAATTTGTGGGTATCTTTAGCCAGGGCTTCCAAGTCGCTAACGCCATAATAACTCGCTCCGGCTTTGAAGACATCCCGAAAAGTCAGCGCCGCAAGGGTAGTATAACCCCCGGCACTCCCTCCGGCAATGGCGAGGCGATCGCGATCGACCCTTTTTTGTTGCGCCAGATATTGCGCCGCTTGGGTACAATCTTCTACATCGACAATACCCCATTTCCCGTTCAAGCGCTGGCGGTACTCGCGACCATAGCCCGTACTTCCTCCATAATTCACATCCACATAGGCAAAGCCGCGACTCGTCCAATACTGTATCCGCAAGTTAAAGGTCGCTGAAGCCGCCGCAGTGGGGCCGCCATGACTTTTGACCAAAAGGGGCGGCAACTCGCCTTCTGGGGCTTTGTAGTCCCGATTCTGGGGTGGATAGAACCAGGCATAAGCGGTTTTACCGTCTTGGGTGGGAAATTCGATTTGTTCGGGGACGGAAAGATAACCGGAATCGACTTCAACGGAACTGGATTTTTTTAGGGTTTGGGTGTTGCCAGTATTGAGATTGAGTTCGACTAATTGTGTGGTTTCAGTAGGCGACCCGGCGATAAAATAGAGGAAATCTCCTTTGATTTTGAGAGAACCGATACTGGTAAAGGGGGTTTCGATGTTTGTTAAAGTTTTGCTTTCAGTATTAATTTTCGCTAATTTGGTGCTGCCATTTTGGGAATAGGTGCAAATAATTTCAGTGGCGGATTTGAAGCGATAGGGTTGAATGCCAAATACCCAATGAGGATAACCAAATTCGGCAGCCATTTGATAGACAATTTCGACTTTGCCATTATCCCGATAAAGATTCCACCAATTTTCGCGATCGCTCACAAAATATAATACTCCATCTGGCGACCACATTGGCGCACATATTGCTTCTGCTTTTTGACCTGCAACGGTTTTTATTTCCCCAATAGAACCATCTTCATTAAGATTCGCTACTTTCAATTGGGTACTATCCCAAGGCATATTAGGATGACTCCATTCTACCCAAGCGAGTTGCGTTCCATCGGGGCTTAAGCGGGGAGAACTATAAAAGTCATTTTTGGAAACAAGTGTAGTAATTTCCCCGGAATTAATATCAACCGCGATTAAACAATTTACGGGTTCGGTGTCGGGATTGCTGTGGTCTTCTCCGACGCAAATTAGGCGACTTCTTGGGCTATCTAAAACTGCATCTGCATAACGCCAAGCACTTTCTGGGGTTAGGGGTTGTGGTTCTCCGTCTAAAGCTTGTTTGTATAATCTTTGGTCGGCAAAATTAGAAAAATAAAGAGTATCTTCAGTCATTAAAAACGAACCGCCGCCATATTCATGTACCCGCGTCCGAATGTTAAAATCTTGGGGAGTAACATCGCTTTCTGTACCGTCGAGACTGCGTTTTACTAATACATTTCGACCCCCTTCTGAGGGACGAGATTCTACCCAGAATAAATCCTCTCCCGCAACGGCAACACCCCCAATCCCTACACTTCCTGATAAGATCAAATCGGTAGTAATGGGCGATTTCCAAGACCCATACGGTGCAACTTTTTGGTCAACCATATTTTTGATGTTTTATCTTTTTTGCAATACTTTATTATATCTAGATTATAGGGGGCGATC
>JAWQFT010000030.1:0-43916 GCA_035968055.1 Jaaginema sp. PMC 1080.18 | reverse complement strand
AGATTATAGGGGGCGATCGCAAAAAAATAAAATGTTTTTTATCTGGTATTTTTATTTTAAAGGTAAACTAGCATCTAGTTTTTCTTGATAATAGAGAATTATCTCAATCAAAGCAGAGCCTTGTTTTTTCGTCCCCAGGTATAACCTAGGAACGAGTTTAAAATCAATCTAAAATAACTAATAACTACACTAAACTATTTCCCACTGCCTACTACCTACTACCTACTGCCTCTTAAAATCTTATCATTAATAACCCATAACTTAAGACCGTAAAAACTTCGCATCCAACTCAGGAATGGAGGGATTAATATTCATACCCGAACCAATTTCAAAGCCCGCAGGAGTGGTCAAACGAGGACGAATTTGTAAATACCAATGAACTTGAGGTTCGTCGGCTTTATAACGGGCTGCGGTGTTAATGACATAGTTATAATCGGGGTTGTTTAACTTACGATATAACCGCCCCAAAGCATCTTTTAGAATTAAAGCCAAATCCGTTTTTTGCCGCGCAGAAATACTACCAAAATCTGCCTGATGTTCTCTGGGAATAATCCACATTTCAAAAGGAACTTCAGCCGCAAAAGGAACAAAACAAACAAAAGAATGATTTTCAGAAATAATGCGTGTTGCTGTATGTAATTCAAAATACAGCATATTACAATACAAACATCTTGCCCATTGGTCATAATAACGTTGGGCTTCCCTTTCTCGTAAGCGAATATGCTGGGGAACTATGCCTGTCATGATAATTTGGGAGTGGGGATGTTGTAACGAAGCCCCGGCTTTTTTACCATGATTGCGGAAAATAATGACCATCATATTTTCATGGGCTGTCATTAATTCCAAATAGCGTTGATGATAAGTTTCAATAACAGTTTCAACAGCTTTTAATGGCATTGTAGCAATATCTCGATCGTGATGAGGACTTTCGATCACTACTTCATGTTTGCCATAGCCCATCATCGTAATATAAATGCCATTCATCTTGCGATTTGGGTGAGTATCCGGGGTTAAAACGGGATATTTATTCTCAACCACTCGCGTTTGCCAACCTTCTCCGACAGGGTTGGGTAACTCTAAAATAACAGGTTCTAAACGGTCTTCATTTTCAGGACAAAAGGGACAATAATGACTTTCTGTTTCGACAAGATCAACTTGTTTAAAATCCTGGGGACGTTGTTTACGACTGGGGGCATAAATCACCCATTCTCGCGTCGTTTGGTTCAAACGAATATGACTTTTCGACATCAAAATCATCCCCCGTTGGTGTAATGTTAATTATGCCCCCAGTTATGGAAAGTAAATCGCCTTATATTTAACCTAAAACTAACTCTTTTACAGGCTGAGGTTGAGAGCATTTTTTCAACTCTAAACCCCGTTCAAAAATTTCATCAATAGGTAACATTTGATGATCTGCGGTCAAGAATTTATGGTCTTTGGTAGCGCGAATTACGGTGTTATCTTCCAGTTGGTACTCGAATACCTCTTGCATACCGCGATAATGCCATTGCGCGATCGCCTGCGTATAAATATAGCCGTTGGGGTCAATACTGTATACCGAACAGGCTAATTTTTCTGCGACAATCTTACCAATCGCGATCGCACCATATTCTACCGTCAAGACTTCAGTATCGTAACTCAAACAATACTCGGCAAACTTTACCATCTGGTCGAATAAATGTTCGGCAATATGTGAATCTACGCCGTTCTTTGTTGCCCCGTCAATAAAAATTTCCCGGTGTTTCTGCATCTCCGAAATCTTCTTTTTTCCCATCGCGCGGCGTAGCAAATCCGCTTGTCCGAGGGAATATCCCGCCAAATCTTGGGCGGTTTTCATAATCTGTTCTTGATAAACCAAAATACCGTAAGTTTCATCCAAAATCTTTTCGAGTAAAGGATGATCGTACTGAATGGGTTCGCGTCCGTGTTTGCGGTTAATAAACATCGGAATTAACCCCGCATCCAAAGGCCCGGGACGATATAAAGCTAGAATCGAAGAAATATCTTCAATCCCCGATGGTTTCAAATCTCGCACAATTTGACGCATCCCTTCCGACTCTAATTGAAATATGCCTTCGAGTTGACCATCGCGGAATAAATCGTGAGTAGTTTTGATATCGGGGGGTAGCTTTTTCGCTGTACCTTTTTTGAGAATTTCTAAGGCTTTGCGTTCGTGGAGGGGGAGTTCGTCTACATCAAGGGTAATTCCTCGGTTTTGTTGGATTAATTCTGCTGCTTTCTGAATCGTAGTAAGATTTTTCAATCCTAGGAAGTCCATTTTTAACAATCCCAAAGACTCTAAATCTTCCATAGAAAATTGGGTAATGACAGCCCCTTCATTATTAAACTGAAGTGGGACAATTTCATCGAGAGGTTGAGAAGAAATAACCACCCCCGCAGCATGAACCCCGAAGGTTTTGTTTGTTCCTTCGATGCGAATTGCCATGTCTAACCAATGACGAACTTGGGAGTCAGTATCGTACTTTTCTTTAAATTCTGGGGAGGGAGTCTCATCAGAAATCATTACTTTCAATTTCGCTGGTTTTCCCCGCGCAACCGGAATTAATTTCGCCATACGGTCGGATTCTGCGTAGGGAATATCGAGGACTCGCGCTACATCTTTGAGTACCGCTTTGGAGGTCATGCGGTTAAATGTAATAATTTGCGCGACGTTATCTTTCCCGTATTTTTCGGTTACATATTTAATCATTTCATCCCGACGTTCGATGCAAAAGTCGGTGTCAATATCTGGCATTGATTTACGTTCGGGATTGAGGAAACGCTCAAATAGTAAGCCGTGGTGAACTGGGTCAATATTAGTTATTTTTAAGGCATAAGCCACCAAAGAACCCGCCGCAGAACCTCGTCCTGGGCCTACGGGAATATGGCGATCGCGTGCATATTTGATATAGTCCCAAACCACTAAAAAATAGGTTGAAAAACCCATCTTTTGCATCATTACCAATTCGTATTCGAGACGTTCTTTATAAGTCGTTTCTATTTCATTGCGAGAACGACATTTGAGGCGGTCTATGAGTCCTTCCCAGGTCACTTCTTCGAGATAAGTGTCGGCTGTATGACCCGCAGGAACGGGATAATCGGGGATACGAGGTTCGCCCATAATACTATAAGGCTGTACCTTTTCAGCAATTTCTAAAGTATTCGCGATCGCCTCCTCGATAATTTCATCGCTCAGATGATCGCGAAACAGTTGCTTCATTTCCTCGGCAGATTTTAAATACTCTGTACCGCTATACCGCAGTCGCTTATCTTCGGTAATTAGCTTTTTGGTCTGAATGCACAGTAAAGCATCATGGGCTTCTACGTCATAACAAGAAATAAAATGAGAGTCATTGGTTGCAATGATTTTAATGTCAAATTCTCGCGCAATTTTAACTAACTCGACATTCACAATTCGGTCTTCTGCCGAACCGTGGTCTTGAATTTCTAAATAATAATCATCCCCAAAAACGTCTTTATACCATTTAGCAACTTCTCTAGCGCGTTTGAGGTCGTATTTCAGAATACTCTGGGGAACTTCTCCTCCTAAACAAGCACTGGTAACAATCAAGCCTTCGCGATATTGTTCTAATAATTCTTTATTAATACAGGGACGTGCAAATATTCCCGTACCTTGATACCCTTTGAGATTAGAAATGGTTGTTAATTTTGTTAAATTTTTATACCCTTGAGTATTTTTTGCTAAAACAACTTGATGATACTTCCGAATGCGTTTGTGCTTCTTTTCTACATCGCCATTAATGACATACATTTCATTGCCAATAATGGGTTTAATTCCTTTTTTACGACAAGTTTTAATTAACTCAATTGCCCCATACATAACTCCGTGATCTGTTAGGGCGATCGCGGGCATTCCTAATTCTACAGCGCGATCCACTAAATTTGGCAGTTGGGAAGCGCCATCAAGCAGGCTGTAATCGCTGTGAATGTGTAAACCAACAAAAGACATAGTTTATTGAAGTGATGAGTGAGTAGCAAGAATTATGGGGTTTTAGGCAGTTCTATTAATTTGAGAGTTCTGAATTTTCGCTTCTCTTCTACCAATTTACCCAGCCAATTTTAAAATTATACACTTGTTAAGAGAGGGGGAGGAAGTTGGGATTGTGACCAACAACCAACCTATAATTAACACAGCCAATTATCTTGAGTTTTGTTGTGAGCTTTACTATCAAACAAACTGTAATTCCCGCCGCAGAAGGTTATACAATTGTAGATGTACGGATTGAAGGCGATCGCATTACCGCTATTGCCCCCGATCTCGACCCAGTGGGAGAAGTTATCGATGGTCAAAACAAATTACTCCTCCCCGGTTTTGTCAACGCTCACACCCACTCCTCGGAAATGTGGCAACGGGGGATGATTCCGCTTTATCCTCTAGAGTTGTGGATTGAAGAACTCCACGAATTTTCACCCCTCCACCCCAAACAAATTTACCTCAGTGCGTTACTCACTGCCACAGAAACCCTGTTATCGGGGGGGACTTGCGTTGTGGATCATTTGGTGTGGATTCCGGGGAAGGAACTCGAAAGCGTTGCAGCCACAGTACGAGCTTATCAAGAAATCGGGATGCGGGCGTTTATCGGGCCGCTAATTCAAGATGAAACCCAATCCAAGGGGATTCCCGATGGGGGAGAAGACCGGGATTTGGAGGAGTATCACTACTCGACCCAGCAAGTGTTAAATTTGATGGAGCAGGCGATCGCGCAATTTCATGCCCCCGAAACGGGAATTGAGATGATGGTGGCTCCGACGGGGATTCAGTTGTGTTCGGAGGCGTTATTTAGGGGTTGTGTGGAATTGAGCGATCGCTATAATGTTTGTCGTCACGCACATTTACTCGAAACCAAAGCCCAACAACTATTAGCTCAAGAAAAATACGGTTTTAGTGCGGTAGAATATCTCAAGCAGATTGGTTTTTTAGGCGATCGCACCTCTTTGGCTCACTGCGTCTGGCTCGATGACTCCGATATCGAGATTTTGGCTGCAACCCATTCAACAGTAGTTCACAATCCCCTCAGTAACTTACGCTTGGGTAGTGGTATCGCACCGATTTTGAAATATCGTCAAGCCGGGATTAACGTCTCGTTTGGGTGTGACGGGGCTGCCAGTAACGACGGCCAAGATTTACTAGAAGTGCTGAAAGTGGGTTCGTTTCTGCATAATATCACTGACCCAGATTATCGTCAGTGGATTGCACCGCGAGAGGCAGTTAAAATGGCTTCTGAGGGCGGTTACCAGGGCATTGGCTTGGCATCAGAGGTGGGATCGCTTACCGAAGGCAAACAGGCGGATTTGGTGCTGTATGACCTCACGCAGCTTTCGCTGTTACCCCGTACCGATCCGATTAGTTTACTCGTCATGGGACGACCCCAGAATGTGGTAGATTCGGTTTGGGTAAAGGGCGAGATCGTCGTGGCTCGCGGTACGCCTACTCGGATCGATCTTGCCAATTTACGCCAACAATTGTTGGAGCATAGCGAAGGGAAAACCAACCGTCAATCTACCCGAATGGCTGGAGTTGAAGAACATTATCGCAGGGTGATGAACTTACCGGATTAGAACGGAGAATACCACAACTTTGCGATCGCGATCGCGACCATTCTCTCAGTGCTGTCACGCAGAACCCCCGACTAATTCACCTGAGAACCGGATTTGTCTCAATGAAAGACTCCGTGCGATCGCCGACAATTGATTCATCAAACAGAAAAGATGGAGATGAGTCAATGAACATCGTAATACGCCTGCAACGCGACTTAGATATTAAAGGTGCATCTTTATTACAACAGCAACTACGCCAATGTCTCAAAAAAGCCAAAACTGCCCCAAAATCCTACTGGATTATCGATTTAACCGAAGTTGAGCGCATCGATCACTTCGGCTTGTTTACATTGGTCAAAATGCGTCGTCTAGCTCGCGAACATCGCTGTCATCTCCGCTTGTGTAACGCCAAACGCTCGATTATGCTCATGCTCGAAATTGCCGAACTCGATCGCAAGTTCAAAATTCTGGAAAATCCCCAAGACCACTCTAACGTTCAGCTTCTGCGCTGCTAAAATACCGAGAATTTGTCAAATAATTTCTGCCTAACTGCATAAGTTGCGTCTCCATAGAGATACAGTTCAGTACACAAACCTGAAGTTTATCTTTACACATTGTTCAGATGTACGGGAGAATCACAATGAGTGCAACTACAACTTGTTTCGACAACACCATCGCATCAGGGAATAAGGCTGTCGTTCAAGACACAATTGGTCACATTTGTACGAAGTTAGAAAGCCTCCTCAGTACCATTGCTCGGAATGGCAAACTGATACAAGCCACGCGACGCATCTACGGCAATAGTTTCAATCGACAAAAACTCGAACAACTCTGCCAAGATTGGGAAAACTATCATTTTGAGTCGTTACCTCAAATCCAAATTTGTTGTTCTGAAGAAATTCATGGGTTGAATAGCACCTTTTCTCCCCGTCATCAAACCATTTACCTCGCTCAAGAATATATCTGTTGGAAATCCACTCAAACCTGGGATATTCTTACCGCATTACTAGAAGCCATTGGTTGTTTTATCGATTGCGAAATTGACGAACTTCATTCAGGTTGGGGTCAGGGGCTAATATTAGCTGAATCGATTTGTAGAACCGAAACTAACTTGAATGCCTCAAATAATAGCGAAACCCCTACTTAATCTCAGAGACTTTATCTCTAGCTAAATAATTCTACCTTACTCGATTTTTTTGGCTCGCCACTCTCTTTCTTTTGACAGAACTATGCCAACATAAAATTACCGAAATCTCACTAAAGACGCATTCAACCTAATTTTTTCCTAACTAAGATCGGCATAGCGAGCGATCGACGCTTTGTGTAGTTTGGCTTTCTCAAAGCCTTGCTATAACAATTTTATATCCCAAAAATTAGGAGCTATATTATGACCATTACGCCAAAAGATATTCCGGCTCAATCTCAAGATAGACAGCCTGCTTTAGAGTCAGAAATGACTCCCAAACCCCAATACGATCGCGACAACTATAAAGGAAGTGGAAAACTCAAAGGCAAAGTTGCTTTAATTACGGGGGGTGATAGCGGTATCGGTCGTTCTGTAGCAGTTTTATACGCCAAAGAAGGGGCAGATGTGGCGATTAGCTATCTCGACGAACACGAAGATGCCCAAAAAACTCAGCAATTAGTCGCAGAACAAAACCAAAAGTGCTACTTATTTCCTGGAGATATTAGTAATGAAAAGTTTTGTCAATCTATTGTGCGAGAAGTTATTGAAAAAGCAGGTCGTTTAGATATCTTAGTCAATAATGCTGCCGAGCAATACTACGAACCTAATCTTGACGAAATCGATCCGGAGCGTTTAGGTAAAATATTCAGTACAAATATTTTTGCAATGTTTTACTTTGTCAAAGCCGCGCTTCCTCATCTCAAGGCAGGTAGTACGATTATCAATACTACTTCGATTAATGCTTACAAAGGTAACTCGTCGTTACTGAGTTATTCGACTACGAAAGGAGCAATTTTAGCCTTTACGCGATCGCTCGCTCAAATCCTTGTAGAGAAGGAAATTCGCGTTAACGGCGTTGCACCCGGACCAATTTGGACTCCTTTTATTCCCGATGCTTTTGATGCCGATATGGTAGAAGGTTTTGGCAAACAAGTCCCCATGAAACGTCCCGGACAACCCGTAGAAGTTGCGACTTCATTTGTCTTTTTAGCTTCTGAAGATTCGTCTTATATGACAGGACAAGTTTTACATCCTAATGGGGGTGTAGTAGTGGGTGCTTAGGTAGAATAAGGGGTAAGTTTAACTTGCCTAATAGCTTCGTTCCTAGGTTATACCTGGGAACGAAAAACGTAAATACCGAGTTTAGATCGAAACATTATCAGTATTGATTCCATGATTTTAAATCCTAAAACCAAAGAAATTCTGCGCGTCGTTTTAGCCGTTTGTATGGTAGTGGCAGGTGTTCTTCATTTTGCTAAATCTGCGCCTTTTGTTAAGATTGTTCCCGATATTTTACCTTATCCTTTAGCTTTAGTTTGGATTAGCGGTGTAGTTGAAATTTTATGCGGTTTTGCTTTGTTAATGCCGCCTATTTCCCGAACCACAGCCTGGATTTTAATTGCTTTATTTATTGCAGTTTTTCCAGCAAATATTAATATGGCAGTCAATCAAATTGAGTTAGCAGGAATTCCTTACAATCCCTGGTTTCATGCCATTCGCTTGCCATTTCAAGCGGTTTTGATAGCTTGGGCATATTGGTACACGAAACCCGATAATAATCCTAAACAAGCGTCCATTTTGCCCGGTTATCCGCAAACCAACTGAATGCGAATTTAGCTCTGACTTGAGGACGAGCTATCGTCTGAAGCGGTTTGTATTTTGAAAGCAATGCGATCGCGCTTTTTGAAATTATACACTTCGCGATCGCGTTCGTTCGTATCGCTCAACTCTAAGTTATAAAAGTCTACCACCCCACCATCAAAATGAGGCCCGGCGTGCCACGTTCCTTTGTGGAGTTTAATGAAACAATCCCCCGGAATTTGAAACACTTTCAGCGTCTCGAAATTGAGTGAATCTGCCTCAGAAGGCGGTGCAACAGCCAGAAACCAAATTTTACCCCCTAATGACCCCAAACACTGAGTACATTGCTGATGGCGGGCAATTTCGTGAAAACCCAGAGCGCGATCGCGCAACCGCATAATATAAAATCGGGGCGTACCCTGACTCAAATCCAATTGTGCATCTTCGGTATTAAAAGGTTTACCATCTTCACTCGGAGTAATTAATTGTCCATAAGGTGCAAAGGTTTCTGGGGTAATTTTTTGAGCAGTTAAAGTTTTAATGGTAATCATATTTATTATTGTTGAGTAGGATGTTTTCCCGAACCTATTTTCTAGGCAGCATCTTTTAACATTTTCTCGATTGCTTCGCTGACATTTTTCTACAATTTGAGCCAGATTTACCGTTTCTATTATCCGGCATTATGGCTGTTGACAGGTCACTACTGCCAACAGCCCAAGACCTACTGTCTAATTCCCCCCGACTGCCAAAAAAACCCCCGTCTGTTATGCTAATGATATTCATTCTCATGCGCGTCGGGATATGTTGGAAGTCCGTAACTTAGGGGTTTGCTACCGAAACAATTGGGCAGTCCGCAACCTCTCATTTTGTCTGCAACCCGGACAACTCACCTGTTTACTCGGCCCTAATGGTGCAGGGAAAAGTACCGCAATCAAGGCGATTTTGGGGTTAGTTCCCAAGATACAGGGGGAATGTTTTTGGAATGAGCGACCTTTGAAATCTCAGTTACAGCGCATTGCTTATGTACCGCAACGAGTTCAGATTGACTGGGATTATCCAGTGACGGTGCAGAATGTGGTGATGATGGGGCGGACTCGGCAAACGGGATGGTTTCGTACCCCCTCCAGATATGCGCTAGAAGTGGTGAAGAATGCCCTGGAACGGGTGGAAATGCTGCAATATGCCAAAACACCTATCGGGCAGTTGTCGGGGGGGCAGCAGCAGCGTGTATTTATGGCGAGGGCTTTGGCACAAGAAGCAGATTTGTTCTTTTTTGATGAGCCGTTTGTGGGGATTGATAAGAAGACGGAAGATCTGATTTTTGCTGTGTTTGCGGAGTTGAAAGCCCACCAGAAAACGTTGTTGGTGATTAGTCACGATCTCAGTGAAACTTTGGGGCATTATGACCGCTTTTTATTATTAAATCAAAGTTTGGTGGCGGCGGGGCGCGATCGCGAGGTTTTAACAAGTGCTAATTTACAAAAAGCTTACGGTAAAAAGCTTAATCTTTTAGTAGCTTAATTTGAAGGCAAAATATGACGATTTGGCATTGGTTATCTGAACCCCTTACCTTTGCATTTATGCGTCAGTCGATGCTGATGGGGGGGCTTTTGGGGGTGTTGTGTGCGGTAGTCGGGAGTTACCTGATTGTGCAGCAAATGAGTATGATTGGGGGGGTGATTTCTCATGCGGTTGTTCCTGGTTTATCCCTCGCTTTTTTTTGGAAAATTAATTTAGCGATGGGGGCGTTTGTTGCTGGGATATTGAGTGCTTTGGTGGTGGTGGGAATTGAGACGCGATCGCGTATTAAAGTAGATGCAGCAATGGCGTTAGTTTTGACCAGTTTTCTCAGCTTAGGGGTGATTTTGATTTCGCTGTTGGAAACGAATCAACTTGACTTGAGTGTGATTTTGTTTGGGGATATTTTAGGGGTGCGTTCGGGGGATGTTTGGCAAGTTTTTGCGATTACAGTTATTGTTTTAGTTTTGGTTAAACTTTTTTACAAAGAACTGCTATTTTATACGTTCGATCCTTTAGGCGCACAAGCCAGTGGTTTACCTGTAAATTGGCTGTATTTTGGCTTAGTTTGTGCCATTGTTTTAGCGATTGTTGCAAGTATGCAGGTGGTGGGAGTTTTGTTGGTTATGGCATTATTAGTTGGCCCGGCTATTACGGCTTTTTTACTGGTAAAAGAGTTACACCAAATGATGTTTTTGGGTTCTATTTTTGGGATTGTTGCCAGCATTAGCGGGATGTATGGTAGCTATTATCTCGACTTACCTTCGGGTCCGGCTATTGTGATGGCAATTACTTTTTTATTTGTTCTGGCTTTTCTATTTAGTCCCAGTCAAGGTATTGTTACTACTGCTTTACAACGAAAGCAAAGTAATCTCAATTTGCATTCTCGTGAAGATTAATTAACTTAACGTGAATTCGGGATAAGCTGAAACCCTGATTTTTCGGTTTGCTGTAACGCCTATTCTGTCGTGAAATTAGCCGAAAAATGGTCTTAACCCGAACTGACGTTAATTTATCTACAAACTGGCATAACCAAAAGTAACATTAAACTGACGACACCAAATCGCAACAGAGGCAAAATCTTCAGGATTCAGGGTATCGGGAATTAAATAGCGTTGCTCTCCGGTAGTATTTTGGAGGGCTTCGAGGGTGACATAATCGGCTTCTTCAATTTTAACGGGAACAGTGCGATCGCGATGAAAAACTACCAAGACATCTGGCCCGTTCACGGTACTAAATTCACTGTCAAATTCTAGATATTTTTGCCCGTCTACTTCGACTATTTTAGCCATTCCCTGAGTTGGATGTTCGGAGTCCACTTGCACGAAGTTTCCCTGAGAAATAACCATACTTTTACTGTCGGCTTTCTCGGTATCTTTTTCTATTGCAGGGGGATTTTCTGCTGTAGCTGGAGTTGATGTTACAGTAGTTTCGGGGGGCTTGGTATTGGCTTCTTGAGCAGAAGTACAGCTTACATTTCCCAGAAGTAAAAGACTAGCAATTCCTAAGACTTGTATAAATTTCTGTTGCATTGCGATTATCCAGAATGAACTTACAACTTTATCATTGAAGTATTCCCTGAAAGCCATCTGACAAGTTTCTGAGAGTTTGCTTAGAAAATTTGACATAACTTTGTATCTGACCAACTTTGGAGGGGCATAAATCCCCACTCCCCCCAACTGCCGATTGCCGACTGCCCCTTAATTGCTGTTAACTGAAAATCCCTCCGATTGCCGAAGAGCAACTGCCCCTAACTAATCGGTCGAGAACTTGCTGGAGAACCAGCGCTGTCCAATCCACATCTGCGACTGTAGTGGCGCGACCGAGAGTAAGACGAATCCCTCCCAACGCTGAGGCTTCCGGGTAGCCCATGGCCGTCAAAATCGGGCTAGGACTGAGTTTACCACTATGACAAGCCGATCCTGCACTAATGCCAATACCTGCGAGGTTAAGTTGGCGGACGAGGGTTTTTCCGGTGATACTGCTGCTTTTGGCGATTTTTGGAGTTAGACAGAAGCTAACGTGGTGAGGCAGACGATGCAGGCGATCGCCCGTTGGCAGCAAATAGGGGCAATCTGCGAGACGGTCGAAAAGGCGATCGCGTAATTCCCGCAGGCGATCGCGTTCTTGGCTAAGTTCCTGCTGCGCCAGTTCTGCTACCGTACCAAACGCCGCAATCGTAGGCACAGCTTGAGTTCCCGACCTGATCCCTGTTTCTTGACCGCCGCCGCGCAATAGGGGTAATATATTTATACCTTCACGGATAT
Source organism: Jaaginema sp. PMC 1080.18 (assembly GCA_035968055.1). Classification (GTDB taxonomy): domain Bacteria; phylum Cyanobacteriota; class Cyanobacteriia; order Cyanobacteriales; family Spirulinaceae; genus Jaaginema. The sequence continues at coordinate 31,805 of JAWQFT010000030.1, read as the reverse complement.
ATAATGCCCCTACCCCTGGCAATCCATAGATTTTGTGACTGGAAAGTGAGAGTAAATCAACGCCTAAACGCTTGACATCGAGGGGAAGACGGCCTGCCACTTGTACTGCATCAGTATGAAATAAAACGCCAGCATTTCGCGTAATTTTCGCTAATTCCTCGATTGGTTGTAGTGTTCCGACTTCGCTTTGACCGTAAATAATCGACACCAAAATTGTATTTTTCTGTAAGGCGGCTTTGAGGTCTTGGGGGTTGACGCGGCCTTGGCGATTGACGGGCAAACGGGTGACTTGCCAGCCTTGTTTTTCGAGGTAAAGGACGGGTTCGGCGATCGCAGAATGTTCGACGCTAGAGATAACCAAATGCTGGGGTTGGTCGTACTGCTGCGTTACTCCAAAGATGGCCAGATTGTCCGCTTCTGTGCCACCAGAGGTGAAGAAAATGGTTTCAGGATTGATTGCCCCAATGAGTCCGGCAACCTGCATTCTTGCCGTTTCTAGGACGGTAGCTCCTTGCTGTCCCCAGGTATGAAGGCTAGAAGGATTACCCCATTGCCCCGACGCGATTTCCTGCATCGTCGCGATCGCTTCTGGTCTAGGGGGTGTTGTGGCGCTATAGTCGAGATAAATTTGCATTCAATGGTTTTGTTATTAGTTGTTTGTTGTTTGTTGTTTGTTATTAGTTGTTTGTTATTTGTTATTCGTCACCATCTAATTTCTTCCCCGCTTATTTTGGGAAAATTAACAGCACCTTTCAGAAGTTTAATGTTTTGCGGCTACTGAATTGACTGTTTCCCATATTTGGATTTAAACCGAGGATATCTAGCTCTTTTCTCAAAAAAGTTGTTGAAAGCTACCCCAATGTTAAGACAAATTTGTTGAAGGCATTGTGAATAAGTCAATGCTAACCAATCATGCTCTTTTTTAAGAACAGGAATTAGCTTTTTGACTTCATATTCTGACAACCCCTCTCCCATATCCATGTATGTTAGGATAGCAGAGTTTGTTCGTTTCGGGTGTTGAACCCCTCAACTCACCGCTCCTCGTCAGTGACACTTCACCCGCTTCAGTTAGAGCGCGGGGCTTCCCCATGATTAGCTAAATCCGAGTAGTTTAGTTTATTCTTTCCATAAGACAATTTCTTAGCGAATTGGGCTAACGATTCAGAGTTTAACTTGAATTTGAAATTCAATTAAAAAATAGCCCCAGAGAATAACTCTGAGGCCAGCTTCATCCAACTCAGAAAACTTCAGCAACTACGCCGCGTTATCATCTACGAAATCTGCATCAATCACATCATCATTAGCCGATGTAGAATTAGGCGTTGGGTTCGTATTTGTACCCGCATTGGCATACATCGCATTACCAATCTGCATCAAAGCTTGTTGGACTTCTTCGCTGAGAGACTTCATCGCATCGAAGTTGTCTTGATTCACTGCCTCGCGCAGTTGAGAAATCAAACCTTCTACGTGCGTCTTATCCTCAGCCGCAACCTTGTCGCCAAAGTCTTGTAACTGTTTCTCCGCTTGATAAGCCAGAGAATCGGCCATGTTTTTGGTATCGATTTGTTCGCGACGTTCTTTGTCCGCCGTAGCGTTGGTTTCGGCATCTTTGACCATGCGTTCCACTTCGCTGTCATCCAGGGTAGAAGCCCCGGTAATCGTGATGGACTGTTCTTTCCCGGTAGCTTTTTCCTTCGCAGATACAGAGAGAATCCCGTTTGCATCGATATCATAAGTCACTTCGATTTGAGGAATACCTCGTTGGGCTGCGGGAATACCATCGAGACGGAATGTGCCTAAACTCTTATTATCTTTGGCGAATTCGCGTTCTCCTTGCAGGACGTGGATTTCGACGTTGGTTTGACCATCAACTGCGGTAGAGAAGACTTCAGATTTTTTGGTGGGAATGGTAGTATTGCGGGGAATAATGGGGGTCATTACGCCGCCGAGGGTTTCCACACCGAGAGAGAGGGGAGTCACATCGAGTAACATGACACCGTTGACTTCTCCGCCCAAGACACCGCCTTGGATTGCTGCCCCAACTGCTACCACTTCATCAGGGTTTACACTTTGGTTGGGGTCTTTGCCCGTGATTTGTTTTACCAAGTCTTTCACGGCAGGGATGCGAGTTGAACCGCCGACGAGGACGACTTCGTTGATGTCGCTGGCGCTGAGTTTCGCATCTTTGAGGGCTTGTTCGACGGGGAGACGACAACGGTCTAATAAATCGCTGCACATTCCCTCGAATTTTGCCCGTGTCAGGGTCATGTCGAGGTGTTGCGGCCCGTCGGTAGTTGCGGTGATGAAAGGCAGGTTGATGGCGGTTTGAGTGGCGCTAGAAAGCTCGATTTTGGCTTTCTCGGCGGCTTCAGTTAGACGTTGCAGGGCTTGTTTATCTTTGCGTAAATCGAAGCCGTGGCTGGCTTGGAATTCGCTGGCTAACCAATCAACGATTTTCTTGTCGAAGTCGTCACCGCCGAGGTGAGTGTCCCCAGAGGTAGCGAGGACTTCAACCACACCATCGCCAAGTTCGAGGAGAGATACGTCGAATGTACCGCCACCGAGGTCAAATACAAGGACGGTTTCGTCGCTGTCTTTTCTGTCTAAGCCGTAAGCTAAAGCGGCAGCAGTGGGTTCGTTGATAATCCGCAGAATTTCTAAGCCTGCGATTTTGCCTGCGTCTTTGGTGGCTTGGCGTTGGGAGTCGTTAAAGTAGGCGGGAACGGTGACAACGGCTTGGGTGACTTTTGTGCCGAGATATTGCCCTGCGTCGTCAGCGAGTTTACGGAGGATTTGGGCGGAGATTTCTTCGGGGGCAAAGTCTTGTCCGGCTTGAGGACAGGCGATTTTGACGTTGCCGCTACTGTCGCGTTGGATGGTGTAGGCGACTTCTTTGCTTTCGTTGGCGGTTTCGTCGTACCTACGTCCGATAAAGCGTTTGACGGAGTAGAAGGTGTTTTCGGGGTTCATTACCCCTTGGCGTTTGGCGATTTGACCGACAAGGCGATCGCCATTTTTAGCGTAAGCTACAACAGAAGGGGTAGTACGCGAACCTTCGGCGTTGGCAATGACGACGGGTTGACCGCCTTCGATTACAGCTACACAGGAGTTGGTTGTTCCTAAGTCAATTCCAACAATCTTGGACATAATAATTTGAGTGAGTTCCTTTGAGTTTTACGGTTTGGGGAAGGGGGAGTCTCCCGGCAATATTCAGGGAGACTCGTGGGAGTTAGTTCTCTTTTGCTATTAGTTGGATAAGAGAACTAGCTGAGGTTTACTTTCACAACTTTGTTACGTTCTTCTTCGGCTTTGGGCAGGGTTAAGGTTAAGATGCCGTCGGTATATGCGGCAGTAACTTGGGTGTTTTGGATGCGGACGGACAAGGGAATGACGCGACGGAAGCGACCGTAACGAAATTCGCTTTTTACTGCACCTTTTTCTGCGGTTTTGGTTTCGGTTTTGCGTTCGCCGTTAATGACCACTGCTTCGGCGGTAGCTTGGATGTCTAAGTCTTCGGGTTTCATGCCGGGAACTTCGAGTTTTAACACAATTGCTTCTTCGTTTTCGTGTAGTTCTACGGCAGGGTAAATCGGATTGTAATTGTTGGGTCGGTCGAAGTCGGTAATGCTTTCAAATATTCTATTCATTTCGCGTTGTAAAGAATCGATTTCAGAGAAAGGTTGGAAACGAACGATTGCCATAATGTTTACCTCTTTGGGGATGTTCTGTGTTGTTTTGCTTTTGCTTTACAGTTATCAGAATAACGAAAGAAGCGAGATAAACCAGTCCGGTTTTAACGACATAATCATTTGGGATTACCGAACTTAATTGCTTTTTAACTGCTGTACGGTGAGGTTCGGTTTACCAGAAAAAGGCGATTGCAAGCATAATAATATCTCCAGTTTCCGCTTGCGCGCAAGGAGGCTTTTTTAAAACTGCGTTGTCCACCTACAGATTAAAATTCTAGGCTAATGGGGCAAAGTCAACGAGGGCTAAACGCGAATGGTTTGTCTGACAGGAATAGCAATGACAAATTTGGTGCCTTTCCCTATTTCAGAAAAGCATTCCAACGTTCCTTTGTGTTTTTCTGTGATAATTTGATAGCTGATGGATAAACCTAAGCCTGTACCCTTGCCAACGGCTTTGGTGGTAAAAAAGGGATCGAAAAGACAGCTAATAATAGTTTCAGGAATACCACCCGCATTGTCGGCAATAATAATCTTAATATTGTCGTTGCTTTCGAGTTGAGTTTCGATCGCGATTGTACCGGACTGGGTTTTGATTTCGGCGTAAGTTTTTCCTTGTTGGTGTTCTTCGATAGCATCAATGGCGTTAACCAAGATGTTCATAAAAACTTGATTGAGGGGGCCGGGATAGCATTCAATAGGAGGGATAGAACTGTAGTTTCTGATAACTTGAATTTCGGGATAGTCAGATTTGGCTTTGAGGCGATTACGCAGAATCATTAAGGTACTTTCGATACCTTCGTGAATATCAACTTTTTTAATATCAGTTTCGTCAGTACGAGAAAAGTTACGCAAAGAAGCGACAATTTGTTTAATGCGATCTGCCCCAATTTTCATCGAGTCAAGGAGTTTAGGTAAGTCTTCGAGTAAAAATTCTAAGTCAATTTCTTCGCTAACTTCTTGAATTTCTGGGTTGGAATTTGCGGTGCTTTTTTGATATAAGGAAACAAGTTCTAGTAAGTCTTTGATGTATTCGCGAGCGTGAGTTAAGTTACCATAAATAAAGTTAACGGGATTATTGATTTCGTGAGCGACTCCTGCGACAAGATGACCGAGACTAGAGAGCTTTTCATTCTGAATGAGTTGGGATTGGGTACGGCGCAATTCTCGGAGGGTATTTTCGAGTTCTTGGGTTTGTTGTTGGAGAGCAATTTCTGCAAGTTTGCGGTCTGTAATATCGTTGGCAATACCGCAGATTGCGTAAACTTGTCCATCGGCATCAAATAAGGGAAATTTGATTGAGAAGTAAGTGCGTATGCCGTCGGGGGTGACGATTTCTTCTTCTAGTTGTGCTGCTTGGCGTTTTTCGATAATTTGATTTTCTGCTTGACGAATATTGCGAGCCATTTCTGACGGAAATATATCGTAGTCTGTTTTTCCTAAGCAATGATTGGGTTCGAGGTTTAAGAGAGCTTCAGCATGACGATTCATGACTAAATATTGTCCGGCAATACTTTTGATAAAAATAGCAGCAGGGGCGTTATCGAGGATGGCTTGGAAGCGCATTTGGCTTTCTCTTAGGGCGGCTTCTGAGCGTTTGCGATCGCTAATGTCTCGTGCTACATTTGAGAAGAATTCCACTTCGCCAGTTTCGGATTTGTGCGCGATCGCGACTTGGGAAACGGGAATTTCGTAGCCTTCTTGATGTTGAAAGGTAGTTTCTCCGGTAATAATGCCTTTTTCGAGGAGAATCGGCATTTGGTTATTTATTTCTGTCTGGCGCGAAGATTCTCCTAAAAGATCGGGAATAATGAGGGAAGTAACGTCTTCTTTTAAGCCAAATCCTAGCATATCTCGCCCAGCTTTATTAATATAAGTAATTTGCCCTTGAGCATTCGCTGTCGTGATACAATCGGTAGTGGCTTCAATAATTGCTAAGAGGCGATTTTGTTCTTTTTCGGCGGCTTTGCGATCGCGTAAATCCCTAGTAACTGTAGCAAAGGCTAGAGGGGCTTGAGTTTCAGGATGCTTAATGATAAAAATGTTGTAATCAACAGCAATTGCTTCTTGATTATCAAAACGACGAAAGCGGATTTCTCCTTGCCACCTTCCTTGTTTTAAAACAGTAGGAAAAATCACTTGTTCGACGAAGGGTAAATCTTCAGGATAAATAAAGTCTTTAATATGATGATTTTTGGCTACTTCTAAGGAAGGAAAACCCATCATTTGTAGCCCGGCTGGGTTTAGGAATATTGGATTTCCTTCTAAAGAAGCAACGCCGATAAAGTCAGAACTATAAGTAATTAATGCCATCAGCTTTTGTACTTCTAGTTCGGCTTCTTTACTGGCAGTAATATCTCTAACTGTGGCGTAAATTTTACTACCATTTAAAATTGGCGTTGCCGTCCATTGTAGCCAGCGATAAGACCCATCTTTGCAACGATAGCGATTTTCAAAATCAATACAACTTTGACCTTCTGTTAATCTTTGCGCTGCATCCAAGGTACTTTGACGGTCATCGGGATGAATTAACTCTAAAAATGGTTGGGCTTGTAGTTCATCGTTGGAGTAGCCTAATACGTTTTCCCAAGTAGGATTAAGTAGGTGAAAATAGCCGTCAAATCCGACAATACACATCATATCAGGAGACAATTCAAACACATTGTCCCACGCCGATAAATGCTGCTGACGGGAGCTAGAATGATTGATTTGAAGAATTACCCCTTGGACGCTGTTTTCGTGATACCAAGGGCGCATTTCGTACTGTACCCAAAAAGGCGAGCCTTCTGGGTTACGCCATTGTTGAGTTTGAGGAGGAGTTTGTATTCCTTTTAAAGCGTCTTGAAATGCTTGGTCAAAGCTTGGAGGAATCGCAGCAAAAATTTGGTTAAAATGCTGATTTTGGAGACTTTCTGATGTTAGTTGCCAATCATCTAACCAAGCCTGACTTGCCGTAAGCCAAGTCCCTTGGGTATCGAAAACTGCGATCGCGACGGGAAGTTGCGTCAAGATAGAAGCAGAAAACTGCCAGGAATCAGTCATGGCTTTTTGAGGAAGGAGTGAGGAATAAAAAGAGCTACACTTGATTATTCCCATTTTCAGGGTGTAGATCGTCGTTTAATTGGCGGTAGGGCGAATTTTGCTAAATTGTAACGGTGTCAAAATCAACAATTTGACTCACAATTAAAACAATTTTATAGTCTCCCCATAAGTTCATGAGCGACTCGTCAAATATTCGTCAAAATACCCAAAATTTAGCTCAAGCTACCCAAAATAGCGATCGCCCTTACCATTGGTTTGAAACCCTGTACGCCGAAGCCACAGGCAATCCCGCACAAATTCCTTGGGCAAAACTTACACCTCATCCAGCTTTAATCGCTTGGCTTAATCAACAAAAATTGCGACAACCCGGACAGGGGGCTTTAGTGGTAGCTTGCGGCTTGGGAGATGATGCTGAAGCCCTGGCTGCTGAAGGTTATGCTGTCACCGCGTTTGATTACTCTCAAAGTGCGATCGCCTGGTGTCGTCAACGCTTTGAGACTTCTCTGGTAAACTACTACTCAGCAGATTTATTCAGTTTACCGCAAGCTTGGCAAAATGCTTATCCGTTGGTGTGGGAATGCCGCACGATTCAGTCTTTACCGTTAGAAATGCGATCTTCGGCGATGAGGGCGATCGCGAATTTGGTCGCACCAGGGGGTACACTTTTGGTATTAACCCATCTGCGTCCTAATGATAGCGCAGCCCAAGGGCCGCCCTGGCCGCTTTCTGAGGCTGAGTTAGCCGAGTTTACCCATCTAGGATGTACCGAAGTCCAGCGTCAGCCTTATCAGGATTCCCAGCGTCCTGAAGTCGCCCAAGTCATGATTGAGTACCATTTCCTCTAGAATTTAGACAATGTACCCTCTATCTCATAAAACGCTCATTCTAAAATTCGGGGCTAATGAGCGCCAAGTTTACTTTTGTAGACTCAAAATGGTGGGTTACACTTTTTTAACATACCCGACTGGCGTGACTGAGTTTCTAAGTGCTTAAAAACCATGCAATTCATCAATCCTAAAACTGATTACGCTTTTAAAAAGATTTTTGGTTCGTCAGAAAGCAGCAATATTCTCAGAAGTTTTCTGAATGCTTTAATTTATGACGGCGAATCTATTATTGAAAGTTTGGAGATTATTAATCCGAATTTACCGCCACCGTTACAAGGTTTAAAAGATACTTATTTGGATGTGAAAGCTACCCTGAATAATGGCACAATTGTCATTATTGAAATGCAGGTTTTGAATGTGCAGTCTTTCGGGAAACGAGTATTATTTAATGCTGCGAAAACTTATGCGTTTCAACTGCAAGCAGGAGAAGGCTATCGGATGCTTAAGCCTGTTATTGCTTTGACTCTCACGGATTTTGAGATGTTTCCGGGGCGAGAATCCTTTGTCTCTCGTTTTATCTATCGCGAAAAATCCAATGGTTATGTTTATCCCGAAAATGATCTGGAGTTAGTGTTTATCGAGTTGCCAAAATTCACCAAAGAACTCGACCAGTTAGAAAGCATTACCGATAAGTGGATTTACTTTATCAAATCAGCGCGATCGCTCACCGAAATTCCCGATAATATGGATGATATTCCCGAACTCAATCAAGCATTTACCATTGCCAATCAAGCCAATTTAAGCCGCGAAGAACTCGAAGACTTTGAACGTCGCGAAATGTTTATTTATGACCAGCAGGGGGCAGTGGCTTTGGGAATACAGCAGGGAATCGAACAAGGAATCGAACAAGGAATCGAACAAGGAATTGAACAGGGAATCGAACAGGGAATACAGCAGGGAATACAGCAGGGAATTGAACAAGGAATCGAACAGGGAATCGAACAGGGAATTGAACAAGGAATTGAACAGGGAATCGAACAGGGAATCGAACAGGGACGAGAAGCAGAAAAACGGGCAATTGCCCGCAATCTACTCTCTCAACTGGATGATAACGCGATCGCGCAGATAACAGAATTGAGCATCGACGTAGTAGCAGCATTACGCCGAGAAGCGGAAAACGGTTAATTATCTAAACGCTTTCCAAATTTGCCCAAAAATGACCGGGATAAAACTCACTCCCAGAATCAGACCCCAACCCTGCCAACCAGGATTAACCAAGCCCAAAACGCCAGCCAAGGGGGGAATATAAACCGCCAGTAGTAACAATATCGTACAAATCAACAACGCCCCCCAGATATAAGGATTGGTGGTGACTTCGTTGCGGAAAATGGGTGTATCGTCGTCGCGCATATTGAAAACGTGCCACAAGCGACCGAAAGCCAGGGTCAGGAAAGATATAGTCACCGCGTAGCTTTGTTCGTAGCCCAGGACGCGCAGACAGAGGAAGAATACCCCCAAAACAATCGCCGCAATCACAACCCCGTAAACCCCAATTGTCGTCCAGTGACTCCGGGTTAAAATGGCTTCGCTTTTCTTGCGGGGAGGATGCTGCATTTGTTGGGGATTGCCTTCACCGACTCCGAGGGCTAAGGCTGGGAATACGTCGTTAATGGCGTTGAGAAAGAGGATTTGTAAGGGAAGTAAGGGTAGTGGGGCGTTAATCAAAGAAGCGATACCGACAGCGATAATTTCTCCAATATTGCCAGAAAGCAAATAAATGGTAAATTTGCGAATATTATCGAAAATAGCGCGACCATTGCGGACGGCGGCGACAATACTGGCAAATGCGTCATCTTGCAGTACCATATCGGCGGCTTCGCGGGCGACTTGAGTGCCGCGTTGTCCCATTGCCACCCCAATATCGGCTTTTTTGAGGGCGGGTGCGTCGTTAACGCCATCCCCTGTCATAGCGACAATGGCGTTGTTGGCTTGGTGTAGGGCAATGAGGTTGAGTTTTTGTTCGGGGCTGACGCGGGCGAAAATCGGGACTTGTTGCAAGTTTTGTTGTTCTTGGGAAGATAAGTCTGCGAGGGGTTTGAGGTCAAACCCTTGACGGGCTTCGGCTTCTTGGTCGCTGGTCAGTCCGACGGCTAACCCGATATTACGGGCGGTTACGGGTTGGTCGCCTGTTACCATAATGACCCGGATGCCAGCGTCGTGACAATCTTTGATGGCGGCTTTGACATCTTCGCGGGGGGGGTCGAGTAAGCCGACAATGCCGACGAGGGTGAGGTTTTCGTAGGGTTGGGTGTCGGGGTTGTCAACGGTTTTTTGGGCGAGGGCTAGGATGCGTAAGCCTTCTTGGGCAAGTTGGGTACTGCGTTGTTGCCATTGTTCGCGATCGCCTATCTCCTGGTTACCCTCAGATGTGAGGTAATGGCTACAAGCCTCGAATACGGCTTCGGGTGCGCCTTTGACAGCGACTCGCATTCCGTTTTCGGTTTCGTGATAGGTGGCCATCATTTTGGTTTCGGTGTCGAAGGCTACTTCTCGTTCTTCGGGATATTGGTCGAGTAGGTCTGCGTGGCGGATTCCGGCTTTAGCCCCAGCGACGAGGAGTGCAATTTCCATCGGGTCGCCAATGGCTTCGTGTTCTTGACCTTCGTCGGCTAAAGAAGCGTTATTGCACAATATCCCGACTTCTAGGGCGGTTTTCAGCCGTTCGTCTTCTTTGGGGTCAAATTTGCTATTTTCTCGCTTAAACTCGCCTTCTAGGGCTAGTCCTTCGCCCGTGATGCTGATTTCGTCGTCGAGGTTAGCCAGGCGAGCCACGGTCATGCGGTTTTCGGTGAGCGTCCCGGTTTTGTCGGTACAGATGATGTTGGTTGCACCGAGGGTTTCGACAGCAGAAAGGCGGTTAATCAGGGCGTGACGCTGGGCCATACGCCACATTCCGCGAGCGAGGGCAACGGTGGCTACAATGGGTAAGCCTTCGGGGACGGCAGCAACAGCGAGGGCGATCGCGGTTTCTATCATTAAGAATAAGTCTTTACCGCCAATAATGCCAGCGATCGCGACGAGAACAGCAATTATTAGCGTTACCCAAATTAAAGTCCGTCCCAGTTTATCTAGGCGTTTTTCCAGGGGAGTTACTTCGTCTTCGGCTTCTTGGGTGAGTTTGGAAATATGACCCAATTCGGTGTTCATCCCTGTGGCTACTACCACTCCTTCTCCCGAACCTCGCGTCAGGGCTGTACCTTTGAATAGCATATTTGTGCGTTCGGCTAACGGCACATCCGCTTCAATAATCTCGGTATTTTTGCTGACGGGGAGAGATTCCCCGGTAAGGGCTGATTCGTCTACCTGCATTTTCGAGGCTTCTAACACCCGCAAATCCGCCGCAATCACCGCACCACTGTCTAAAACGACAATATCCCCAGGGACTAATTCAGCCGCCGGAATTTCCTGTAATTGCCCTTCCCGTCGCACCGTGGCTTGGGTTTGGCTCAATTCCTGTAATGCTTGCATGGAACTGAGGGCTTTGAGTTCGGTGGTAAAGCCGATACCCGCGTTGAGGAGAATGGCGATAATTACAGCGACTCCTTCAACCCATTGCTGAAAGGCAAAAGACAGCACAGCCGCAACTGCGAGTAAGGCGATAATGGGGCTTTGGAATTGAGCAATCAGAATTTGCCAAGGACTGCGCTGTTTTTTCTCAGCGAGGCGGTTTTTGCCGTATTTTTCTTGGCGTTGCTGAACTTCAGACTGATTTAAGCCTTGTTCGGGATTAACGCTGAGTTGCTCTAAAGTTGCGTTGGGCGATCGCGAACTAAATTCTAAGCTATCAGATTCTGGGGATGTTGTCTCGGTGGCACTCATATAGGTTAATTAATAAGGAAAAAGTGAGTCTTTCAGGATTGATTGAGGAGGAAATTGTCTAGATACTAGAATTTTTGAGGGTTTTTGAACTCTATCAATGTATAGATTTATCCCTCGATCTAGATATTTACGATAAAAAGGAGTATTCTTAATATTTTTCTTTATGAAACAGCGTCGTTCCTCTCTGCGTCGTCCTAGTCCTTGGAAACGCGAATTAAAAGAGTTAGCTGGAGGGGCATCTGGGGGCTTTTTATTTGGTATTCCGTTGCTCTATACTCTCGAAGTGTGGAGCATTGGTTCTTATGTACAACCGCCAATTTTATTAGCCGTTTTAGGGTTGACTTTTGTCGCCATATTTTTGTTGAATCAGGTTGAGGGTTTTCGTCGCAGTCGTCGCAGTAGCTTACTCGATGCTGCTGCTGAAAGTGTAGAGGCGATCGCGCTGGGTTTGATTTGTGCTACAGCAATTTTGGTATTATTACAACGCATTACACCAACGACTTCTTTGATGGAATCTTTAGGGAAAATTGTCTTTGAAACAATCCCTTTTGCTGTAGGAGTAACTTTATCCCAGGTTATTTTGAGTGGCGAACCTCAGTTTCAAACGAAAGCTGAATCGCAAAAAAAAATGCAAACTTCTCACCCCAAGGTTATCAGAAATTCATTTAATTTTTTAGAAACTTTTACTGATTTAAGTGCAACCGTAATCGGGGCATTAATTATTGGCTTTAGTATTGCCCCCACCGATGAAGTTTCTTTGTTAGCCGCTCCAACTTCGCCGCCTTGGTTACTCGCGATTATGGGAACTTCTTTATTGATTTCTTATAGTATTGTTTTTACTTCGGGTTTCACTGACCAATCAAAACGACAGCAACAAAAAGGCATTTTTCAACACCCTTTAGCCGAAACAGTTTTTTCGTATTTGGTCGCTTTGATTATGTCGGCACTAATGTTATGGTTTTTTCAGCGTTTATCTTTCCAAGACCCTTTTTTGTTGTGGATTAGACAAACAATTATATTAGGTTTACCTGCGTCAATTGGTGGCGCAGCAGGACGATTAGCAGTATGACAGAAACAGATAAAGATTTAGAAGATTCAGGCGATCGCGACTCAACAGAAAATGCCGAAAAGCAACGTTCCTCTGCGGAATGGATTAGTTTTAGCATTGCTTTAGCTTTGTTAGGAGTTGTGGTGAGTTTGATTGTTTATAGTTGGCTGAGTCAGAGCTACAAACCTCCGATTTTAATCGTAAAAACGTCTCCTGAGTTTCGTCAAGTCGAGCAGCAGTTTTATGTGCCGTTTACCGTTACCAATGAAGGGGGTACAACCGTCCAATCTGTACAAGTCATAGCAGAATTGTGGATTGATAATCAACTCCAACAACAAGGTTCTCAAGAAATCACTTTTTTATCAAAGGGTGAAGTTCAATCAGGAGCTTTTATTTTTAACTACGATCCAAGTCAAGGAGAGTTGATTGTGCGCGTAGCCAGTTATCAGTTGCCATAAAATAGATTCTTCCTGACTTTGAGGCAAAATTAAAATATCTTTACTTTTTCAAAAAGGCATACTTGCTATAATTACCGAATATAACCATAAATTGATATGCCAGATATTAGTCAAACTTTTGCTGAAAATCTAGATAGAATTTATACTATTTGGAAACAGAGGGTGCGTGACGATCGGAAAATTAAAAGTTCGCAAAAGCTAACTGAATCAGCTTTGGGAAACTCAGTTCCTAAATTTTTAGACGGTATTGTTAACGCTCTCTCTCAAAAAATAGACGAGCCAGTTAATGAAATAGCTATTGCTTCTTTAGAACACGGAACTCATCGCTTTGAACAAGGATTTGATATTCGCGAAGTTGCTAGAGAATATCGCTTACTCCGGGAAACTATTTTTGATGTTTTAGCCGAAACCCTCCTCGAACTTTCTGCTCAAGAGCAACAGCATACTTTTCGTTTAATTGATGCCATTATTGATGAAGCAAGTGCTGACTGTTTTCAACAATTTGTAGATAAACAATTAGAAGATATTGATAAAGTCAGAAAGCAACAAATTTTGAATTACCAAGAAATTAGCCGTTTATTACAACTCAATCAAACTAATTTTTCTTACTTAGCCCACGAAATCAAAAATCCTTTGCAGTCGATTATGGGCTATTCTGAACTATTACTCAATCAACAACAAAAATCAGAAGAAAACAACAGCTTAAGTTTGAACCATATTGAGCAAGTGTTGATGTCTAGCCGTCAGCTTTTACAGTTAGTCAATGATTCTTTAGCCTTGGCGCGATCGCAACGAGAAGAGTACAATCTTAACTTACAGTCTTTTTCACTTGTAAGTTTCTTAAAAAACGCGATCGCGACGATTCAGCCCCTCGCAGATGCCAAAAAATTAGACTTAAAATTAACGTGCGATCGCGCTCCTGAAAATATTACAACAGACCTGACTTATTTACAACAAATTGTTAATAACTTACTCAGTAATGCCGTTCGTTATACCGACACAGGTTATATCGAAACAATTGCCGAAACCCTTGAAAATGAGCAATATGCGATTATTATCCGCGATACAGGTATAGGAATTGACGCTGAAGAATACGATGATGTTTTTGAGCCATTTACTCGTGCTTCTTCTAATATTGCAGCCGTACATCGTCAAGGAAGTACAGGTTTGGGACTTGCCATTGTTAAGCGCTTAGTAACATTATTAAAAGGTAAAATTATCCTTGAATCCACCCTCGATCGAGGTTCAGCTTTTACGGTTATTTTCCCACAGCATTTAGCTTAAACAGAGAAACGTTTTGAATTTTCAGCAGTTACCAACATCTCAAACCTTAGAAGTTCGTTGGTTTATCGATGGGGAAATACCCTCCCCATTCCAAGAGTGGTTTCAAGATCGTTGTCCGGGTAAACCGGTGGATTCGTCTAAACAACGCACTGATTACTACTTTTGTCTTCCTCATGGCACTGGCGTTAATCTTAAGTTACGCCAAGGTAATTTAGAGTTAAAATGGCAGCAGCAATACCTCGGTATTCGTCAGTTTGGCAAACTTTTTAGCGCAGGGGGTAATCAGGTAACATGGCAAGGTCATCTCGAAGTTTGGTGGAAATGGAGTCATCAACATATCTCCGGTTTTGCCGATACAACTCAACTGAATTGTATCCCAGTCCAGAAAACGCGATCGCGACGAGTTTATCAAGGCGTTTATTGCGAACTGACTCAACTGCAAGTGAAAAAACAAACTTATTGGACATTGGCTTTTGAAATGCCTGTTGATGGCGAAAATTCTGTAACTAATTTCGAGCAAGTAATTAACTGGATTACGAAAACAAATCCCAATTTTTCGTTGAGTCTTCGTCAATCTCAATCTTATGCTAGATGGCTCAATACTCATTATTTTAGTTAAATTTGTCTCATGTCTAATTTTCTCAAAACAGCTTTAGGTTTAATGATTTCTCCTAATCCGCAACCCGTTCCGACACCGCAACCCGTTCCTACCCCAACTCCCCAACCCGTACCTTCTCCCATTCCGCAACCCGTTCCGACACCGCAACCGCAACCCATTCCGCAGCCGGAGTAGCATTTATTAGTTATCAAGAGCGATCGCGTCTTAATTAATAACACCAAAATTTCATTTATTTCAGATCGAAGAAGCCCAAGCTTTTTGCTGTTTTAGAAGTAATAGAATTTTGGTTTCGGTAAGAGAATCTCTTGGGGATTTCTCATCAACATAATTATGTAAAGAGAAAAGTTCAGATTGAGCAATTACCTTGCTGCCAGTCTTGCTAAGTTGGTGCTTTGCAAGAATGGCGATCTTGTTGTGACGAAAAATGCAAAACCAAAACCGACAAAGGCAGTAAAGTTAACGAGTAACTGTCGTCCCCTGACAGAATTTTTTGGCGAAGTTGCCCGCAAAACGTCATAATATTTTTGATTCGTGGCCTGAACTGCGAGAACCGCAACGGTTGTATGGCGTGGATTCATCCCAATGTCTAAGAGCAAAATTGAGCATGACTTCTGATTCCTACTCGGTAAGTGACAGTAATCCTAAAAGCACGCAACGTTCAATCCGACCAATTGCTGCCGCCGCAATTCACGGTATTACGTTTCACAACGATGTGTTATACGCGATTGATGCCCTCAACGGTTACTTGTTAGCAATTAATCCCCACACAGACGATACCAAAATCGTGAATTCTCGCGGTTGGAAGGAGTTTGTGGGGGCGACGGGGTTGGCAATTGCAGAAGATATGCTTTGGTTTACTCGCGATGATAGCGTCTTTTTCTGTCCCCTAGATGCCTCAAAACCACCAAAACGCTTTGTTAGCCTGGGTTATCCGGCAAATGGAGTAGCAGTGTGGCAATCGACAATTTACGTCACTTGCGAGAAAACGGGCTATATTCTGATTTTCAGCCGGGATACAGGACGAGAAATTACCCGTTTGTATGCCCCTGGAATTGGTTTAGAAAATATTACAGTGCGCCGTGAGGAGTTGTGGATTTCTGATACGGTTGAACAAACAGTATATTGCCTCGATCGCGCGACGGGAGAGATTAACTTCAAAATCTTAACACCCTTTGAGCAGCCCACAGGACTGGCATTTTGGCACAACAGCGAGACGGGGGCGGAAAATCTTTATGTTTCCTATACTTACGAAGAACCCTATATTCGCGATAATCCCAACGCTAATCCTAACCACGAATTGCAATATCGCGATCGCACTTTTGTCCATCCCCTTTATTTTCACTACAACGCCGAGAAAAATTACGCCCTCTCGAACGGTTTTTTGCTAGAAATGTCTTATGTCGAGGAACTATCTCCCCTCGATCCCGTGGAACTGACGGATTTAGAATGGCGTATTGCCCTTCCCGCAGAAACCGAACGCCAACAAGTCTTAGAAATTGAACCCGTGGGCTTACCCTTTACCGAACAAGTTATCGACGGGGTAAGAGTTGCAGTATTTAAGTTTGACAAACTGACTGCCGAAGACCGTTATATTTTTGGTTGGAAAGCCCGTTTGCAAGTATGGAGTATCAAGTATCAATTCGACCCTCGCGACGGTGAAGATGTGCCGGAGTTGCCGTCCGATTTTCGCGATCGCTATCTGGTGGATAATGATAACTTGGCCATGGAAACCCACACCATCCAAACCGCAGCCAAAGAAGCCATTGGCACAGAAACGAACCTGTTGCGCCAAATGTACAGCATTCGCAACTATGTCTACGATCGCCTTTCCTATGGTATCAAACCCCATATCGATCCGCCCGACGTTGCCCTAACAAGGGGTGTGGGGTCTTGTGGGGAGTATTTAGGGGTTTTGCTGGCTTTGTCCCGTCTCAACGGCATTGCCTGTCGCACCGTGGGACGTTATAAATGCCCCCCCCATCCTTTTGAACGTAATCTTCCCCTCGAACCCGATTTTAATCACGTTTGGATGGAGTTTTATATGCCGGGGTTTGGTTGGCTACCGATGGAGTCCAACCCCGATGATGTGGTTGAAGGCGGCCCTTATCCCACTCGCTTTTTTATGGGATTGGCTTGGTATCACGCAGAAATGGCGAAAGGCGTGCCGTTTGAGCGGCTTTACAGCCAAGGAGAACAGATTACGAAGCAACAAGCCTCAGTTGGGGAGTTAGCTCTTAATCATGTTTGTTTTACAATTCTTGATGAGTTAGACCCCACGAAAGCGGATTTGTAGCTAAAAATCCACTTGTTGGCTGAGTCCGCGAAGTCGGACTTTGCCGCATTAGCCTTGGATTTCAATCCGAGGCGGTTGATGGAATAAACGGTGTATCGCGCGCCGGATTTAGTATCACTCATGGCGATTGCTAATAGTGCGGATATCTTACCCATCACTAATACCAAATCTAAATGACTAACAGCTTAAGCACTTATTCATCAAAAGTTAAAGAAAAACCGAGAAAACTTGATACAGACTTCACCTATCGCTTTTTAAAAACTGTTACTAATTAAATAAAGCAACTCAGATAATTCTTCTCACTCTTTCAAGGACGACTAAACCAATGTTTATTCCTCAACGACTTTCTTGGTTTACTGGTGCAGCTCTTGTTTTAGGGACAGTCGCCATAACAGCCCCCAATGCCACGGCTGGCACACTACACAATGGTTGGAACTATGGAATCGACTCCTTCAAAGATGGTACTGAATACCAAAGCGGTCGCGGTCTCGTTGTCGGTTCTGAAAGCGCCTTTGAATTTTATGGCATGGCGATGAAGGAAACTGAAGATAGCGTCATTTTTGCTATTAATTCTAACCTCGGTTTATCTGGGTACAGTGCTAGTGTGAGGGGGGGAAGCATTGCTTGGGGAGACTTATTTCTCAACTTCTCTGGTAGTAGCACCTTTGATAGTGCAACAGATTTGTTCGCTATTCGGTTTGCGGAGAATAACGATTCCGGTGTGGCAGAATTAGGTCTCTACAGCAATGTCACCACCAAAAGCGTCGCAGGGGTTAATTCAGGACATTCTAGCCTCAGTTCCTACAACAACAAAGTTTCTAATAAAAGTTGGAATAAAGATAGTGGTTCTTGGGTTTATGGCGATGGCGACCCTTCCTTGGCAGATTTAGCCTCCGATACTAGCTATCTCAACCAATCTGGCCGCACCCATAATGTCATTAAATCTGGGACAAAAATTGGCGATGTGCAGTTAATTTCCGATTTCAGTAACTTAGGACTCGACTTTGGCTACTTTGGTGCGACGGGGACAAATACTTTTGGCTTCAGCGTTGATAAATCTTTACTTCCTACTGGAGACTTCATTGCTCATATCTTGGCCGAATGCAATAATGACGGCATGGCTTTAATCGGTGAAATCAGTGATGCCGAATCAGTACCCGAACCTGCTGGTTTAGTTGGCCTCGGTGTGTTTGGGTTGGGTCTTTGGGGTCAACGCCGTCGGAAACACCAAAAAGCTTGAATATTGCTTGATTCTGTCTATTAGTAATCTACTATCAGGCGTGCGTCTTTTAGATCAAATAGAGTGCGACCAACCCATCTTAGGTCAATATATCGGTAACAAATCTCTAATTCTGCGTTAGCGTAGAGGTAAATTTATTTACTCTATTGCTTCTAAAATCGACAGTGCCATCTCGCTCGTTGACTCTAATTCGTTATTTGCTGAGTTGCAGTTTATTAACCCTCACTGCGGCTTGCGGTAATGGAAATATAGAGGGTTGGTTTGCAGCAGACCCTCAGTTACAAGAAAGTCCCGTTGAAGTGACTCCTTCTCCCCAACAGGAAACGCCCTCATCCCCTCAACTTCCCAGTAACTTTCCCGAACAACTCCCCCAATATCCCGGTGCAACTTTAATTGAGTCGCAGATGGCAACCGAGGGAATGCAAACCCTTTGGGAAACCGACGATTCTCGCGATGCGGTGATCGAATTTTATCGCGAGAAATTTGACTCTCCAGAGTGGGAATTAATGACCGAACCGCCTTCTGATACCCAACCCCGCGTCTTAAGTTTAGTGGCTAATCAAGACGATTTACAGGTGATTATCACCGTGCGGGCTGAAGACGCAAACAATCCCACCGAGTTTAGTTTGCAGTACCAGTGGCAAGAAGAAGCCGCCTCGACTTCAACCAATGAGGACAGTAGCACTAATGCCAAAACGCCTCAGAAGACTGTAACAGGTTTAGATGACCTCAATCCTAGGGTTGCTCAGTATATTAAAGATTTGGCGGCTTTGGGGGTGTTTAAGGGCAATGTTGAGTCGAATTTTCAACCCTTACAAACGGTGAACCGGGCAGAATTTGCCCGGTGGTTGGTAGAAGCGAATAATGCTATTTACAAAGATAATCCGGGTAAGCAAGTTCGCTTGATTGCCGAAGCCAGTCAACCTGCCTTTGCCGATGTACCCGCGAGTCATCCCGATTTTGCAGTGATTCAAGGCTTGGCTGAAGCGGGGATTGTGCCGTCCCGTTTGGGTGGGGACTCGACTGCTACCTCATTTCGTCCCGATGCGCCTCTAACGCGGGAAACGCTGCTGTTGTGGAAAGTCCCCCTCGATATCCGTCAAGGTTTACCCAATGCGTCGTTAGAGACAATTCAGGAGACTTGGGGCTTTCAGGATACTAACAAAATTAACCCCAAAGTATTGCGATCGCTCTTAGCCGATTATCAAAATGGCGATCGCGCTAATATTAAACGGGCTTTTGGTTTTACGCAACTCTTCCAACCCCAAAAATCTGTCACTCGCGCTGAAGCTGCCGCCGCATTATGGTACTTCGGCTATCAAGGAGAAGGAATTACCGCAGCAGAGGTACAGTAAAGAAGGGGGAAGCAAGCTACTCCATTTTTTGAGGTTGAAACCCTGATTTGATATGCTTTTTAGCCATTTTGAAAGCTAAACTTTCTGACCTCTTGGGAGGGGCAAAATCTCCACTCCCCCCGACTGCCGATTGCCGACTCTCCCTTAAATGCTGATAACTGATACAAGATGCGTTATTTTCTCCTAACTTTAGCAACCCTCAGCGCGATCGCGCCTTTCCCCGCAATTGCTCAGATTATTGAACCTTGGGAAATTGCTCAAAAAGAGACCATTACGCCCTTTTGGACGCGATCGCGACTCTTAATGGCAGAACAAGAAATCATCGTCGAATTCCTAGAAGCAACCCTTACCAATCCCGATCCCGATCGCATTGCTTTGGCTCGCGAACAATTGTACGTTCATTTGTCAAAAGTGGAGCGTTTTTTACGAGATTATTACATCGTTCCTCAGCTTATTTGTCGAGATGGAGACACCTTACCCCCAGACTTTTCTTTCGAGCAACAACAGGTTTTTTGTGCCTTATTTTACGCTCGCCAACAACTCGAACCCCTAATCCCCGTATTGTATCGCCAGCATAACTGGTTAACCGAGGTAGAACTAGCCGCCCTTCAAAATAGATTTGAGGCGATTCCTCTAAATTTGGACGGAAATGTCAACAATCTCTTTTCAGCCCTAATCGCAAGCCGAGAAACTATCTCCGAGCCAACTATTGTCGGGCAACCTGCAAAACCGCCAGAAGCCAACCGAGATTTGGATACTCGTCCCTCCATTGCCACAGCAGCCCGTCGTTTTTCCGGCCGCGATCGCGCTACAATTCCGAACTTAGAGGCGCTTTATGGCTTATTCGTAACGAAACAACTGCTATTGAGCGCTCAACAATTTTTTCCCGCCGAACTTGCCGTTGCCAAGCTCAATCCTGAAAATGCTACCGGAGAAATCAACGCCTTTGCCCTATATCCCGACCTCGCAACCCAATATCGCCGTTTGTTAGCCCAACCCAACACGGGCATTGCTACCATTCCCACGGCTGCCGAATCCCCCTTAGAATTTAACCAACTGCGCGATCGTCTCCTCCCCAATCCCGAAGCTACCCCTATTCCCCTCGAAACCCTTGCAGACGGCTTTCTTCCTCGTCTAGCCTTGCGCGTCGAAGGCGATAACTTTATCATTCCTCCCCGTGCCATTCGCTACGGCTTTCTCGTCGAAATTGGCGATATTTCCCTCGAACATTTCCCTCGTATCGAGCAGATTTCTACCCTGACTTCTTCACAACGCCAACTCTTTAGCCAGTATCGTCCTCCTCTCGAACTCGCTGCCATCCAAACCGACCAAAGACGCTTTTATTTCGGCAAAATGGGCGATATTCAGCCCACAGAAGCCCCTCCCGCCCTTGCTTATGCGCCTATTCGAGAAAATAGCACCTATATCCTGCGTTTAGTTCAGTATCAACTCCCCAGCGCCATTCTCAATAACGAGCCAATTCATCGTTCTCAGCGCCGTCAAACTGCCCAAATTCTGAATACTCCCAGTAGCGATTTGTCAATTGCTTTTCGGACTCTCCGTCGCGAAGCCGATGGGAGTTATGTGGTGGTGTGGAAGTTGCTTGCAGAACATCCTCAACCCTCCATTGATGACTTAATAGATTACGTTGATTTTCAGTAAAATTGCAATCAGGTTCAAAACTCTGGTTTCTTCAAGAAAGCAGGGTTTTGGTGCAACAACGCCGTAACCAACAACTAATTCTGAGAAATCTTAAAAGAAATCGACTGCTGAGACTTTTGAGCAGTTTGAGTTTGAGATTGCTGTAAAGCGGGTGAATCTTCGAGTAACTCACCCTCAACCGTATTGGTCGGACGCTCAAAATACGATCGCACTCCCTTATCATAATTCGACGCGATCGCTAACATCACCCCCGCGATCGCATACAACGGCAAAGGTAACGTCACCTCCTGAAGCCATTGATAAAACTCCACCACCCCAAACAACAGCACCACACTCAACAACCAAACTTTCAACATCCAATAACCTCCCATCCCAAATATCCCAAAGTTATTGTACCAAAGCCAAATCGCGAGAGCATTTTCTGACAAATGATTCCCTCGCGATTAGACACAATTATTCAGTTACAAATCCCAACCTTACACCTGAGCGGCAACCTTGCTATTTGCTTCAGTAGAAGTCAGGCGTTCGTAAGCCTCGCGCATTTTCAAACCGACCAACACTTGGAATAAACCCGAACCATTGTTAGAACCCGGATAATCCTTGTGTTGCAACAACAACTCGGTCATTTCACCATAATGCTTCGTCGAAGTTTTACTCAAATGACTTTCGATGTAAATCACTTCTTCGAGATTATCGAATTGACCATCTACTTCTAAGATCGAAGCCTCATGACCCATGTAGTTATCCGGCCCGTAGTACATCTTAATCCCCGGATACGAACAAGTCAGCTTCCGACCGCAAGGCCGCCAGTCAATCGTCGAGCCTTCGTCGAACAAGTACGCTGTCTCGAAAGTCGGTTTCCCTTCTTTTTGGATTAAGCGCACTCGCAAATACTTACTTTCTTTGTCGTCAATCAGTTGCGTCGGCAATACCTCGATTACCACATCAGCATATCCTTTCTGGGGTTCGATGTACGCCGTGAAATCGGGCTTTCTGGCTCTAATCGAAGCCAAAACATCTTCGTAAGTATGACCCCGTTCGGCCATGTCTCGCTGAATTTTCCAGTTAATTTTCACTTCCTCGCTAATATCGAGGTAAACGCTAAAGTCAATTAACTCGCGGACGCGCTCATCGTACAAAGGATGTAAACCCTCAATCACGATCACTTTGTTCGGTTCAATGCGCTCTGGAGGATCGAGTTCCCCCGTTTCGTGATTGTAGATCGGCTTATCGATAGCATTCCCTTCTTTGAGCGCTTTGACTTGTTCGTACATCAAGTCAAAGTTATTCGCTTTGGGGTTCAGCGCTGTAACCCCTGCTTTTTTTCTACCCTTGCGATCGAGACTATGATAGTCATCCAAACAGATAACCGTCATAAACTCTTTGCCGAATAAATCCTCAAGACGACGTAGAAATGTAGATTTGCCGCAGCCAGAATCCCCTGCGACTCCGATCAGAACCACTTGGTTCGACTGAGTGGTCATAGTTTCCCTCTAACACAAAAACAAATTTGATTTTTTTAAATAGCCCCAACCCAAAAAGCTAAAAGTTAAGCATTTACAGGGTCTTCCGTTCTTTGAAAACAGGCTGCTTGACCAGTAAACCTGGCGTTTCTTCTAGTAGAGCGGGCTACTATCGGAAACCCAACCGGAAGTAAATCTAGTAAGTATTTAATACTAGATACTTAAAACTGGATTCTACCAGAATGGCATTGACCCCACAAGGCTGAGTTGGTGCGGAAGCGATCCCGCCCCCAGTAAATATGCTAAGGTAGCCCGTGCATTTTGGCTAAAGAAAAAATAAAATTGCTGCATTCTTTACAGTATCTCCAAGTTGTCTTCGCTATGCTGTGGGCGTAAAGTTCTGTTGCAGACCCAACGGTGAAAGTGGCTGTGTGACAACCGAATCAACTTCATGAGTGTTTCTTGGCAGCCTCGCAATGCTAGGCTGTTATGAGTTAAACGCCCATCAACTGTATTTTCCCAAGACGCGATCGCGCCCTTTCTCCTAAGAGGCGATCCCTTGATTTGCAGTTGAACTCAGCGATAAGCTTCTATGTAGCTCAAGAGAAAAACACTTTGGGAGTAACAGCATAAAAATTATGTATGGTTCTAGCACAGCAGCCCGTGCTTCTGGTAACACAGAAGCTGGGAGTCGTATGTTCGTTTATGAAGTCGTCGGCCTGCGTCAAAATAGACAAACAGACCAACTCGACTACCCCATTCGTCGCAGTGGTAGCGTCTTCATCACCGTGCCTTACAGCCGTATGAATGAAGAAATGAAGCGCATTACCCGCTTAGGGGGCAAAATCGTCAACATTACGCCTCTCGACTCGGAAAATAGCGCCAACGGTCAGCAACAGAAACCCGCAGCCCCGAAAAAATCCATGGTTCAAGCTGACTCCAAAAAAGAAAAACCCAAAACTGAAGTCCCCGTTAACATCTACCGACCCAAGAATCCGTACCTGGGTAAATGCCTCGAAAACTACGAATTAGTTGGCGAAGGGGGAGTAGGTACAGTTCGTCATATCACCTTTGATTTGTCCGAAGGCGACCTACACTACCTCGAAGGCCAAAGTATCGGCATTGTCCCCCCTGGGGAAGATGACAAAGGCAAACCCCACAAACTGCGCCTGTACTCTATCGCTTCGACCCGTCACGGCGATAAATTAGACGACAAAACCGTGTCTTTGTGCGTGCGTCAACTCGAATACCAACACCCCGAAACCGGAGAAACCGTTTATGGGGTTTGTTCGACCTACTTGTGCAACCTCGAAGTGGGGACTAAAACTCAAATTACCGGCCCGGTTGGGAAAGAAATGTTGCTTCCCGAAGACGAAGATGCCAACATCATCATGCTGGCTACGGGTACGGGAATTGCGCCGTTCCGAGCGTACTTATGGCGGATGTTCAAAGAAAAAGCACAAAACCCCGATTACCAATTCAAAGGCTTTGCTTGGTTGATCTTCGGTATTCCTAAAACCGCGAACATTCTGTACAAAGAAGAACTCGAAAAACTCGCCGCAGAATATCCCGACAACTTCCGCTTGACTTATGCCATCAGCCGCGAACAACAAAACTCCGAAGGCGGTCGGATGTACATCCAGCACCGAGTCGCGGAAAATGCTGAAGAAATCTTTGAGTTAATCCAAAACCCGAAAACCCACACCTATATGTGTGGTCTCAAGGGTATGGAACCGGGGATCAACGAAACCTTTACCCAAGAAGCAGAAAAAGTCGGCATAGAATGGGATGAATTCCGCAAATCCATGAAGAAAGAAGGCCGCTGGCACGTTGAAGTGTACTAAACTCAGCCTTGACGATTCGCTCTCAACTTTTCTTAGATAACCAATCATGAGTATTGCGTCTTTTTCCCACGCTTTATAGCGATCTTGGGAAAAGGGCGCATTAACTTTATTGGGGCAAGCAACCGCGAGGCTTGCTGTTAAAATGAGAATTAAGTTAACTTTAGTTAAGCTAGAGATCGAGCATTGATTGTTTGTAGTAAGCCCCTCAAGGCTTGACCTCGCGATCCCCTTAAAGATAAACAACAAAAAATCTATCTAGAGAACTTTAAAACATGAAATTTTCTTGGAGAGTAATACTACTGTGGACGATCCCCGCCCTTGTGATTGGGTTCTTCCTTTGGCAAGGCACTTTTTCCCCCGATACCACCAATCTCGGCAATAATACAGCGAGTACGCGCATGACCTACGGGCGCTTCCTGGAATATCTCGAACAAGACCGGGTGGGTAGTGTGGATTTGTATGAAGGTGGTCGTACCGCGATCGTACAAGCAGTAGACCCCCAACTGGATAACAAAGTCCAAACTCTGCGGGTGGACTTACCGGGTAATTCTCCCGAACTGATTGGCAAACTGCGGGAACACAACGTTGCTCTCGAATCCCATCCCGTTCGGAACGATGGCGCACTCTGGGGCTTTTTAGGAAACTTAATTTTCCCGATTTTACTGATTGGGGCGCTGTTCTTTTTGTTCCGCCGTTCGAGCAATATGCCCGGCGGCCCCGGTCAAGCCATGAATTTTGGCAAATCCAAAGCTCGTTTCATGATGGAAGCCAAAACGGGTGTATTGTTCGATGATGTGGCTGGGATTGAAGAAGCCAAAGAAGAATTGCAAGAAGTTGTAACTTTCTTGAAACAACCCGAACGCTTTACCGCAGTTGGGGCGCGAATTCCCAAAGGTGTTTTACTGATTGGCCCTCCAGGAACGGGTAAAACTTTATTGGCAAAGGCGATCGCGGGGGAAGCAGGGGTTCCTTTCTTTAGCATTTCCGGTTCGGAATTTGTCGAAATGTTTGTCGGGGTTGGCGCTTCTCGCGTCCGCGATTTATTCAAAAAAGCCAAAGAAAATGCCCCTTGCTTGATCTTCATTGACGAGATCGACGCGGTAGGTCGTCAACGGGGTGCTGGTATTGGGGGCGGTAACGACGAACGGGAACAAACCCTCAACCAGTTGCTCACGGAAATGGACGGTTTTGAAGGTAATACGGGGATTATTATTATTGCGGCGACTAACCGCCCCGATGTGTTAGATGCGGCTTTATTGCGTCCCGGTCGTTTCGATCGTCAGGTTACGGTGGATGCACCCGATTTGAAAGGTCGCATTGGCGTGTTGGAAGTTCACGCTCGCAACAAGAAGTTGGCCTCGGAAATTTCGATTGAATCCATTGCTCGTCGCACCCCTGGCTTTACTGGGGCAGATTTAGCCAATTTACTGAACGAAGCGGCGATTCTCACGGCTCGTCGTCGTAAAGAGGCGATTACCATGGCCGAAATTAACGACGCGGTGGATCGCGTGGTGGCAGGGATGGAAGGTACGCCTTTGGTCGATAGTAAGAGCAAGCGCTTGATTGCTTATCACGAAGTCGGTCACGCGATTGTGGGGACGCTGCTCAAAGACCACGATCCCGTACAAAAAGTGACGTTGATTCCGCGCGGTCAAGCTCAAGGTTTAACTTGGTTTACGCCGAATGAAGAACAAGGATTGACCACGCGATCGCAACTCATGGCCCGCATTGCTGGGGCTATGGGGGGTCGTGCCGCCGAAGAAGAGGTGTTTGGTTATTACGAGGTCACCACAGGTGCTGGGGGCGATTTACAGCAAGTTACGGGATTGGCCCGGCAAATGGTAACGCGCTTTGGCATGAGCGACTTAGGTCCTTTGTCGTTAGAAAGTCAAACCGGGGAAGTCTTTTTGGGCAGTGGTTTGATGAATCGCGCCGAATATTCCGAAGAAGTAGCGGCCAAAATCGACGACCAAGTGCGAGAAATTGTGGAGAAGGGTCACGAGATGGCTTGCGAGATTATCCGCGACAACCGCGTAGTGGTCGATCGTTTGGTAGACTTGCTGATCGAAAAAGAAACGATTGATGGTGAGGAATTTCGCCAAATTGTGGCTGAATACGCCGAAGTTCCTGAAAAAGAACAGTATGTACCGCAACTGTAGTTGTTGTTGGTTGTCCTGAACCATCGGGAATTTGAGGAGGTGGGCAACCATCTCCTTTTTAGTTAACTGCCTAAGACCTACTGCCCCTTAATCGCTGATGACTGAAAAACCCCGGTCAGGTAATAATAGCGTAAGCTTAAATAGGAAAATTACAATCGAGTCATCAGCGTCTCATAAGGAGATAATCGTGGCAACCCAAAAAATTTTGGTAATTGACGATAGCAAAGTCATTCGGATGCGGGTCAAAGAGATGTTACCCCAGAAAAATGTCGAAATCATTGAAGCTAAAGACGGAGCGCAGGGCTTTCAAATGATTCGCGAAAAAAATCCCAACTTAATTATGCTGGATTTTCTCTTACCGAAAATGAGCGGTTGGGAAGTTTACCAAGAAATCCAAAAACACCCAGAGTTACATTCTATTCCCTTAGTGGTCATGTCCGGCCGCAAAGAAGAAGTGACGGAGAAAGTCTCCGAACCCTTTGCCTATTTTTCGTTTGTCGGCAAACCTTTTGAGCAAAAGCAGTTAATGGATGCCATCAAAGAGGCAACGCAAAAAGCGCGTTCTCGTCCGGTTGTGGCGGCGGCTACCGATACGGCAACCAGTAGTGGGGGAGGTGCTGATACTGCCGCCCTCGAAGCCGAAATTGAGATGCTCAAAGGGCAAATGAGTAAAATGCACAATGAAATCCAGGGGTTGAAAAAACAGCTTGTACAACTCGCTAACTTTATCAAACAAAAAATAAAATAGGCGATCGCGATTGTAATGAGCTATAACTTTAATTTCATCCTGAAAGTGGCGATCGCGTCGGCTCTTTTAGCTGTTATCGTCAAGTATGGCGGTCCCTTACTCCCCATTCGCCCCACCCCCACAAACGCTCTCATTGCCGTTCTATCCCCCACCCTCATAACCGCAGGGATTCTCTTAGGGCGTTGGTGGAAAACTCAACAAAAAAGCAGCATCTCCAACCCTTAACTTGGGTGCGTTGGTTTCCTGATTAACGCACCACTTACCGTTCTATTAACCCAAAAACTGAGTAAGCCGAGTCGTGAAAAGAGGAAAACCCAGAAATGATGCGGGGAATCCTCGCGCTTTACTCTGGCGACAAACCCTTCGCTGCTAACCAATCGCGGTTGTACAACTTCGATTGATAGCGACCGCCCCCGTCGCACAGTACCGTGACAATCGTATGACCCGGCCCCATTTCCTTTGCCAAAGCGTAAGCTGCCCCCACATTAATGCCCACAGAACCCCCCATAAACAAACCATCTTGCAGCAACATTTGGTAAAGCACCCGCACGCATTCGGGGTCAGGGATTTGGATGGCATCGTCGATGGGTGCGCCCTCCATATTCCCTGTAATGCGACTATTGCCGATGCCTTCGGTAATCGAACCGCCTTCGGGTTTAATTTCGCCAGTCTTGACATAACTGTATAATCCACTTCCCATCGGGTCTGCCACAACGCACTTCACCTCTGGATTCTTTTCCTTGAGGAAGAGAGAAACCCCCGCATAAGTCCCCCCCGTACCCGTAGCGGCTACCCAAGCATCCACCTTCCCTTCCGTTTGCGCCCAAATTTCCGGGCCAGTGGTTTCGTAATGGGCAATGCGGTTGGCGAGGTTGTCGAATTGATTGGCCCAAATCGCGTTTTCAGTTTCCTCGGCTAATCTGCCCGAAAGTTTGACGTAGTTGTTGGGGTCGCGGTAGGGAACGGCGGGAACGGGACGGACTTCTGCCCCTAGGGTACGCAACATCTCCATTTTTTCCTGGGATTGGGTTTCGGGGATGATGATAATGCACTTATAACCTTTGGCATTGCAGATATGAGCAAGACCAATCCCCGTATTTCCGGCTGTCCCTTCGACGACAGTACCACCGGGCTTGAGTAGACCTTGGCGCTCGGCATCTTCGATGATATACAATGCGGCACGGTCTTTGACAGAACCGCCGGGGTTAAGAAATTCAGCTTTGCCTAAAATTTCGCAACCCGTTGCGTCACTGAAACTATTGAGGCGAATGAGGGGAGTATTTCCGACAGTACCGACAAAACCGTATTTGATATCCATGCTTGCTGTTGTCTGTTTGTGCTTTATTGTTGCAGATGGCGGTACGATCTCAAAGTGCGCGATCGCGTGCCACAATATCTACGATACAGAAGTTTTTGAGGTTCTTGCTTGCGTTCTCCCAGTGCAGTTTTTTGTGACTTCGACGGCACGATTACCGCCGTTGAAACCTTCGCGGGAATGTTGAAGGTGTTTGCTCCCCAAATGGCCGCTGAGGTCATGCCTCAACTCTACACCCAAGAGCTAACCCTGCGCCAAGGTGTACGGCAAATGTTGGAGGCGATTCCGGCTTCTCAATACGATGCGGTAATTGGTTTTGCCGATGATAAACCGATTCGTGCGGGTTTGGTCGAATTCATGGCTTTTTGTCAAGACCGCGATGTGCCTTTTCATCTCGTGTCTGGGGGGTTGCGGGGTATGGTCGAACGAGTCTTAGAACGGGAAAATATTACCGGAGTTGCCTCAATTACGGCCGTGGAGGTGGATGGGTCGGGAGATTTTTTGCAAGTGCCACCGCAACCTTTTGAGGGGGGAACAGAGTTGATTGCTAAGGTGCAGGTAATGGAGCAGTATCCGGGGGTTCAGAAAATTGCCATTGGAGATTCTGTGACTGATGTTAACATGGCCTTACACGCGGATTTGGTTTTCGCTCGCGATCGCCTCGTAGACTATATGCACCAGCACCACAAACCGTTTGTCCCTTGGGATAATTTTAATGATGTGCGGCACAATTTGATGCTAAAGCTGTTTTAGGCGGGCTTCAGTGATTAGCCTCTAACCAGTCACGAATAACTAAAGACAAATGACAAAACTAATTAGTTGGTTGTATGCTGCAATTTGGATCGGTGGAAACAGTCTAGGAGCGATCGCGCAAACTACACCAGACCCCTTTGTTCCGCGATTTCCAGGGGATGTACCGCCCCGCAGCGTTGAACCCTTGCCCCCAGAACGGCAATTAGAAGAGCGATCTCAACCCCAAACCGATTTTCGTATCCCTGCCCTCCAAGAAGACTATACTGAGGCATTGTGGGTCGGCTCGTGGATTGGTTTAACCCGCATCGACCCCAACACAGGTCGCATCCTCGCTCGCATTGGCTTACCCAACTACACAATTGGCGCACTTGCTCAAGATAAAGTCGGGCGAATTTGGGTCGGAACAGCCGAAGGTCTGGTGCGCGTAGACCCCCGCAGCAACGAAATGACAGCGCAAAACTTCTCCCTCCCCTCCAACCGCATTTTATCTTTACTCATCGATCGACGCGGCTATCTTTGGGTGGGAACTGACCGCGGCCTGGCTTTAATTAGTCCCGACCAGGGTTTACTCATGACCACCGTTCAAGAATTACCCGGTGTGAGTGCGAATACTTTAACCCTAGACGACGAAGGTCAATTGTGGGTCGGGACTCTCGAAGGCTTGACCCGCATCGATACTGCCAGTGCTTATGTTATTGGTCGCATCAGCGATATTCCAGGGAATGTCGTACAAACCCTCACCACCGGGCCCGATGGTAAGCTGTGGGTCGGAACGCCCAATAGTTTATTAGTCATTAACCCCGAAACTCGCGAAATTGAGCGCTCTGTCACAGTCATGCGCGGCCGCAGCGTCACGGCTGTGAAGTTTGCCGAAGATAGCAGCGTTTGGGTCGGAACAGCTAACGGCTTGTGGAAGTTACGGGCTGAAACCGGGGCAGTTTTGGGTCAAGTTCCCGATTTACCCTCCAGTCGTATTCTTTCTCTTTCCCCGGACACTGGCAATAAGTTGTGGGTGGGAACGAGTGAAGGATTGGCTTGGGTCAGTTTAACCACAGGTCGCGTCCGGCCTCATTTTGCTTTTGTCAGCACACCCCCACGGACATTTTAATTTTGTTATTGGTTGTTGGTTGTTAGGCTTAATATCTCAACCTCATAATTGGTAACTGATTACTGATTACTGATTACTGATTACTGAAAATGCCTGTAACTGTACAAAAACTAATCGAGTTTAAGCGACAAAGAAAGCCGATTGTGGTGTTGACGGCTTGGGACTACGCGATCGCGAGTATCTTAGATGAAGCAGGAGTTGATGCGCTCTTAGTGGGCGATTCTTTGGGGATGGTGGCGTTGGGCTATCCAACCACCCTTCCGGTCAGTCTTGATGCGATGATACACCATGCAGCGGCGGTACAGCGCGGGGTGAAGCAAGCCCTGATTATTGCCGATCTTCCTTTTTTAAGTTACCAAGAAAGTCCGGCTCAAGCTATGCGGTCGGCGGGATGTTTTCTCAAAGAAGCTGGGATACAAGCGGTCAAACTGGAAGGAGGTTATCCTCAAATCGTCGATACCGTGCATCATCTGACCACGGCGGGGATTCCGGTAATGGGTCATGTGGGTTTGACTCCTCAATCAGTACATCGTTTGGGCTATCGTCAGCAGGGAAAAACCGACCATGAGGGCGATCGCATTTTACACGAGGCGATCGCCCTCGAACAAGCTGGAGCTTTCGCGATCGTCCTCGAACACATCCCTAGCGCTTTAGCCGCAACCATCACCCAAAAACTCGAAATTCCTACCATTGGCATTGGTGCAGGACTTCATTGTGACGGACAGGTATTGGTAACAGCAGATTTTCTGGGTTTGTCCGCTAAAAAACCCCCTTTTGCCAAAGCTTACACCAATTTGCGCGAAATTATTACTGCTGCTGTCGAAAATTACGCAACCGAGGTACGTCAACGCCGCTTCCCAGAAAAACTCTAACCCGCGATCGCGATCTTCCTTTTTTACTCATCCATGTGCTATGGTAGTTAAGGTCAAAAAACAAATGGCTCAGTAGCTCAGTAGGTTAGAGCAGGGGACTCATAAGCCTCGTGCCGCGTGTTCAAATCACGCCTGAGCCACTTCAACAAA
>JAWQFT010000029.1:0-44153 GCA_035968055.1 Jaaginema sp. PMC 1080.18 | reverse complement strand
GGTTTGTTCCTACTTTTATTTTACCGAACTTGTCAGGTAGAATAATTAATTTATTTTTGCATTTTGTAAATTATTTTTTAAGTTTTATTTTTGATAGCGTTTTTACGAAAAGACTGTTAATTTAAGATTCAGTATTTATACTGAATGAGCCAAAGTTATTTAGGATACAACAAAGAAAAAAAAGCGTAAAAGTATTGTCCTGTAAGCACTTCGAGGTCATCTCTATAAATTATTTTGAGGAATGAAGTTCGCGATCGCGCCCTGATTTGTTCTAAATATATAGTTATTTCTCAAACAGTTTTTGCTTAAAAAGTAAGATTTTATCTTTTGGCGATCGCGAAAAAATGCTATGATGAAATAACAGACATTATTTTTGTGACAAGTCTGTTCAGTCTTTTCATCTTTTAAACAACAATTTTGTTGTTAAAGTTCATAAAACTCCATCTCAAACTATCATATTTGCGCTGATGCCATGCGTCCTTCTCATCCCTGGTTGAAAAAGTGCGTCCAACGACTCAATCAGCTTCCTCAAATTCAGGCGATCGCGACGACTGAACCCCATTACAATGAAGATAAAAATTTGTTAGCAGATGGTCAATTAACTTTAACCACAAAAGCAGGAAAAATTGACTACATTTTTGTTATCAAAAGCGGACTAACAATTGATAGCTTGGCTTCACAGCTTGAATATTTACAGTTATTTCGCCAGCAAATCCCAGCTTCTCAACGTCCTTTACTACTCGTAAATAATTTATCCGATCCGATCGGTTATCAACTTATCGAAAAAGATATTGAATTTCTTGATGCTAACGGGTGGCTATATTTAAATAATAATTTCCATTATATTTTAGTGCAAGATATTGATAAGAAAAATAAATCGCAAAACTCAACTTATCAACTCACTGTTAGTAGCCTCAAACTAATATTTATTATTTTACAAGAACCCCAACGACTCCAGAAGTGCGATCGCGCTCAATTAGCCCAACTTACCGGAATCAGCATAAAATCTGTTTCTAGAAGTTTAAAAGCCTTACAGCAGCTTGATTATTTGCAATCAAACTCAAATCAAAAATATACAATTAATAACTATCTCAAACTATTCGAGCGCTGGGAACTCGGTTATCAGGAAATGCTCCGTCCTACCTTATTTCTGCAAGCTTATCGTCCCTTAAAGCTACAAAATTGGGTAGAGCAACAGGATGTAATAAATATTCTGAAAGCCGAAAATATTTTAGTTGGGGGTGAATGGGGGGCTGATATATTAACTCAATATTTACGCTCCAACCAGATAGTATTCCACTTACCAAATACTGCAAAAATACAGCAAATTATGCTGAAGTTACGCTTAGTTCCCGATGCTCAAGGTAACATTATTTTCCTGCGTCAGTTTGGCCAGCGAAATCATGGGTGGCTGCACGAAACCCTCAATCAAACTCCAGTCGTCGATCCGCTTTTGATTCACGCCGAATTAAGTCTTAAACCTGATGCTCGGTTGAAAGAAGTCTCTCAATTAATTTACGATAAATACTTATTACCTCGGCAGAAACGAGCCGAGATGATGTAGATGATATTGCAACCTGAAGATAACTGGCTCGATAGAAAAGATAAACAAGTTTTACAAGATTTAAAATCAATTTTTGATGAACTTGAATTACCGATGTTGTTAGTCGGAGCAGGAGCAAGATTAATTATAGTGGTAAAGCACAAAACTTCGGTTATAAGTTGGCGGTTTTACAACAAAGTTTAGAAGCAAAATAAACGAGAAATACTCAGAAAGAAACTTTACCTCCCTCGCTCATCAAAATACATCTTCATAAAGTTCCCTAAAAGTCGCTTCCAAGCCAATACTCAACAAGCGAAAGCGCTCTTGACGGGGAGTATAAAATTGAAATACCCACAGTCCCTTTTCCGTACGACGGTAACAATCCACTCGTTGTAACTTGCAACTAATCAAAACATATTCTTCGAGACTGTCGAGAGTTTGATAATCGATAAATTTATCTCCTCGATCGAAAGCTTCGGTTGAGTCCGACAAAACTTCAACGATTAGTTTCGGATAGCGTTTATAGGTGCTGGTTTCCCTGTCGCGAGCATCGCAAGTTACCATCAAATCGGGATAATAAAAACAATTGCAAGCTTCCAGTCGGGCTTGTACATCAGCAAAATACACGCGACAATCTGAGTTTCGCAAACGATTCCGCATCAGGGTGTAGAGGTTTCCCGTAATGACATTATGGCTGTCCGTTGTACCAGCCATTGCGT
Source organism: Jaaginema sp. PMC 1080.18 (assembly GCA_035968055.1). GTDB lineage: Bacteria > Cyanobacteriota > Cyanobacteriia > Cyanobacteriales > Spirulinaceae > Jaaginema. Next base: position 41,891 of record JAWQFT010000029.1, on the reverse strand, counting down.
AGATTTCACCGTCGCGGTATTCGTGTTTGATGTCGCTGCTGGCTTCGAGTTGGAGATATTGTTCGGGAGTGAGAGGTTGAGAGTTTGGAGTGGCAATCATGATGTTTCAAAAAACCGGGTTTATTAACTCAACTCAGCTTTTCTTGAAACTGCTGGGCGTAAAACTGAGCATAGCGCCCCTTTTGTGCTAATAACGCCTCGTGCGTCCCCGATTCGACAATTTCGCCTTGTTCAATTGCCAATAAGCGATCGGCGCGACGCACGGTAGCGAGACGATGAGCGATAATAAATACAGTGCGGTTTTGCATAATGCGCTCTAGGGCTTCTTGTACCAAAGCCTCAGACTCCGAATCTAAAGCTGAAGTCGCCTCATCGAGAATAAGTATGCGAGGATTGAGAAAAACCGCCCTAGCGATCGCGAGACGCTGCCGTTGTCCCCCCGAAAGGTTGACTCCACGCTCTCCCACATAAGTATAGTAGCCCTGAGAAAACTGGGAAATAAACTGATGGGCATTGGCAATCTTCGCTGCTGCTTCTACGGCTTTGATATCAAAGTTTTGCCGACCAAATGCAATATTTTGGGCAATTGTACCGGAAAATAAAATTGTTTCCTGGGGAACAATGCCAATTTGACGGCGCAAACTCCGCAGAGTACAACGGCGAATATCCACCCCATCAATCAGAATTTTGCCCGCAACCGGGTCGTAAAAACGGGACAACAAGTTCATTATCGTGCTTTTTCCCGCCCCAGAAGACCCCACTAAGGCGATCGTTTCCCCCGGTTGGACTAAAAAGCTCAAATCCTTAAGAACGGGCTTTTGTGGCTCATAGGCGAAGCTCACCTGAGAATATTCCACTTTCCCCGTCACTGTATCCAGGGGTTGAGCATCCGGGGCATCTGCGACTTGGGGAGACAAGTCCAAAATCTCGAAAATACGGTCAACGGAAGCCTCGCTACTTTTAATTTCGTTGTAGTTGTGGGTGGTAATATTTACCGGATCGATCAGCATTGCCCCAGCGACACCATAACTAAACAATTCTGCCCCGGTGAGATTGCCTTGACTGATTTGCCAACCTCCCAACAAAAACACCAGCAACACGCACACAGCTTCGAGAAAGCCAATAATGGGGTGCTGAATGGCTTTGAGCCTTTCGGCGGCATATTTAGCGCGACGATTGCTTTCGGCTTCTTGGCTAAACTGAGTTAGGGTGTAGTCTTCAGCAGCAAAGGCTTTGACGAGGCGAATACCGCTAAAAACTTCGACTAACATAGACGACAAATCCGAGATGCGATTTTGACTGCGACGGGAAAAGGAGCGGATTTTTTCGCCAAACCAGCCGATTAAGATGCCCATAATGGGGGCAGCGATAATAAGGGCGAGGGTGAGTTGCCAGTTGAGGTAAATGGCGTAACCCAAAACGACGAGGAGTTGTAAGATACAGGGAATGAATTGCTGAAAAATTTTGTGAACGACTTCCCCAGCGCGATCGACATCTTCGGTGAGACGATAGGATAAGTCTCCGGTTTTGTGGGTTTCAAAGTAATCGAGACTGAGGGTTTGGATGTGAGCGTAAAGTTTTTGGCGCAGATCGAGAGCAATATTGAGGGCGGCTTTGGCCATGAGGGTATCTTGACCAAATTGGGCGAGTTTCTGCACAAAAAAGACCGAGAGGGCGATCGCGCAAATTCGTACAATCGCTTCTAAATCGCCGTCTCCCACCGATTGAGCAATTCCTTGGGACAGCCACGCCAAAATCGGCCAGCAAGCGGTAAACACCAGGGTACAGCCCAAGGCGAAGGCAATGGTAACGCTTTCGGGTAGTAGGTAAGGAATGAGTTTAAAATAACTAGAGCGATTTTTCACTTATTTGGTTGGCTTTGTCAAAGTGTAGTTTTTTGCCCGGAGAATAAGCCTCAAAGCCCCATCTTTGGAGTCATTCATCCTCACATTGTTACTAAGTTGTAACAAAAGGACAAAATTAATTGTAATCCAAGGATAAACGAAGATGAAAAATACGTCATGAGTTTGGTATTGATGTCTGTAAAAATGTCCTGGACATTGACAAAAAGCCGGGAACTTAATTAAACAAACTTTCTTCTTAGGGGCTAAAAACCATGATGAAATTAGGATGGTGGATTGGGTCAATTGTCATGTTGACAGGATTATCAGAAAGCGCGATCGCGGTTAGTCCTTCTTCAAATCGCACTCAGTTTTTCTCCGAGCAATATCAGTTTAACGAATCGCGATCGCCCCAAGAAGCTTTGCAGATTGCCCATTACGATCCCGAAGTAATGGAAGAGTTAAATCGCGAAATTCGCCAAAATCCTAACAATGCTGAAGCTTATCATCAACGGGGTTTATTGTGGATTCATGTAGAAGATTACCAAAAAGCGGTTGCCGATTTTAGTGCCGAAATTCGCATTAATCCTAATTCGGCTCAAGGATATAATTTTCGAGGTACGGCATTATTTTGGCTCGAACAATACGACGCAGCTTTAGCCGATTATAATCAAGTTCTTAAACTCGATCCTACAAGCGCGATCGCCTACTTTAATCGCGGTTATATTTTCCGACACAAAAGCGAAATCTCAAACGCGATCGCCGATTTTCAACAAGGAGCAAGACTGGCACAAAATCAAGGAGAAACGCAACAATATCAAGAAGCCAGCGCCATTATTGCCGACTTAGAAGCGATCGCGACTTTAAACCCCCCAGAAATACTAAAGCGCGGTCAAGAAAAAGCGCAAAATGCCGATTATATTGGCGCGATCGCTGACTTTAACTATATTATTCAACAAAATCCCGAAAATGTCGCGGCTTACAGCAATCGCGGCTCGGCTCAAATGGCATTAGGAAACGACCAAAGTGCGATCGCTGACTTGAATCGAGCCTTAGCCATTAATCCTCGTTATGCTGAAGCTTACCATCAACGGGGCAATGTTTACGCCGACACCAACCGCTTATCCGAAGCCCTTGCTGACTTGAATCAAGCCCTAGCTATTAATCCTCGTTATGCTGAAGCTTACTACGATCGAGGTCGTCTTTACGCTCAACGCGATCGCCCCGATCTTGCCCTTCAAGATTATACCCAGGCGATCGCCCTCGATCCTACCCTAGCCGAAGCTTATTATCAGCGCGGTTTTGCCCGTTACGAACGCCAAGATACCCAAGGGGCGATCGCCGATTTACAACAAGCTGCAACCTTATTCCAAACTCAAAATAACTTACTGCGTTATCGTCAAACCTTATCCTACCTCAACTCCATCCAGAGATAGTTTTTCGTAATAGATAAACGCTTACCTGCGCTCAACTCAAAACGAGAGCGCAGGTTACTATTTTTCAAAATTCAACAACTACTAATTCCCATTGACATAATAATCCCGCGTTCCTTTGGCATCCATCGCTTCTCCCAAACGATTTAAACTATGAATATACGCTGCCGTTCGCATCGAAATTGCAAACTCTTGGGCAATTTTCCAGGTTTGTTCGGTTTCTTCCACAATGCGTTCCTGCAAACGCTGATTAATTTCTTTGAGAGTCCAATACAAACCACTGCGATTTTGTACCCATTCAAAATAACTCACCGTAACCCCCCCAGCATTAATGAGAATATCGGGAAATACATAAATGCCATTTTGTTCTAGGATAGTATCAGCCGCAGACGTAATCGGCCCATTAGCGACTTCAAAGATATATTTAGCTTGAATTTGAGCGGCATTTTGTACAGTAATCTGCTTTTCTAACGCTGCCGGAATTAAGACATCAACATCTAACTTAAGCAAGTCTTCATTACTAATAATTTCTTGTTCGGTTAGATCGCAAACTGTATCGTGGCAATAAATATCTTGAATGCGACGACGATCGTTTTTATGACGGCGAATACTCGGAATATCTAGCCCTTTTTCGGCATAAATACCGCCGTGAGAATCGCTCACTGCCACTACCTTATAGCCCGATTGACCGAGTAATTCTGCTAAAGCTGCACCCACTTTACCAAATCCTTGAACTGCTACAGTCGTCCGTTCTCGAATGCAGCCAAATTTTTCTAAAATGGTATTGATCGCGTAAAATGCACCCTTGGCAGTAGCAGTATCTCGTCCTTGAGAACCACCCAACATTAAAGGTTTCCCCGTAACAACCGCCGGGCTAATTTTGCGTCGAATAATACTGTATTGATCCATCATCCAACCCATAATAGTTGAATTCGTGTAAACATCGGGAGCAAGAATATCAATATCAGGGCCGATAAAATCCGCGATCGCGTCAATATATCCCCTGGACAATCGCTCCAATTCTTGTCGAGAAAGTTCTTTAGGATTGAGAGTAATTCCCCCTTTTGCCCCCCCAAAAGGTAGATTAAGTAAAGCGCATTTGAAAGTCATCCAAAAAGCCAGAGATTGGACTTCATCCATAGAGACATTCGGATGATAGCGAACTCCACCCTTCCCCGGCCCTCTGGTATCATCGTAACGCACGCGATAGCCCTGAAAAATCTTTAACGAACCATTATCCATACGCACGGGAATCGAGACAGTCAGACTCGCTTTGGGATATTTGAGACGGTGTAAAGAATCTTCAGAAACCGAGACATATTTTAAGGCTTTGTCTAAGCGCTGACTGGCATCAGAAAACAAGGAAGTATCTGAAGAAGATGTAGAAATAAGGGTTGTCATGGCCGTAAAAAATAGTAGAAAGATCGAGCGATCGTGAATGCGATCGCGAGAAATTAACGATTGCGAAAATAGGCGTTACTCAATATCAGTAACTCCAAGTCTCAGCAAAAGATTCAAGCTGCAAAAAAAGTTGGGTCAGAAAAAGGCGATCGCCGAAATTCCTACTACTATTTTAACTTTGCTTAAACCGTATAAATAATTACACTTTAATATTTATTTACAATCACTGCTGCTCAAGACAAAAATCAAACAACTTTCTGGGGTAGAATTCGACTCCCCCCGATTGCCGATTGCCGAGGAGCCGACTGCCAAACCAATCCCTACTGCCCAATCCCTACTACCCCTTAGAGGCTGATAACTGAAAATCCCCCCTCTTCCCACTGACTGCCCAACAATTTGTAAGCAAAGTGACAAATTATTGCCATGTTGTCTCAAAATTAAAAAGAAATCACATCGAGGAGGACTCGTAATTATGCTGGTCTACGCACTTGCGATCGCAGTAGCCCTAGGCAGCTTCGTCTTTTTTATGGCGGCTTTTTTCTTTCCTGAAGTGCATCGCCGCAATGACTTTATCTGGAGTGGTGTCGGTCTATTCTATGCCTTAGTGTTGTGGTTAAGTGCCGAACGCATCACAGGGGGAGTCTTACTCGGTCAAGCAGCTTCGATCGCATTACTAGGGTGGTTGGGTTGGCAAACCTTGTCTCTGCGTCGCGCTCAAGCCCCCACAGCCGCCAAAACCGAAATTTCTGAAGCCGACCTCGCCCAAAAGAAAAACTCGCTTCTGGGGGGCATTACTGGGCTATTTCGCAAACAAAAACCCCAACCTACCAGTAAGACAAAACCCGAAGCCGTTGCCGAGTTAGTAGAAGAAGACCCTCTAGACAATCAACCCGAAGCCGAAACCCCTCTAGAGGAAGTGGTATCTTCCCCAGAAATTGCACCGCCAGAACCCCTGACAACGCCATCAGAAACTATCCCCGATACAACAGACACTACCGCAGATAGCAACTGGCCGGATGACGAAGAGGACAGTAATTGGGCAGACGAAGAAGCAGCAGACAATCCTACGGTGGAAATCGTTGTAGAAACCCCTGCTATGCCTACTGATGAATTGACCGTAACGCCCCCCACCGAACCCACTGTAGAAATGCAGGAAAATGCTCAAACCCAACCGCAAGCACCCGATATTCCTATCGCTGAAGTTGCCCCAGAAGCGGAATTAGCACCTCCTGCCGAAGACCCTGGGAGTCACGATGCCCCTATGCCCTCAGAAACCAGCGATCGCGAGCCGCCTCCGCAATCGTAGCCGTTCTGCCTGAATCTTCCTCGTCAAGTGCTACTGTTATCGAGATTTTCGCCAAATACCATTTGTAAAATCATGGGTTCTCCCCCCCGATCGTGATAGCGATCTGCCCACTGACGAATGACCTCATCGAGTTCTTCTTTAGCTTGTGCGATTTTGTCAGGGGGAATATCTAGAGTTTCTAACACTCGCATCACGGGGGGTTTTTTGTCTGCCCAGTCGCGCATCAAGCGGAAGTAGCGAGCAGTATCTTCTACCATTGTATAAGTGCGTTCTTCCAAGTCAGCCGGAGAATAGGTGGAGCGTAACAACCCATAAAAAGGTAAACCCCAGGCATGATCGACTCGCATCACCGTTCCGGCATAAATTAAGCGTCGTTTGATATGTTCGGCTAAAGCTTCGCTCATGGGCATTCGCCGTTTGGGGGGTAAATCTTCTTGAGAGCGAGCGTGTAAGTATTCAATCAGTTCAAAAAATTGAAAGGAGTTAATCAGTTGAGCATCGGGGATGGGTTTGGGCAGTTTGGCGACAATTTGCTCTTTTTCGTCGCTGGTTAAATTGGTCGAGTGAATGCGCGATCGCCCCGGTTGCCAGGGATACTTATCCAACCAAACATAAGGAAATTGAATGAGATAGCGGGGTTCTTGAGAACCGAGCATTTTCAGCAACTTGCCTTCGGTGAGGGCTTGTTTGATTTCTGAAACAATCGCTTTTACCCGTTTGGGTTCGATGTGGTGCAAATGCCCGGTCATGCGAATGTTTTCGCCCTGCTCGATATAAGTTGTGTAAATCGCGCATTTAGCAGCAGTCGCAGCAGCATCCAAAAATGCTCCATGACGATGGCCGCTAGTTCGCATGGCACTAAAGGCTAGATAAAATAGTATTTGATCGAGCGCACTAGGACTCAGGGACTCGATCAAATCGCGCTCGTTGCTCATGGCTTTAGAAATGACATTACAGGGAGACAATGTATCTGTTGTAGAACAGCTTTATGCGTGCTATGGTCTATTTGCTTGCCCATTTAGATTTATAAAGATCGAGACCGCAAATCTTAGCAAGCTGTTTTGCACCCCAATGCCAAGCTTGATTTAAGACTATTATAAGCAACAAGGTATCATCTTCAAGCACAAAAATTGCCCCTAGGTTCAAAGCACAACCGGGGCAGATGCGAATCTCTACGAATTTGGGTTAATAGCTCGCGAGTTGACAAGGGCGATCGCTACACTTGAGCATCACAACGACCGCTTCCCCGTTCGCATTGTTTTTGACCAATTTCGCCCAAAATTTGGCTTTTGGCGTTGTTATCGGGTTTGGGGGTAATGCGACCGCTGCCGCGCTCTTTGGTATTATTGTCAACACGACCACTGCCGCGCTCTTTCGTTTGAGTCAGTTCGAGTTGGGCAGTTTCTGAATGAAATAAACGAGTTGCACTACTATCCATCGTCACGGCCTTCACAGGTACGGAGATTGATAGTATGCTCAAAGACAGAATAGCAAGGTAAGTGTGCATAGCAAACATCCGTGTCAGGTATCTATTTCCTGATACGGAGTTTTTATGCGGCCATCAGGACGAATTATTGGCCTGCTGTAGCACTATACAGAGTAGTGAACTGTCGAGATACGGAGTTCCCGTTTTTAGGTACGGATTACTCTAACATCTCAAAAAAACTGCTATCTAGCTCGTATCCTAAAGCCTGTGCGAGGGCTTTCAATTTGGCTTGACTGGGAATATTCTGAGATTGAAGCCAATCGCTAATCGTAAATATTTTCTGCATGACAAAAATTTCCAGGGCTTCGGGATTATATTGAATGCCCTCGGTACGACTAAACTGGTGAGGTACTAACATGGCGACATAACGATAGAGTTCCCCAGCTTGACCATCGAGTAGAAACAAAAACCAGGGATAATAAGCATCCAGACGCACGAACCACAAGCGTACTTCAGGAATTTCGGAGAGTTCTCTGGGATCGCTGGCTTCGCAGGGATAATCGATTTCAAAGCGAATTTGCTGTTCGAGAGCAACTGGTGATTGGGAGGCGATCGCGTCTCGTACTGGAGACAAGTCTAAATGGTGAATGCTATCAGTATTTAAAGAGATAATCACGCTATTTACAGTTTTGGCTTTTCCGAGTGAGTGGGTGTTCTGTTTCCACATTTGCCAGAAAACCTCGGTTGCGTCAATCCAATTGCTCGATAACTTGATTATCAATAATTTCGTAACCCCATTCGGGATGACGCAGGGCTTCTTGTTTAGCCATGTCCGTTTCTCCCATGAGACACAGATGTTTTAACCAACCATAGCCTTGTTGCCGTTGCTGGGCGATCGCGTCTTCTTTTTCAGGAGTTTGGGGCGATCGCTTTATTGCCCCAAAATCAATATCGCTGAGTTTTTTCATGACTACAACTGCACCATATCGGTATATTCGGTCAACATTTCGTCATAGGTTAATGCTGCGGGTTTTTGTTGAGGAGTCCAGAGAAGATAGAAGGTCATCAAATAATCAGAACGTAATGATGCCGTAGTTTCTAAGGCAGTTTTGACTTCATCATAGGAACGGACGGTATTAAATAAAGGCCGATCGTCAGCACTTCCTAACAGTAAAGTCACCACGATATATAAACCAAAATTATCTGCATCGGGTTCCGCGATCGCCCTGGTTTGTAGGTTTCCCCCCACATTCACCAGGGTTTCTTGGCTAAATTTACTTCGTTCTTGAAACTGCAACTTGTTGAATTGAGTTTCTGCTTCGGCAATATTACAAACCTCCGAACTTGAAGCTGCATGAGTCCAGTATTCCTCATGACGCAGTAGGGTTAACGCCGATTCTTGGAGCAGTTGCGCCAAGCCCTCATTGCTGTCGGTATCGGCATTCCGGCTAATTTCTGAGAGTTCGGTTTGGATGTCACCTGCCGGAGCGATGAGGGCGACTTGTAACTTAGATATTGTGACAATATCATTATCCCGTTCCCGTTGGGCGGCGGTAACAGTACCGCTACCTTTCCCCCTCGAACTAAAGAGACTAAATAGCATGGCAAAAGCGATTAAGCTAAATATCCCCAAGAACAATAGCAGAATCACTAAGCCAAACCCTTCTACTGTAGAGTAAGAATTGACGCTAGAGTCGTGATTGCTGGGAACGATAATTGTCGAACTCCCCCCAGAGTTATTGCGGGAAGGACTGGTATTACGAGAACCGCTCGAACTGGGAGGAGACGAGGGTTTTTGGAACGAACCTCCACCACTACGACCTCCACTTTTGCGCGCGTGGGCTGCGTTATCAAGGGTGAACTTTTGGCTGTGTTGAGGCGTGAATTGTTTTACCTCAACGGTGTTAATTGCTGCGAAGGATAATGCAGTTGCAAGTAAGAGATGATATTTGATTTTAGGTAACATAGCTTTAAAATTTAGGGGGAATGCACAAAAGTTAACCTAAGCAAGCTCATCTGGCTCGTTAATTTCTGCAACGACTTGCTGACCTTCTAAACGATAGCCCCATTCAGGATGTTCGGCTAACTGTTGAGCAACGATCTTGAGTCCTAAGCTGTTGCGACAGAGGTTTTGGAGGGTTTCGAGGCTCGGTTTTGCGGGAGTTTCAGAGGGAGAGGGTAAAGCGGTAGGATCGGTATTGACAGCATTGATTTGGCGAGCGATTGCGTTTTTGGTAGGTTGCGATCGCGCTGTAAAAGCAGGCGGTAAATAAGGGGTTTGTACCCCCCGTTGTTGGTTTTGTTGGGCTTCTTTGGCAAGGCGATCGCATTTACGCAAGAAACCTTCCCACAAGTCTTTCGCAAGTACCGCATTCCGCAAATCGGCCCTAGCCCTAGCCACAGCAGCTTCGAGGGGTTCGCCTTTATGGATATAATACTGGGTGCGTTCTTCGGCAAAAGCAGGATAAGGGATACCCGGCGCAATTTCCCAATCTTGTTGCACTTTCTCGCTCGTTCCCAAGGGTAAACCTTTCTCAAAATCATCCCAGTACGGCGAAATCATCCCCTTACTCATGCCGTCAATCACTTTGAACATATACCCAGAGGGATTGGGCTTTCCCTGAGCGGCAAAATACGCCAGCAAAGCCCGTTGAAAACCCTCAAACTGTTCTCGACTCGTCCAAGGGCCTTGGAACTGGTAATGGGGCGTTACAGGGACGGCTAGAGGCTGACGCGGTTGCCCAAAATATGGGTCGCGACTGGGAGAAACTGAAGGTATGTTGGGTTGAGGTACAGGAGGGATATTCGGTTTGGGAATGGGAGGAGGCAAATGCGGATTTGACTGGGAAAAAATCAAACGCTCAAAAATCTCTAATTTCTGCTGAAGTTCAGTCAAATTGAGGCGTAACTCCATTTGAGATTGATGAGTTAAACGCAGTTGTATTAATGCTTTTTGTTGGAGGCGATCGCGAGCTTGGACTTGTTCGGCTAAAGTTAAACCCGTAGTTTTCTCAATTTCAGTTTCCTTGTACTGTTGCCAATCCTCCGTTTTTTGGTCAATCAGATACACTAACAAAATTGCTGCCGTGACACTCCCCGCAACTCGCGCCAACTGGGGATAATAAACTTGAGTCAGGCCGAAAGATTGTTTGAGTAGTTCGGGTTGAAAAAACATGGGTTGCAGGTTGGAATTGGAAGCAAATCGAGCGCGTTACCCCCTCACCAAAGATCGCGCTTAGTGACTGCTATAACTCAAGTGGACAGTTTTGGGAAGACTAAGTTAAAGTGGTAACGACTATGTATTACGGGCTAGTTTAATGCAAATGCCAATGCCACAGCAACAGGCAACCCAGACACCAATCCGCTCTCTCGAAGAAGCCCTCGAACGCTGTCAAAGTTTGGGGATGCGTGTTAGTCGTCAGCGCCGTTACATCTTAGAACTATTATGGCAAGCAGGCGAACATCTGTGCGCCCGCGAGATTTATCATCGTCTCAATCAACAAGGCAAAGATATCGGTCATACCTCCGTTTATCAAAACCTCGAAGCCCTTTCCAGCAAAGGGATCATCGAATGCGTCGAACGCTGTGATGGTCGCTTATACGGTCATATTAGCGATGCTCACAGTCATATTAACTGTCTTGATACCAACCAAATTATCGATGTGCAAGTCGAGCTTCCCCCAGAATTAATTGCCCGTATCGAAGCAGAAACTGGGGTAAAAATCTCTGAATATCGCATTGATTTTTACGGTCACAAAAATTGAAATCGAGGAAGCCCTAAAAAGGCTTAACGGCAAAATCACTCAAGGTTACGGTGTAACTGGTTTGAGCTTGAGTTGCAACAAATTGGACAATAACCTCACTTGCAACTGCAACAGCCAGAAAAACCAAATTTCGAGCTAAAGGATAATCGCAAACATCATCATTGACTGGGGAAGGAACGCGATACCCTTCATTCCAGACGATCTCGGCGTAGTCACTGGCAAGGCCAACGTGCAAACAGGGTAAACTGGCTTGAGTACAGTAATCTTTCACGGCTTGACGAGAAGTACTGTTATCGAAAGTTTCGACAATCAAGCCCTCCGAACGGAATAATTGCTGGCAGTTATGGGGAGTTAATTCTTGAATTTTCGGTTCAATAACGATACCCAAAGCGCGATATAAACTATTAGCCAGAATTTTAGCTTTATATGCACCAATATCTGACTTGTAATAGGGTTGTGTCGAGAGATTGCGTTCTTCGATGCGATCGCGATCGATAATCCGCAACGTCCCAAACCCAGACCGAGCCAAGTTTTCAGTGAGATTTGCCCCCAAAGCCCCCGCACCACATAAGGTAATCGGAAAACTGCGTAAACGCTGCATCAGTTCTGGGGTGCGATATTCTTGTTCGTGGTCAAACATTAGTTTCAAAAAGAGTACATTAATTAACTTCTTCAGACAAAATTGTTTCTCCATCAGCTCGGAAATTAGCCTGTTTTAAAGCATTGATTGCCGTTTGATAATCTTGTACCCAGTATTGCGTTCCCAAGCGAATACAATGGCGCTGCAAACCATCGTGAATAATCGCGACAACGGGAACTTTAGCTTTCAACTTATCGCCACTATGTGCTTGTAAAATGCTTTTGAGAGTATTACCTTGAGTCTCGACTTGTTGGGGAGATAATTCCACTTTCACCATGCGAATCTGCTCGACAGGTTCAACATCTTCAACAATTAATTGCATTTTATCGTCCTTCGTTTCCGCTTTTCCCCACAAAATTAAACGAGTGTCGGGAATAAGTTGGTCTTTAATACGAGGATAAGCAGTAGGAAAAACAACTCCTTCAATTTGTTCGGTAACATCTTCGAGTTGTAAAAAGGCCATGGGGTCGCCTTTTTTAGTAATAATAGTTTTGACTCCTGCTAAGATCGCGATCGCGCTAATTTTTTGGCGTTTATAATCTTGAAGTTCGCTGAGACTAACAGGATTGAGAATTTTGCGTAGGGGCTTGACGGCAGTTCCCAAGGGATGTTCGGACACAAAAAAGCCTAAAAGTTCTTTTTCTTGTTTGAGCTTTTCTTGGGGCGTATAATCATCCACCAAAGGAAGAGTTGGTTCGTTCGTATAAGCAGTTTCAGAAGTCGTTTGGGCTTCTCCTACTAAGCTAAAAAGATTCGTCTGACCTGTTTCTCGTTCTTTGTTGCGCTTGTTAGCCCAGCTAATCGCTAAGTCTAGCCCATCGATGAGTTGACGGCGATTGGGGTTGAGACGATCGAATGCACCACAATGGATCAGGGTTTCCAAAGCACGACTGTTGACAACACGCAAATCAACGCGATCGCACAAATCCGTCAAAGATTTAAGCTGTCCTTCAGCCTCCTCCCTTGCTTTCAAAATTGCGTCTATGGCATTGTGACCTAGATTCCGCACCGCCGAAAAGCCAAAAAGGATTTTTTTGCCATCCGGGGTAAAATCCACCTGAGAACGGTTAATATCCGGCGGCTCAACATCAATCCCCATCTTCTGACAAGTATCGATATAACTGCGAACTTTGTCCGGGTTGCCGCTATTACCACTCAGCAACGCCGCCATATATTCTACCGGATAATTCGCCTTCAGATAAGCAGTTTGGTAGGTCACATAAGCATAAGCCGTGGAGTGAGATTTATTAAAACAATTAGACGCGATCGCGCCTTGTTTCAAAAGGAAGTTATGATCTTGTTCTACACCAATATCGTATACAGGTTGAAAACCCAAAGATCGCCGACCGACAATTTTTACCATAGTTTGTATTTAGGGGTTAGGTTTACCCGATAATTTACTGGTTTTCTGTTATTAGTTATTAGTTATTTTTTGTAATTATAATCAAACAGCACTAGGCTTGTCAGCTAGAGTGGTTTCAATGACGACTAAATCGGCTCTTTCTATTGTATTTTCGGATTGGGGTTCTACGGCTAATGCTAAAGTAGCATCGCTCATTTCAGGGAAGCGAAATTTAATACAATCGCCATCTTCAGTGTAGCGTTGGTGGTATACAGATTGCCTTGGGTCGGCAGGATCGGATTCATTATCTTCTGATTCTACGAAGATTAAACTAGAATTATTCCAGGCAGGATAACAAGCTGGAATGTAAATACCTTGTTCGGTAAAGAAGTCATTGATAAATTGCTTTCGATCGAAACGATCGGGCGTGTCATACTGATTAGGCATATCTGGAGATAAACCATAATCTTCTGCTTCGCTGAACTCCTCAAAATTGTCGGGAACTGGGCGTATTTTAGATTCAAAAGAAAGCCAATCCCCTGCTTCAAATCCTTCTATTACTTCCCCGTTATCGTAACAAGTATAACCGATTGCACAAGATGTATCTTCTTCCATAAAATCTAGTGTTTGGGTTTGCAAAAGTTGAGAAAGAGCTTGAGTTTCTTGAGGTACATCTCGTAATTCTTCTCCAGTCAAATTAAAAAGCAATCGCACAATAATCGTCCAATCATTATCTTTCGCTTTTACCACAAGATTCCCTGGTGCTACATACTCATATTTTTGACTCGGACGAGATGTTAAATTTGGATATCGTTCAACTTTGACATCAATAACTGGGTAAGAAACATAGTATTGAGAAACTTCTACAGGCGGTCTGGCAAATAAATCTGGGTTATCTCTTTGCTTAGTTTTCTGTTGCCGACAAAACTCAATCCAAGCTTCAATTGTTGCTTCAAAAGGAGCGCGAACCGCCAGCAAAGAAAACTCAGGATGACCTCTATCAATAAAGTCTAGAAAATCCAAACATCCCAGGGGTTGATTATCCATCAAAAACTAACCTTCAATTTGACTTTCTTCCAGTTTAATTGCCACATCGATCGTGAAACAGACATGACGAACTGCATCCGATAAACTGCGATCGCCAATCGGTAAATTATAACGGGGAAAACTTTCATCAGGATGTTGCCAACATAGCCAAAGTTGACCATTAATTACTTTAGTAACAATCGTCCAATTGTGGTAGTAAATGGGTTGCCGTTCGAGCAAAAGCGTTTGAACTAGAGGAGTAGGCATTGGTAGAAATAAATTGCGATCAAAAGCAATTTTACGATCGAAATGCGATGATATCGACATCATAGCCTAGCTCTAAGAAAACAAACCCCCAAAAACGCGATCGCCTTTTCTCGCGCATTGGGAACAATAAAGGCAATCCCCTTTTTATGAGTCATCCACCCATGAGTGCTTCTTCTAGCCCCAACAAACCCAAATCTCGCCTTTTTCCTAAAATACTCGGTATTACCCTCGCTGTTGCCGTTCCTATTGGCGTTGTCGCGGTAGCCAACTTGCCTTATCGCTTCATTCGTCGTCCCGTCGCCGAAAATATGCCCTTTCTACTACTGCCAAGTTATCACGGTTTCGAGCGAGATTATCGGGGCGCGATCGCCTCTGTGAGTCAAGCCGAACAACTCCTCAATAATCCCACCAGTCCCGACGACTTGCGTTTAGGCAAAGAACAACTCACCCAAGCCCAAAAACACCTCGACGCTTTACCCCTGGACTTTCTCAACGAATATCCCGATTATGATTCCTGGGGCTATCGCTGGCGATTTAGCGCCATTGAATTCGATCGTCATCGCGCCAAAATCGCTCAACTCCAAGCCGTCGCATTCCAAGAAGAAAATGCCGACACCTTTCTCAACAACCTGTTAAACGCCCTACAAACCGCCAAACAGGAATATCTCCAAGCCACGACTCCCGAAACCAAAAACGCCGCAATGACAGCTTGGCGTACCACTCTAACGCAACTGAGCCAAGTTCCGCCCCAAACTCTCGCCGGACGAAACCTCAGATCGCAACTCCAAGACGAACAAGCCCAATTTCGCGAAGCGATGGGGACAGATGCCACCCAAAACAAAGCCAGTGTCATTATAGATAGCGCCAAACAGTACGCTTGGCAAGCCGCGATCGCCTCCCAAAATCCCCCTCATCCCGAAGCGAAATGGCAGCAAATTGAAGCCCTTTGGCAACAAGCCATTTACGCCTTAGAAGGCATTAGACCCGACGCAGGAACAACCTACACCGAAGCCCAAACCCTCCGCGCTCAATATACCAACAATCTTGGTCAAGCCAAAATTCGCCGTCAAAGCGAGAAAAACGCCAAAACTGCCCTCGAATCTGCCCAATATCAAATCGAGCGTCTTCTTGCTAATACCCCCACCAATGCAACCGAGGTTAATTTTCCCCGCACGGCTGCCCAATTACAAGGTATTATCAACACCCTCGACAACGTAGAAGCCGGAACAACGGCTTACCCCAAAGCCACCGAATTAAAGCAATTTGCCCAAGCGAAGTTAAAAGAACTTCAGCCACGATCTGCCGCAGAGTAGGGGCTATACCGGGGAAGCCCTTTCAATCGATGCCTTGACTTCGCTTGAGTTTTACGGCTTTGAGAGGGGGATTTTGGGCAGTCAGCAGTAGAGGGGGAGTGGGATTTTGCCCCAAATACTACTGACAAATAGCAATAAACTGTAAAGGTTCGCATTGACGGTTTTGTAAGGATACAGCCACCGAATAATGCTCTCCTGGTTGCCAATCAAACAACTCCACACTCAAAAAGCCCGGATAAATGCGCTCGGCTTGAACCGTCTCGCGATCGGTTGTGACCCACAGTTTCCCTCCCTTGGGCAAACGAACGCTGATTTTGAGTGGTTTGCGTTCGTCTTGGTCGGGTTCAACGCTATAGTTTAAACGCAACCACACCAAACCCGCCGTTGTGCGCCAATGACGCTCGCAGGTGGGTTTTTGAGTTGATACAGTTAAAGTCAGGGCTTCGAGGATTTCGCGAGCAGCCAGTAAAGTCATCGCCATTTGCTGTTCGGGAGTTCCGGCTTCGTAATTGTCGGGTAAAGCTTTAGCGAGGGCTTGACGTTGTTGGTCGCGATCGCCCTGACTCAACCGACTGGTTGCAAAACTGGGAGACAAGCGAATCCGGTTAGCAATGGTATTCAGTTCGCTCAAACGTTCGGGAAACAACGGTTTGACCGCATTCATCAATTGAGCGATGGGGGACTCGAAGCTAACGCCGCGATCGCTACAACGATCGAGCAACTGAGACAGTAAATTATCGGGGATGGCAATGGGCAAAACACCTGCTAGTTGCGGCATCCAGGTTTGTCGGGAAGCAGAACTCGCGGTAGTTATTGCGTCAGCGTATTCGAGTTGATAATCCGCCATTTCGGTTTCCCAAGGAAATAAGGGAGGATGGCGTTCGATTTCTGCTTGGAGTTTGCGCTTGAGTAGCGCTTGAAAACGTTTTTGCACGATTGGTGTGTCTCCCACATCGAAAGATTGTATCGATTGGGCAGATGCGGATTCCTCTTCATCGCGGTCGAGGTCTAGCTCGTCAATTTCCCAAATCAAAGGGTCTTCGCTTTGAGCATCGAAACCGCTTGCGGTATCTGAAAATTCAGGGGTGTGCCATTCTATCATTGAGTCTACCGGATCGACTGGATTGTGTGTTTGCCCCTGATGGGGGGGTATAACCGATGCTTCGACATTTGTGGCCTCGGTTTCTGGATTTTGTAACCAGTGGAGTAGCTGTTGATACAAAATATCAGGATTTTGTTCGTTGTCACTATTCATCATGCAATGCCCCCGATCAGGATACCGAACGATTACGAATGTCCCATGCTAACTCCAACAATTTAAACCACTGCTTCTCGGTTTGAGCGACGCTTAGGGATAAAGTTTTGGCAATATCACCTATTTCGGTTTGCGCTTGTTTGAGTTGCAGCAGTTGGTGTTGCTGGGGGTTTAATTGGCTCACAAAACTTTGCCACTCGTAGGGAGTCAGCCCTAAGTTATGTTCGAGATCGGCTTCTAACCATTGATGAACCAATTCCCAGTGATGGGAGAGCGCGAATCGTACCAGGTGATATTTAAAACGTTGTTGCAAGTAATCGCGCTGTCTTGAGGTTAACCCTAAAATTGTTTCGATTTCACTGGCCGACATATCTTTTAATCGCAAGACAAAATATTCGACGCATTCTTCTTGCTGTCGTTCTTGGAGATAGCGGATTAGTTCCTCGATGACGGTTTCGTACATTTGGGTGTCCGCGATCGCCTGGTCTTGACTTACCATAAACGAGCGGAGTTCGTGCAGTACGGCGCTGTGACTGTCGGTTTCGGCGTTGGGAGAACTGCCTTCAGCGGCCATATCCATATCCACAGACATTTCCGCAGGCTGCTTTTGGGAAAAGGTTTGCGCTCGTAAAATGATTAACTGTTGAGCGCGACGACCGGGTAAGGGAATGCGTCGTTTGGCGTACCGTTCGGCATAAGCCATATACTCTGCGAGTTCGAGGCGCGAACTGGGCGTATAATCAGCGCTGAGTTTGGCTTCCCGTCGAAACGCATTCAACGCTTCGGCAAAAAATCCTTGGATAAAGTCTTCGAGTAATGTCACTCTGGCTTGATAACTCGATCGCGCTTTGGAAGGAGAAATATAACGGTAAACAATTGCACTCAAGGTGCTACTCAGTTCGATACGGCCTCGATTTGAGCCTAATTTGTAGTAGCGAAAACATAACTTCAATCGATGATTAGCTAAGGTTTTTGCCCAGTTTTCGACTTCGCCAGAAGCTTGGATGCGGCGGCTTTCGTGACAAATCCGCGTGACTTCTTCATCGATTCGTAGGGCGACATCGCGACAGTTGCTGTCCGAAGCCTTGGTGTGCTGTCGCAGTTGCTCAAAAACCAGGTTGTAGATAATCTCCACTCTGTGCTGCGCCATGAAAATAAAATTTGCCAACGCCAAGAGGCGCTATCAACGAAGCTAACACACCTTCAGACAATCTTTAAAAATTCAGTTTAAACTACGATCCTAGGGCGATCGCGCGATCGCCGCGTTTAATCCCCGTACATTTACTGAAATTTCTCCTGATGAAACCCGAAGATACTCAACAACTCGACCAGCAAATTCAAACCCTCATTGATAATGCGCCAGCAGAAGCAGGTATGGGGACGCTTCTCGCAGAAGCCGTTACGCCTACTATCAGAGCGTTTGCGCTACAAATGCAGCACTTAGATTACTATGTTTTACAAAGTGCTGATGGCGGTTGGGTTTTGACGACTCTGAGAAATCGCCAGCAGCCCCAGGTGGAAAAAAAGGTTGTTTATGCTTTTTCAACCCATAAAGATGCTTTAGAATTTGCTCGCACCGCGACAGCTAAAATGATTCCCATGCCGATCGCGATCGCCCAAATCTTATTTCAACTTTTTGCCCTCGATCCCGTTGATAGTATTGTCTTTTTAGAAACGCCGGGGGACTTGGTAAATGGCACAGAAGTCCATCGGGCTGACCTCCAAAAACTGGTGCAGCAACAATTACGAGAGTTCCAAAAACAATCTAATCTCCCCCCCGATATGGCCTGAAATGCGTAGCGGCTTTTACAGCAACGCGAATGGCATTGTGGATGGCGCTTTGTTTGGCTGCGGTGTCGATATTTTCGCTGTGGTTGCGTTGGGCAACAACCCCGCAAATACAAGCGGCTTTAAAACCGTAAACTCCCGCCATTTTGAATAAAGTTCCGGCTTCCATTTCGTAATTCAGTAAATTCAACTGTTGGTATTCTTCTGTAATTCCACGCAGATGGGGTTGTAAGTAAGGGCTGGCCGAAGAATTTTGTCGCCCTTGACCTTCATAAAAGGTGTCTACTGAAGCCGTTAAACCTAAATGATAGGGAACATGGAGCGATCGCGCTGCCTCCACTAATGCCACTGTCCAAAAAGGATCGGCCACTGCGGGATACTCCACCGGAGCAATATCCCAAGCCGCTCCCTGACGACACAACGCCCCTTGGGTAATAACTACGCTTCCTACCTCGATGTGGGGCTGAATTGCGCCGCAAGTCCCAATGCGAATCACGTGCTGAATTCCCGCTTGAATTAACTCATTCACCACAATACTCAACGAAGGTGCGCCCATACCACTCGTACTGGCTAAAACTGGCGTTTTATTCTCTAATTCTCCCCAATAGGTCACCAAGCCGCGATTTTCTGCTAAACAGCGAGCATTCTGTAAATAGTGATGGGCGATCGCCTCCGTGCGCTGGGGATCGCCCGACAAAAACGCTAACAAGGGCGCAGTTTCCCCCAAATCCCTCGCCCCAAAACCCAAGTGATACCACACTATCTTTGCCTCAAACTAATACACACTTTCAACCTTTTGTCAAATGGACAGCCCAAAAACTGACACATTCCACTTTTCGGGAAATCCCCCTCTCCGCGACAATGTTAACGAAAGTAAACGCGCCCTCAATAACTTCAGACACTTAAAATAATCAGACAGAACTTAGAAATTCTTTACATAAGAAGTTGTTGTGGTACTATCTGGATGGTTTCAAGGGACTGGAGAGGGTTCATCATAATTAGTCGCCTTATATGTGGTAGAGGAGTCTACAGGAGTGCAATATAGATAGTATGTCGCAAGCACACCCAAATAGTTCAAACCCAAGACAGCAACCGCAGCCGATACGAGTTGGCGTGATTGGTGTAGGGAGTATGGGACAGCACCACACTCGCGTTTTGAGTTTACTCAAAGACGTAGAATTAGTTGGTGTTTCTGATATTAATGTCGAGCGAGGCTTAGACACAGCCAGTAAATACCGCGCTCGTTTTTTTGAAAGTTATCTCGATCTGTTACCGCACATTGATGCAGCTTGCATTGCGGTTCCGACTCGTTTGCATCATCGCGTCGGTTTAGATTGCTTGCAAGCCGGAGTTCACGCTTTGATCGAAAAACCGATCGCCGCTAGTATTTCCGAAGCAGAATCTTTAGTCAATGCCGCCGCCGAACACAATTGTATTTTACAAGTGGGGCATATCGAGCGTTTTAATCCCGCGTTTCAAGAACTCAGCAAAGTTCTCAAAACGGAAAAATTACTAGCTCTCGAAGCTCATCGCATGAGTCCTTATTCTCATCGAGCCAATGATGTGTCGGTGGTGTTGGACTTAATGATCCACGATATCGATTTATTGTTGGATTTAGTTCCCGCTCCCGTGGTGAAATTAACGGCGAGTGGCAATAACTGTTCGGGATCGGGGGGATATCTCGATTATGTCACGGCTACCCTAGGCTTTGCCAATGGGACGATCGCGACTTTGACGGCAAGTAAGGTGACTCACCGCAAAATCCGCCGCATTGTCGCTCATTGTCAAAATTCCCTGACAGAAGCCGATTTTCTCAACAACGAAATTTTGATTCATCGGCAAACCACAGCCAACTGTATGACGGATTACGGTCAAGTGTTATATCGTCAGGATGGCTTGATTGAGAAGGTCTACACCAGCAATATCGAACCCCTGCGCGCTGAGTTGGAGCATTTTGTCAATTGCGTGCGCGGCGGCAATCAGCCTTCGGTGGGGGGCGAACAAGCTCTCAAAGCACTGCGTTTAGCCAGTTCTATCGAACAGATGTCTTTGGACGAGCAAATGTGGCAACCGAGACCCAATGCGGGGATCAACTCGCCCAAGCTTAACGTTATGTCTTAAAATTCGCGAAGATAAGCTAATATTTCCCAAAAGTAGCCCAATTTTTCCTTAGAAGGTTGGGTTATTTGTTGTTTGTTATTGGTTGTTGGTTGTTGGTTGTTGGTTGTTCGCCAACATCCCCAATGCCCACTGCCCAATCCCTACTGCCCCTTAGAAGCTGATAACTGATGACTGACCAACTGATTCCCTTGGGGACTGAGGTGAATGCGATCGCGAAACAGAATTTCGGGGTCGGGTTGGCTTTGAAAAATCGGCAAAAAATCAATATAAGTGACAGAATGAGCCGTAACAAACTGTTCTAGGCGTTTTCGGGCTGTATGCTCGTAGTCGCGACCGCGATCGCGCACTTCTCGAAGAAGGGGCGTGATGGCGAGAATGAAGCGGGCTTGATGAGTTTGGGCAATTTGGTAAATTTGGGCGATCGCGTCGAGATTTTTAGCCACGCGATCGCCTTTTTCTTGATAAATCGCAACGAGTTCGGGAATAACCGGAGGCGGCAACAAATAGCGCTGTACGGCTTCGACTAGGGCTAAGGGGGGTTTGCGGTCGGGATAGTTGCGATCGCGCCCTACAGGTAGCATAGTGGGCTGCGTACCGAATAAATCATCCGTATTGATTAACAAAATTATTACCTGGGCAGCAAACGTGCCAAAACGCTGAAGATAAGCCAACTCATTGCGGGGATTCCAAGAATTTGCCGAAGCATTCAAAACTTCAGCATCCCCTAAGTGTTGTTGCAGCAAGGCGGAAATGGTTTCGTCTCGATCTGTCCACCACCCCCCATTAGCTACTGAATCCCCCAACAACAAAATGCGTAACCCTTCAGGAGAATCGGGATTGGGCAATGGCGGACTCCGCATCGAATACTCATTGATTTGAATGCGTTTGCCCCAGCGTCGGACATTTTGAGCGGGAGCAAGATAGTAGCCGATTGCCTCGTCTGCAATGTACAGCAAGGGATTACCCAAACCCACCACGAACCGCAAACCCATCTCCGCGATCGCCCCCAATCCCAGAAGTATTGCTAAAATTATCCAGCCGAATTGTATCAATGAGCTTCCTCCTACCCCAAATTTTTAGCTGGCGATGGTGTCGCGATCGCCTTCTTTGTTCTAAAGTTAAAGTCAAAAGACGTTCGTCCCCAAAAATTGTCAAAGCTGGTTATTCTAATTTAAAGCCAGCAATCTAGCTCAATCTTAAAAAAATTCAGGAACGATCGATTATGTCAGACCTCAATCGCGGAATCATGAAGTTCAAAAATGCCGATAAACCCGTTATCGTGGTTACTTCGGCAATTATAGTTTTAGGAAGCATTGTGGCGTTAATTGGTTGGGCGCTACAAACCGCTTATGTCTTGAAGTAAGCCCCTCAATGCTCCACAGAAATATCGCGATCGCCCTCAATCCTTAGCTTCCCTAAAAATTTCCCAAATATTGAGCCAAAAAGTTTGCATTTTCAACCAAGTGTTGCTAAGATTAGAAATTGTGGGATTCTTCAATGGGTCGATGCCCGAGTGGTTAATGGGGGCGGACTGTAAATCCGCTGGCTACGCCTACGCTGGTTCAAATCCAGCTCGGCCCACCACCCACCCTTCAGTTGCCCGTGTAGCTCAGTGGTAGAGCACACCCTTGGTAAGGGTGAGGTCACGAGTTCAATCCTCGTCACGGGCTTCAAAATTGCTATCAATCTATCACTGTCCGGTTGAGTTGGCTGGGCAGCTTTCTCGTATTAGTCGCCAAAGTTGTAGATTGGCAAATAACAAACGGGTGCGGCAGGACTCGAACCTGCGACTCGCTGCTTAGAAGGCAGCTACTCTATCCACCTGAGTTACGCACCCAACTGTTCCGCATTGTATACGCACAAAGCGCCTCAGTGCAACGCTTGTGCGCGAATTGAGCATAACGCCATTCTAACAAACCCCAGCCCCGGTCAACCCAACTTGATTGTTTCTGAAAACGCGGAAACCCGAATCCTCTTATGTTTGATAAACTATAATGCAATCCTTAATGTTGCCGATCGCCATGACTCAGCGCGATTTTGGCAACAACTATTCCCAGAGGCAATGGGTTGACTGTATCACTTATCACTCACGCTCCGTCTCGAAGCGCTCTTTGATTTATAAATATCTTAGCCTCTGCAACCCTGTCAGGAGTGAATATTTCCCGATTATGCTTATTTTAAAAAGACAGGACGTTGAAATATCGAGTATTCAGCATCCCAAGCGCGAGCAAAAAATCCCGATCCTCAAATACCAGGATCAAAGTTTTCGCTTGATTAGCATTTTTGCTCAAGATCAAGCCGAAGAAGCTAAAAGCTTTTGGCGAGATTTGACTGATAATCAAGGTAAATTTTGCATTCTTTTAGAAGAACCCAATCGCCATAGTGTGTGGGGACGAATTCGCCTCGATCAAATTGGTATCAAAGAAACCGATTTGGAAAGCGAACTCAACACAACACCTCTTACCCAAGCCAGTTTACTGCTGTTGCAAACCGTGTATATTGATGTCGAGGATTTGTTGGGAATTCGACAAGCCAAACAGTTCCAAAAAGACATGGGTCAAGTATTGAGTAGTTGGCAATTTCCCCAAGTTGAAAAACCCGACGCGATCGCCCCCTTGTTACTTGAGGTAGAACCTTTGAATTTGTCTCAATTACCACCTTGGGGAGAACACCATGTCATTACCTTATTGCAAGAATTATATCGTCTTGGGAAAGAGTACTTTGGCAATACCACTTTTGCTGAAGAAGTCGAGGATATCTTACAAGAACAGCCCGCTAAAGAACGACAGCAATTTTTGAATTGGTTGCGTCAGTCACCCTTGGGAAAACAATGGCGTTAGAGATATCTTGAGTTTGAGTGAATGCTGCATTTCATTAAGATCGAAGAACATTTGCTCAAAAGCTGACAACAGAAACGATAGACTACAGATAGCCAGCCATCGCCTTGTCGTAAATTCTTCAATTGCCTCGAATTTGTTATTGTTTGATTTGATTTTGTTGTGGTTCAGTCTTAAAAAGTTTTATGAGTAATGCTGTAGAAAAAACATCCGAAACCGATTCTTGGATCGGCGCTCGTCTTGTTATTTATCTTGGCGTAACTTGGGGTATTTTATCCCTGAGTTTATTTCTATTTGGTGCATTTTCGCCTGGGAGCGAAGACTCGTTGTGGTATCTCATTTGTACCTATGTTGCCGAATTAATGCCATTTTTAGCGGCGATGTTGTTGTGTTATCGCAACTGGCAAAGCCCCAAAATTGCGAGCGGACGTAAAGTATGGTTATTGTTGGGGTTAGGAACTCTAGCTTACTTCCTCGCTGATTTATTATTTGGCGTTTGGGAGGTCTATTGGGGACTTGACCCGGAAATTTCCCCGGCAGATTTCTTTTTTACAGCCTTTTACTTGTGTTTGGGGGCAGGAATGCTGTTAGCGGTGTTTTCCCGTCGCCTGAATTTAGGCAAAGGGCAATGGGCAATCCTCAGCGCGATCGCCGTTTTCGGGATTAGCTTGGCATTATGGTTATCCTTAGCCAAACCCGTCGTCTCCGCAGAAATACCCAACACCACCATCGTTCCCACAGAAGCCACTACACCGCCTTCACAAGACGCAGGCTTAATGATTCCTTTGTCTCCTGCTCCCACCATTACCAACGAAGACTTAAGTGCCATTCCTCAGTGGGTCATTAGCTTACAGGACTACTTATTACAGTTTGCCGCACCCATCAATGTATTTTACATTGTCTGCGATGTCGGTTTGCTCATTATTTCTGTTATGCTGTTACTTGCCTTTTGGGGTGGTGCTTTTTCCCTATCTTGGCGCATGATTGCCGCAGCAGCCCTCGCGCGTTATCTGGCGGATATGTGGTTTAAGTATGCCGCAACCTTACCGACAGACTATGTTAGTGGCGGCTTCTTAGAAGTATTCTTCGTGTTTAGCGGTATTCTTTTTGCGATCGGGGCTGCCCTAGAATATGACGTATCGAGTCGCCCCCGGCAACGGCGCAGACGGACAAGGAAGTCAACAGAAGCAGCATGAGTCCCAGAAAATTAACTGAGTCTGACAAGCAGGAAATTCTTGAGTTATATCGCTTACCCCAAGAAACAACTTCAACTTTGGCCGAGCGCTACGAGGTCAGCAGTTCGACCATTAGCCGCTTTCTCAAAAGTCAACTGCCCCAGTCAGAGTACGAAGACCTGATCCAACAAAAACGCTTGAGCCGCACGCCAACCGGAGCGGCGCAAGTTTTGCATGAGTACGCTAAAAAATCTCAAGATAGCGACGTTGAAGAAGCAACCGCTAAACCCACGCCCAAACCAATTCTCAAAGCTAATGAATCGAAACCAACCCAAGGCTTAATTAAGCGTGGGGAGAAAGCCAAACCTGTCTCGGAGGAAACTACTCCTGACACGGCTCAGTCTTCTGCCAGCGTTGCTACTCCTAAACCGCGTCCTGCGAGCAAAACAGCTTACGAGGAAGTCGAACCCGATTCGGAAGATGATGTTCGCGCCTTGCACGCTATGTTAGGCGAAGATGCCGATGACTTCGACGAAGATGCCGACGAGTTTGATGGGGAGGATGACTGGGATGATGAGGACGATGAGGATGAGGAAATAGAAGATACGCTGCCTCGTTCTCGTCGAGAATCTCTCCAGGTACAAGTGTTACCCTTAGCCCAAGCTAAGTTGCCGCGAACTTGTTATCTAGTGGTCGATCGCGCGGCAGAATTAATTACGCGGCCTCTCAAAGATTTTGGCGATTTAGGTCAAATACCCACTGCCGAAGTTCAGCAGAAAACTTTGCCCGTGTTTGATAATCATCGCGTGGCACGACGGTTTTCTAATCGCTCTCAGCGCGTGATTAAAGTGCCAGATGGCCAGATGTTGGACAAAGCCGGGAATTATTTAGTGGCTAAGGGTATTACTCGCTTGTTGATCGATGGTCAGGTTTATGCTTTAGGTTAATAAGTTAGTATTGCTATGCAAGAGACATCACAATTGCTTTGATTGTGATGTTTTTTTGGGGTAAATTTAAAGTTATTTTAACAAAGATAGGGAAAGAGTATTCGATCGCGATCGCTTGGTTTTACAATGGAAAAATACACGACTTTTCTCTAGGAATTAGTCAAGAAAAGCTTTGTGGTGGTAGTCATTATCAATAGTGTTCTCCGAGTTTTTACTTAAACAAAATCGATAGTTGTTAGCTGCAATTTTCTGTTCAAGGAAAAGATTTAAAGATGAAAGTAAGTGAACTGCTTCAACGATATGAGGGGGGCGATCGCGATTTTTCTGGTGTCGATCTCGCAGGAGCAGATCTGCGCGGTAAAACCCTGATTCAAGTCAGTTTTAGAAACGCCAATTTGTGTGGTGCAAAATTAAGTCGCGCTTTTTTAACAAAATCAGATTGGAGTGGCGCGAATTTAAACTGGGCAGATTTAAGTTTTGCGAAACTCAGTAATGCTAACTTTAGCGAAGCCGATTTGACCAAAGCCAATCTAGAAGGGGCTTTCATGGTCAAGGCCAAACTACCGCAAGCGAAATTAGCTGGAGCGAAGTTAGCTTATGCAAATTTGCGCGGTGGCAATTTATGCGGTGCGAACTTATGCGGCGCAATGATGCGGAAAGTAAACTTAAGAGAAGCCAATCTCAGGGAAGCAAACTTAAGTTGGGCAAACTTATACGAAAGCCGCTTGAGCGAAGCGCAATTCAACGGTGCGAATTTGAACGGTGCGAATTTGAGTCAGGCGTTTTTGCGAGCAGTCGATCTCAGGGGCTTGAACCTTGAAGGTTTGGATTTGAGTGGAGCAAGGCTGAATCATTCTAACTTGGAAGGCGCAAATTTAGAACGTGCTAATTTACAAGGCGCTCGTTTGCGTCAAGTTAATTTACGTTTAGCCAATCTCGTGGGGGCAAATTTAAAAGATGCTATTTTGGATGAAACCGATTTGACGGACGCTGCTTTCGAGAGTTTGGGGGGAAATGCTGTCAATTTGAACGCTATTTACTCAGAAAATACAATCTTACAATCTCATCTTCCTTTTGAATGGCAAAATCCGGTTTGGGCTTATAGTTAAGTGTTGGTGAAGCATCCTAGGAATAGTCAATAATGGAGAATTATGGTGTAGTTTTAGTAACAGTTCCTACCCAAGACGAAGGCGAGGCGATCGCGAAAGAATTATTAGAAGCCCAGTTAGCGGCTTGCATTAGCATGACAGAGATACGGTCAATTTATCGCTGGGAAGGGGAAGTTTGCAGCGATTTAGAATGGCAACTTATTATCAAAACGAATTTAAGTGTATTTTCGGTATTAGAAGCGAAAATCCAAGAACTTCACAGCTACGAAGTTCCCGAAATTATTGCCTTACCCATTACCGTGGGTTCGCAAAGTTATCTCAACTGGATAGGCGAAAATGTTAATTGTTAACTATTATCAATTACCAATTACCAATTGAGTCGGTTCTATCCCACCACCAAGACGCTGAATCGCGATCGCGGTCGTGTTACCGACATCAAAACATTCTCCGTGGGTTGATTGTAAGTGCCATAACCCTGCATCGTCGTCACGGGCGATCGCTTTCTTTGGTGACGAGAAGTAAACTCTACCGGAACGCCTAACGCATCGGCCACACTAAGGCCAAGCAAACCAGAGACAACAGGAGAATATCGCGATCGCACAGATTGATTCATGAAGCAACCTTTTCAATTTTCAGGGCGTTGGACAGCAGCTATTTTTTTAACCGGACAGGTATTGGTTCGTTTATTTAAAGGTCGCCTCTATCGTCACAAAATTCTCGAACACATGGTTACTGCCGGGCCGGGGGCATTGTTACCCGTTTTGTTAGTTACCGGGGCTTCTGGCATGATTTTCACCCTGCAAATGGGCAGATACCTGAGCGAATACAATGCCTTAAATGCTTTGGGGGGTGCTTTTGGCGAAGCCTTCTGTCGAGAACTCGCTCCCATTTTAACGGCTAGTGTGGTGGCCGGACAAGTGGGATCGGCGTTTGCCGCAGAAATTGGGGCAATGCGCGTGACCGAGCAAATTGACGCTTTGCAAATGTTACGCACCGATCCGATTGACTACTTAGTCGTGCCGCGTACCATTGCTTGTTGTTTAATGGTGCCAATGTTGACGATTTTGGCTTTAACGGTGGGTTTAGGGGCAGGAACGGCGATCGCGTCTCAATTGTACCAAGTGAGTGCGGGGACATTTCTCGACTCAGTACAAACCTTTTTGTCCCTTGGGGATATAGCTGCAACTTTGCTAAAAGCCTTTGTTTTCGGGGCAATTAATGCTTTAGTCGGCTGTAGCTGTGGGTTGACCACCAAAGGCGGCGCTAAGGAAGTAGGACAATCAGCGACAACGGCTGTGGTCACTACTTGGATTTTGATTTTCTTGTCGGATTTCGCCCTTTCTTTGTTATTTTACGGTAAACCTATTCTCTAGAGACAGTTTATTGGGTTTCATCGTTGTCTTGATAGCGAATAATATCATCTTCTCCCAAATACTCGCCATTTTGCACTTCGATCATGACTAAGGGAATTACCCCAGGATTTTCAACGCGATGACGAGTATTGAGCGGTACATAGGTGGATTGTTTTTGCATCAACACTTTTTCGTGACCGTCGCAAATAACTTTAGCTGTCCCAGAAACGACAATCCAATGCTCGCTGCGATGGTAGTGCATTTGCGTGCTGATGTGATGGCCGGGTTTGACTTCAATGCGGTTAATGTGATACCGTTCCCCTCTTTCTAAGACGGTTACCGTTCCCCAGGGTCGAGTATTGACAGTACCGGGTTGCAACTGGTCGTTTTTGGGGCTTGAGTTTTTTTCAGGGAGGTCATCAGCTTTCCCTGAGTCGGTTTGAACGTCGCTCATAGCTCTTTACTTGGAGTTGATTGTGGTTTGTTTTTTAAGGATAAGAGGAAATTCAGCCATTGCGATCGCACTCTAGCCCAATCTGCTGAAATTGGGAAGAAGATCGGCGGGTATGCGATAATTGCGAAATTGGCCATAAGTCAATCTGCAACAGATTGAGCCTTCGGGTTGAGGGGCGATCGCTTCTTAACGGACGCTGATGGGGATTGACAATCTCCCTGGGAGTATTTCCCTCATCGACCCAAGGGCGGTAAGCTAGATATACTAACTAAAAATCTTAACATCTACGAATTCATTAAAGAAAGAATTGCTAAAATATTAAACTGCAAAACAATTGTTCTGAAACATTCTAAATTATTTGGTATTACTTATTATGCGTTTTTCTCAGAATCGGCTTTCTGTCTTTGTAGACGGAAACAATATGTTTTATGCACAACAAAAAAATGGCTGGTTTTTCGATCCCAGGCGCGTTATTGAATATTTTAAAACCGAACCTAATGTTATTTTAGTTAATGCTTTTTGGTACACTGGCTTAAAAGACCCCCAAGATCAAAGAGGATTTCGCGATGCACTGATCAGTTTGGGATATACAGTTCGCACTAAAATTTTAAAAGAATATTATGACGATAGTTCGGGACGTTATTCCCAAAAAGCGAATTTAGATATAGAAATTGTTGTAGATATGTTTAACACTTGCGATCAATACGATCGCGTGGTTCTTTTTAGCGGCGATGGTGATTTTGAACGCGCTATCGAATTATTAAGGTCTAAAAATACTCATATTACAGTTGTTTCTACAGAAGGAATGATTGCACGGGAACTTCGCAATGCGACCGACCGCTATATCGATTTAAACGATATCCGCGACAAAATTGAAAAAGTCGATTATTAGTACAAATTCTTTTATAATTGGCAATCTTTATCGGCAAAAAATAGTAACTATACTGTCTAGAATTACAAAACCGACAACAACGCGATCGCTCTTTCAAAACTACTCAAAAATTAATTGGGCGATCGCGCTAAATTAACGCTAATATCTCTTAAAATTGATTAGAATGAAATTTCTAGTTTTTTTGTGACCTCAAAGAAGGAACTATGAGCATCCAACCCGACCGTATAATCATCTTTGATACAACTCTCCGGGACGGCGAACAATCCCCCGGTGCCACCCTCAATGTTGAAGAAAAGCTACTGATTGCACGGTCTCTAGCCAAACTTGGAGTAGATGTCATAGAAGCCGGATTTCCCTTTGCCAGTCCGGGGGACTTTGAAGCCGTCCAGAAAATTGCCGATACCGTGGGAACACCAGACGGGCCGACGATTTGCGGTTTAGCCCGCGCCCGCAAAGACGACATCAAACGAGCAGGAGAAGCCCTCAAACCCGCCGCCAAAGGTCGCATTCACACCTTTATTGCCACTTCCGACATTCACCTGCAATACAAGCTGCGTAAAAGCCGTCAAGAGGTGTTAGCGACGATTCCCGAAATGGTGGGTTATGCTAAATCCTTTGTGGACGATGTGGAATTTTCCCCCGAAGATGCAGGTCGCAGCGACCCGGAATTTTTGTATCAGGTTTTAGAAACCGCGATCGCATCGGGGGCTACAACGGTTAATATTCCCGATACGGTAGGCTATCTCACCCCCAGCGAATTCGGTCAACTGATTCGCGGTATTAAAGAAAATGTCCCCAACATCGACCAAGCCATTATCTCCGTCCACGGTCACAACGACCTCGGTTTGGCCGTCGCGAACTTCCTCGAAGCCGTGAAAAATGGCGCACGTCAACTCGAATGTACCATTAACGGCATTGGCGAACGTGCCGGAAATGCAGCCCTAGAAGAATTGGTAATGGCGTTATATGTGCGCCGCCAATACTATAACGAATTCCTCGGTCGTCCCCCAGAATCCGAAGCCCCCCTCACCAACATCGATACCAAGCAGATTTACAAAACCTCCCGCTTGGTTTCTAACCTCACCGGGATGACAGTACAGCCGAACAAAGCTATCGTGGGGGCTAATGCTTTTGCCCACGAATCCGGGATTCACCAAGACGGCGTATTAAAAAACAAACTGACCTACGAAATCATGGACGCAGAATCCATTGGTTTGAACGAAAATCAGATTGTTTTGGGCAAACATTCCGGTCGTCACGCCTTTAGTAAGCGTTTGCAGGAATTGGGCTACAATCTCTCAGAGACAGAACTCAATCGGGCTTTTGTGGTCTTCAAAGACGTTGCTGACAAAAAGAAAACCATCACCGATTGGGATTTAGAAGCCATTGTCGGCGACGAAACCCAACAACCCCCGGAACTATTCCGGTTAGAATATGTACAGGTGTCTTGTGGCGATCGCGCTCAACCCACTGCCACCGTCACAATTCGGACTCCAGAAGGCCGCGAACTCACCGACGCAGCTATTGGGACAGGGCCAGTCGATGCCGTCTACAAAGCCATTAACCGCGTTGTCAACGTCTCCAACCAACTGATCGAATTTTCCGTCAAATCCGTCACTGAAGGCATCGACGCGATGGGAGAAGTTACCATTCGTCTGCGTCACGAAGGGCAGACCTATTCCGGTCATGCAGCAGATACCGATATTATTGTCGCCTCTGCTCGCGCTTATATCAACGCCCTCAATCGCTTGTACGACGCTTTAGAAAAGCAAGCCCAAGGGAAACCCAGTCAACCGATGGCTGGCGTATAGTTTCACCCTAAATGATAAATCAAGAAAGGGGAGCGCGATCGCGTTCCTCTTTTTTTTAGGCCACTTTCGCGATCGTGTTACCATAGAATTTATCTGAGATTACCCTAAGTTTGCTGTCGTTCTACCCCTTCTACAAAGAAATAAAGTTGAGAGGAACAACCAGCAACTTATCTTACATAATCATTAGTAAAAAAGTAATGACTCAATCCCCGCAAAAATTACGTCAGTTTCTGATATTAGGATGTAGTTTAACAGGAGTAATCATTGCGGGTCTTAGTTTTACACTTCAGAGAAATCTTAAACAAGCCTTACTTCTAGGGGGAATTACAGGGGGAATATCCACAGGAGTTGTGCTTTACGGTTTTAGGGATCGAGAACTGCCTAATCTATCTCCAGAAAAGCCAAAATCGGCAGTCGTTTCTCCTCCACCCATTACTTCCCCGAAATCCCAAGAACTTGCTGTTTTTTGGGATTACGAAAATATCAAAGTACCCACTCAAAATATTCAGCCTGCGATTGGTCAAATTTCAGACTATTTAGAAACCCTAGGATTCCCAGTCATTAAGAATGTCTATTCAAAATGGAATCATGAAAACCAAAGCGTTCAGCAAAGTTTATACAGTTTTGGCTTTAATTTAATTCAAGTTTCTTCTCCTCGAAAAAATAGCGTTGATATTCGCCTTACGATTGATTGTCTGAATGCAATTTTCGAGCGTCCTCAAATTACTCAACTAATCATTATTACCAACGATGCCGATTTTAGCGAATTAATTAACGATATTAAAAGAAAAAGTAAAACCGCAATTGTGATTGGCGAAGCGACTAAAATCAGCCAACAGTTGCGAGAAAATGCTAGTGAATTTATCAAACTCGATTCAATTACCAAGCTACCACAGAACCCGCTTCAAACAAGTTCTCAAACCATTAGCTATCAAGATGCCGTAAACTGCCTTATTGAAGCCATCAAAGATTTTAAAAACCAAGGTGTTATGGCTTATTTGGGAAGCATGGACACAAAAATGCGCCAATATTCTCCAAACTACAAAGGAGTTCAATCAATTATTAAAATAGAAGATTTACAATTTTCTAAATTCAATGATTTTATTGAACAAATAGAGAAAGACGGCAAAATAACTATTGATAAAACAAAAGCTGGTAATCAAGTTAATAAATACATATTAAAACTTGTTGACAATCAATCCAATTCTGAATCCGAGATTGAATCGATTGCCTACGATGATGCAGTCCGTTATTTAGTTGCTGCCGTCTCTCACTTGAAAGATAACAATAAACAAGCAACAATTGGTAGAATTGGCAAAACTATGATTGATATGTTTCCCGATTATGGAAAATGTAGAAAAATTGCGAAGAAAGGCAATCAAAAAGAACATTTTTCTAGATTAAGTAAATTTCTTGAAAGCGTTGAGCGCGATGGCAAAATTCGCATTCAGACTGGCGAACATACTACTCAAAACGAGGTTTGCTTGATAGAAGGCAGATAAATTAACTCCAGGTTGGGGTACTGTAAGGGGCAGTGTAGCGCGATCGCGTTCTCCGGATCACAAATCAATACTTTTGTCAACTCCAAAAATTATGATATTATCTGAGAAAAAGCGCGATCGCTCAGTATTTTTACTGTTGTTTCTCGTTTGACTCCTGAACTAAGCTAGATGCAAGCTTTAAAAAATCTAGGAGAACATCATCGTAATGTCTCAAAAACAGCAATCTCTACGTCATTCGCTTCTGCTTGGTAGTATTGCAGGCTTTCTTATCGGTGGTACAAGTGTAATTCTTCAGAAAGACATCAAACCTGCCTTAATTTTAGGCGCTATGGCAGGTACTACAGGTGCAGTATCATCTTCCTTAGCGTCCGGTACAAAAACTAATACGCCATCACCAAACCCTCCAGATGGCGAGACTTCTCCTCCCCCAGCCCCTCCAACTCCCCCAACTCCGAATCAGATTGCTGTTTTCTGGGACTACGAAAACGTTAAAATTTCCAACCAAGGCGGACAAGCACAAATCCAACAACGTCTGCAAAAAGTTATAGAATACATCGAAACTCAAGGCAGCCCTGCCATCAAAAAAGCTTACTCAAAATGGGGTGAAGAAAATAAAATTACCAAAGAGTTGATTGATAATCAAGGCTTCAAGCTCATTGAAGTTTCATCAGCAGAAAAAAATAGTGTTGACATTCACTTGATTGTTGCTTGTATGAGGGCTGTATGTAACCTATCCCATATCAACAAATTCATTATATTTACCAATGATAATGACTACGCTGAACTCGCAAACACTCTCCGACAACTCAACAAAAAAGTAGTCATTATTGGACGCGAAAATAAAATCGGTAAAATTCTCAAAGATAATGCTGACGAAACTGTTACGATTGAATCTTTGATTGAGATAGATGAAATAGAACAACCTCCTAACTCTACAATCAGTTATGACATTGCTGTACAATACTTAGTTCAAGCTATTAAAAGTTTCCAAGATACGCAACGAATAGCATGGCTTAGTGAAATAGATAAAACTATTCGGACTCAACATCAAGATTATCGAGGTGTTCAATCAATAAAATTACAAAGTAATCGGCAATTTAGCAGTTTCACTAATTTCCTAGAAGAAACAGAAATAAATGGCCTTATCAAAATAGAATCGCGCTTAAATAACTATGGAAACTCGCAAAAAATTGTTACTATCTGCGAAGTCGATCAACCTGCCAATCCAATAAAGGAAAACGATCGGTCTAATAACCAAACGGATCAAACAAGTAATTCAGGAAATTCAACAGCTAAACTTTCTTACAATGAAGGTGTTGTTCTCTTACTTCAAGCGATTCAACAACTAAATAGCGAACAAAAGAAAGCAACCATGCAACTCTTAGGAAGCACAATTAAAAACCTTGCACAACAAAATAAAAAGGTTTCTTTTCAACAAAGAAATGGTGTTAAATTCAAAAATTTTACGCAATTTATCAAGCAAGTAGAGCAGGATGGTAAGGTCAAAGTACAGCGTTTTCCTAACTCCCAAAAAATCAAAGAAGTTATGCTGATAAAAGCACCAACCCTCGAACTTGTGCCTCCTCCCGTCAGAGAATCGGCGTAGTATTCACTCAAACACAAAGCTGAATTATCCATCAATCCCAAAGCTTTAAACTTCAGACAATATGTTGCGTACTGTAGCGATACCTCAGTCACAAACATAGCGTTAAGTTTAGAGCTTTTTTTGTTGTTCTAGAAACTGCTGTACCCGCGCCCAAACTAACTCAAAAAGAATGGGTTTTGTCACATCAAACCACTCAATTTCCGGGTAAGCCCGAAACCAAGTGCGCTGACGTTTGGCAAATTGACGAGTATGCAGCACAATCAACTCTTTGGCTTCGGAGAGGGAAATTTCCTCCGCGAGATGCTGCTTGATTTCAGCGTAGCCTAGGGTATTGAGGAGAGGCAAATTCCAGCCATATTTGCCTCCTAGGGCTGCTACTTCCGCGACAAAGCCCCTTTCGAGCATTTGGTTGGTACGCTGGCGGATACGCTGTTCTAGGGCGGCTGGAGGGCATTCTAAGCCGAGGTGGAGAATGGGGTAAGACGGGGGATTTTCGCCTTGTTGGGCAGAAATGGGTTTTCCGGTGACGTAGTAGACTTCGAGAGCGCGTAAGGTGCGGATTTGGTCGTTGGGGTGAATTTTGCTGGTTGAAGGGGGGTCTACTTGCGCTAAAAAGCTGTAGAGTTGGCGTTGGCCGAGAGTCGCTAGATTGTTGCGGAGGTCGGGATGAGGGGCGACTCTGGGGATGTTGAGTCCTTTGGTGATGGCTTTGATGTAGAGTCCCGTCCCTCCGACGAGCAAAGGCAGGGGAAACTGAGCGATGAGGTGTTGAGTTTGGTCTTGGTAATCGGCTAGGGTGAGCGTCTCGGTGGGGTCACAAATATCAATGAGATAGTGGGGAATGAGGGCTTGTTCGGCGGCAGTAGGTTTGGCTGTACCGATGTTGAATTCGCGGTAAACTTGGCGAGAATCGGCGCTGAGAATTACGCTGTTGAGTTTTTGGGCAAGTTGGAGGGCTAAACCGGATTTACCGCTTGCTGTTGCGCCACAAATAACAATCAATTGAGTCATTTCAGTCATCAGCGACTAAGGGGCAGTAGGCATTGGGCAGTAGGGATTGGGGGGGGAGAGTTGAATTTTACCCCAGAAAGGAGGTCAGAAACTTTGGCTTTTAGGGTTGATTTTCAAAATGGCTCAAAACCATATCAAATAAGGGTTTCAGCCTCAAAAAGTAAATTTAACGTTTCAAAGAGAGTGATTAAGGGGCAGTAGGTCTTGGGCAGTTGGCAGTCGGGGGGAATGGGGATTTTGCTTCAGAAAGGGGGTCAAAAACTTTAAACCGATTTTGAAAGAGGCTCAACGCTTTGCTATACAGTCGTTACAGCCCGAAAAGGTCGATTTAAATTTCTGGAGAGTTATGGGTTAATGGGACTTTTCAGATTTCCAGAAAAATATAGAATAGATAAACTCTAAGGGTTGAGAAATCAACTCGCAGGATTGGATGGCTACCACGCTTTGATAATATAAGTCATGTCTTGGATTACGCTCTTAACCACGAGCTACCCTTGGGAAGCTGAATTCATGCAACAACTACTCGAAAGTCACGAAATTCCCAGTCGGGTATTGCAATTGGGGGCAAGTTCTTGCTTTTTAGCGGGAGAAACGGCTTTACAGGTGCTACCTCAGCATCGCTGGACGGCACTTTTGCTTCTCAGTCCCGTCGAGGAGCAAGAGCGTAGTTTTGATGAATCATCGCGCAACGGGTAAGTTAAAAATTTATGTCTTTATTTGATTGGTTTGCCAACCGCCAAAAATCCGAACCACCGACGCAGCAACGCCAAGAGCGAGAGATTGCTGATGGCTTGTGGACGAAATGCGAAGCTTGTGGGGTTCTGGCTTATACGAAGGATTTACAGGCGAATCAGATGGTTTGTAGCGAGTGCGGCCATCATATTAGGGTAGATAGCGACGAGCGCATTCGCCAGCTTATCGACGCAAAGACCTGGAAACCCTTGAATGAGGAACTACGCCCCGTTGATTCGCTCAAATTCAAGGATCGTAAGGCGTATAAAGACCGTTTAGTGGATTATCAACAGCGTACTGGACTGGCCGACGCGGTACAAACGGGAACGGGTTTGCTTGATGGTTTACCCGTGGCTTTGGGAGTGATGGATTTCCGCTTCATGGGGGGAAGTATGGGGTCTGTAGTGGGGGAAAAGCTGTGTCGGTTGATTGAGTATGGCACTCAAGAAGGCTTACCCGTGGTGATTATTTGTGCGTCTGGGGGGGCGCGAATGCAGGAGGGAATGCTGAGTTTGATGCAGATGGCGAAGATTTCTGGGGCGCTAGAGCATCATCGGCGGGAAAAACTGCTGTATATTCCGGTTTTGAGTCATCCAACGACGGGGGGAGTGACGGCGAGTTTTGCGATGTTGGGAGATTTTATTTTGGCTGAACCGAAGGCGACGATTGGCTTTGCGGGACGGCGGGTGATCGAACAAACTCTCAGAGAGAAGTTACCGGATGATTTTCAGACGGCGGAGTATGTGCTGAAACACGGTTTTGTGGATGCGATTGTGCCGCGCACTCAGTTGAAGGCAACGTTGGCGCAGTTGGTTAGTTTGCATCAACTTTCACCTGTGAGTTTTACTGAAGATCGTAATGGCGATCGCGCTCCTTACACCAAACATAACGAACCGAAAAAGATTCATCGCGATGCCATGCAGGTATTAGAAGAAACAGATTAGTTTAACTTTTTGAGATAAACTCATTCGTTAAGATCGCTAGAGGTAAGTTCTTGAGGGCTTATGTTGCAACGATTTAACGAAAATTTATGAGCGTTTTGGTGAATTCTGCTGCATATTTGTTGGTATTTCACGGTAGTCGCGATCCGCGATCGCGCCAAGCTGTTCTCAATCTGTCTCGCTTAGTTAGCCAACGTTTATCAACAACCCCAAATCCTCCTAGGGTAGCGACAGCCGCCTTAGAATTAGCAGCAACCCCCCTCCACCAAGAAATTTACCAACAAGCTCAAAATCACCAACTCAAGGAGCTTCACATCGTTCCTCTGTTTTTATTGCCCGGCGTACACTCCCAAGTAGACATCCCGGCTGAAGTGGCCACAGCCCAAGCTTACCTCCACCAAACCGAACTCTACCTCCATCCCTATATCGGCAGCGATCCGGGAATGGTTGCCTTATTAAAACAACACTTTCAACAACTGGTAGGGGCGCGATTATTAGTGTCCCACGGCAGCCGTCGCGAAGGGGCAAATCGAGTCATTGAAGCGATCGCCCAACGACTCCGAGCCAAAATCGCTTATTGGTCGGTAGAATCCAGCTTAGAAACCCAAGTCACAGCCTTAATCGAGCAGGGTCATTCAGAAATTGCCATTCAGCCTTACTTTCTCTTTACCGGAGGCATCACCGACGCTCTCGCCCAAACGGTCAAAATACTACAGTCTCAATTTTCCCAAATCCACCTCAACTGCGGGCAACCCCTCGGTACAACCCCCGCCCTAGCCGATTTAATTATTAACAAAATTAAGCAATGAGTCAGATTTCTTCTCCTGCGATTCTAGGTAAAGTCTATCTCGTGGGTGCGGGGCCTGGCGATCCAGGTTTACTCACCCTCAAAGGCAAAAGTCTCCTCGGTTGCGCCGATGTCGTGATTTACGATGCCTTAGTCAGTCCGCCAATCCTCGCTTGTATTAACCCCACCGCCGAGCAGATTAACGCCGGAAAACGCCGAGGACGGCACTCTAAACAGCAAGATGAAACCAACCAGCTTTTAATCGCCAAAGCCCAAAATAACGCCATTGTCGTGCGGCTCAAAGGAGGCGATCCCTTTGTCTTCGGGCGGGGGGGCGAAGAAATGGCCGCCTTGGTCAAAGCAGGCATTCCCGTCGAAGTCGTACCGGGAATTACTGCCGGGATTGCCGCCCCAGCTTATGCCGGAATCCCCATCACCCACCGGGAATCTGGGTCTTCAGTTACCTTTGTTACGGGTCACGAAGCTGCCGGGAAATATCGCCCCAAAGTCAACTGGCAAGCGATCGCCCAAGGCTCGGAAACCATTGTCGTCTACATGGGCATTCATAACCTCCCCCACATCGTCTCGGAATTACAACAAGGAGGACTAGCCCCCGATACCCCCATTGCCCTGATTCGTTGGGGAACTCATCCCAGTCAAGAAGAACTAATCGCAACCTTAGAAACCGTTGTTACAAAAGTTGAACAACAGCAATTTGTTGCTCCCGCGATCGCCGTCATTGGCAAAATTGTTAAATGGTATGACCGATTGCCCAAAAATCAACCGACAGAAACTTGGTAACGATTGAATCCCTGATATAGTAAGGATTGGCGCTTTTAAATTTCCGAAGGCGCAAAGTTCGTAAACCCCAAAAATTGCCTTCTATCTGCGCGATCGATTCTCTCCCAATTGCAGAAACGGTACAGTTGAATGGCATCATGTTTTATGAGAGCGATTCAATTTTCGTAACTCATGCGATCCGATGAGATCGTCTTAAGAGAGACGCGATCGCCCAGCCAATCGAAACCGCCTGTCTCGATGCTCAGTGCTGTATTGATTTACCCATGAATAAACTCAACTTTTTGAGGAGAAGTATGTTAAAACGTTTTATTTTGGGAGTCATTGCGACTCTGTTTTTTGCCCTGCAACTTCCCATTAACTCGGCGTTTGCCGTCGAAATTGACCCCGAATATCGCACCATCAAAGTCGATCCCCAAGGAAGCACCACTACCCTGACCCAAAAACAAGTCGAACGCGGTCAGCGCATCTTTGGCGATACTTGTTCTCAGTGTCACATGGCAGGTCGTTCCAAAACCAACCCTAACGTTACTCTGTCAATGGAAGACCTAGAAGGGGCCGAACCCCCCCGCGATAACGTCGTGGCTTTGGTCGATTACCTGGAAAATCCCACCACCTACGACGGCGAACTAGACTTAAGCGAATTTCACCCCAATACCCAACGTCTTGACCTTTATCCAGAAATGCGGAACTTCACCCAAGAGGATTTAGAAAACGTTTCTGGCTTTATTTTGGTTGCACCCAAAGTGAAAGGAACTCACTGGGGTCGCGGTAAAGCTTACGACTAAGTTTGCCGTTTTATAAGCCGAGCGGAAAGGATAAAACGGGTTCTAGCTGAATCGGTTTTGACCTTTCCGCTATGACTGTTGTTGCTATTTGCTTAGTTATCCCTATGTTTTCGTCGATTTTACGTTATTTCTGCAATTGCCGTTTATTTTTAGTATTGTGCTGCGTTGGGGTCGTCTGGTTGAGCAACAGCGCTCCTGCTTGGGCTGGAGACAGCTATATTCGCCGTTATATTGCCAAAGAACCCGTCGCCGTCAAATATACCAATACAGGGGAAACAAAAACTTATACCCCCGAAGAATTTGAAAAAGGCAAAGAATTATTTAAAGAAGACTGTATTTACTGTCATGTAGGGGGAGCAACCGTTCAAGACCCCAGAGTGACCCTCTCTACAGAAGATTTAGCCGGGGCGACTCCACCGCGCGATAGTGTAGTCGCGATCGCCGATTATATGCGTAATCCCATGACCTACGATGGTAGCGATATCTCAATCTGGTGTCGTCAAGTAGATTGGCTCTCTCGCGACGATTTAGAGATTTTAGGGGCATTTATACTGCGGGCTGCGGAAAAATCTCCCGGTTGGGGACGACCTGTGGAAAGTAGTTTTTAGATTTTGGTTATTAGCACCTAAGGGGCAGTAGGTCTTAGGCAGTGGGGAGTGGTTTTTGGGCAGTCGGCAATCGGCAATCGGGAGGGAGGAGTTGAATTTATGCCCCTCCAAAGATGTCAGAAACTTTGGCTCTTAGGATGGTTTTTCAAAATGGCTCAAAACTTTATCAAATAAGGATTTCAACCTCAAGAGTTGGATTTAACGTTTCAAAGAGAGTTATGAGTTGTTGGTCACTGGTCACTGAAAACCTCCCCCTCTCCCCACTCCTCCCCGACTGCCTAAGAATCAACTCGCACTCCCAGTTGAGCCAAATCCACCGCGTAGCCCCCAGTCACCAAATAAACCCGATGAGCGATCGCCCCCACTTTTCGGATTAAATCTCCCAGGCGATCGCGAAATTTGCGCCCTAAAGGGTACGCTGGCACAACTCCCCACCCCGTCTCCTCTGCCACCAAAATAACCCCCTGCTGCGCCCCCACAAGTGCCGCTAAGAACCGATTAAACTCCTGCTCCCAAGCCGCATCATCTCGTTCTAACCCATTTGCCACCCAAGTCCCCAAAGAATCGATCAGCAAACAGCAATCCGGGGGACAATCCCTAAAAACCGCCACCAAATCGTTAGGAGCGTGATAAGTTTGCCAATGGGATGGACGGCGATCGATGTGCCGTTGAATGCGCTCAAGCCATTCGCGATCGCCTTGGGGAATTTGCGCTGTTGCCACATAAACCACGGATTTTTGGGACTGCATCGCCAAAGATTCTGCCCACTCGCTTTTCCCCGAACGAGCCGGTCCGGTGACTAAAATAATTTCAGGAGAACTTGCAAAATTCACAATTGTTTCGAGAAAGGAAGTCAATGCTAGATTAACAGCAGTTGTCCTGCTCAAACCCGCCAATGAAACCCGAACTCAAACGCATCGAAATAACCCTAGAGCGCATCAGTCAAACGCATCCTACTGCCAAAGCTGACGAACCCATGCAGCCCAACCCCAATGCGCCTTCTTTTGACATCGATCCGAGAGTCATTGCTCAAGCCACAAAACCGATCGAGCGCGTCCCGATGTTACCCAAACTCAAACCCCTAGGGATTAGCAGCCACAATCACAGCGTTAGTCCGGCATTAGCCCTAGATTTACTGCGCGATATACGAGAAATTATTATCTCTTGGCAACAAGAACTGCAACAAGTCCTCGCCCAAATTCAAACCGTGTACAGCGAAGGCCCGCTTATTGACGGTTGGTTAGAATCCCACGCTAATCGAGATAATCCCAACTTTGACGAACTGAGTGTTGCCGAAAGCGATAGCCAAATGGATTATGTCGAAGCGTTAACAGAAGAAGGCATCAGTTGCCAAACACCGCGTCCCGGTTATCGCTTGTGCGGCATTGACGAACAAGGCAAAACCTGGTCGAGAGATTGTCCTCCTGAAGATGTACCTAGTGTCAGTGTCGCGATCGCCCGTTACCAAAAACTGCGTCAACTTTTATATACCAAACAAAACCTCGAAACCCGCCTCGAAGGACTTACCGAAACCCTCGTTATGATGCGGAGTAGTCTGATGTAATTGGTTGTTGGTTGTTGGTTGTTGGTTGTTGGTTGTTGGTTGTTGGTTGTTGGT
>JAWQFT010000028.1:0-44377 GCA_035968055.1 Jaaginema sp. PMC 1080.18 | reverse complement strand
AACTTCGGCTCTTTTGTCCAGTACAATTTACACCAGTTTTGATGCGTTTACCCTGTTCTATGAACCTGATAAAACGGCTTTACGCCAAGGTTTAGAAAGTAACGACCCCGAAGCAATCGCAGTCGCTTATTGGAAAGAACGGAATACTCATTTGCGGATTCGTTAATCCTATCTCATCCCCATCCGAAAATATAACTCCCATTGGGCTAAACCCGGTTTCTTAAGTTGATTTCTAGCTTAAGAAATCGGGTTTTTTAATCTCTACAAATACCAGAACATGAAATTACTCATTATAGGCTTAGACACGACAATCAACCCATCTCAAAACGGACGATTTACTTATGCTGTGGGTGTCCGAGAAACACTGCTTTACTACCGAAAAGCAGGCTGGACAACGATTGGCATAACCCAAGAAACGACCAATCAGCAAAATATCGCACAATGTCTGTTCAAACAACGCTATCTACTCGAATTATTTCCCAATCTCAATGCCATTGTGGTTTGTACAGACCCAGAAGGACAGCAATGCTACTTAGTCTGGCGCAATCATTTCTATGACGTTTCTCAAGAATTTCCCGAACTTCAAGGCACTTACCGTCAACCAAATCCGGGCATAATTCACTATCTTTTAGCTGTCCTAAAACCCAGTAATGTTTGGATGATTGGTAACGAAAAGATAGACCAAAAAACAGCTATTAATGCTGCCATATCTTTTATGCCTGCTGCCACCACATTCGAGAAATATTCTAACCAAAACAACTAACGTCTTGGGTTGCGCTTACGCACTCTTCATGGAAGTAATTCATTCCTTTTACTCCCATGCAGCAATATGTCTACCTACTCCATTTCTCTCAACCCATTGGCAACCGTAATAATTCCAGAGGTCAAGCCCAACACTACATCGGCAGTACCACCAATCTAGACCAACGCTTGCGACTCCACAGACAAGGCAATTCCCAAGCCAGCAAACTCTGCGCTCACGCCGCCAGCATTGGGATTTCATTCATTTTGGCAGAAGTCTGGCTTGGAGATCGACACCTAGAACGAGCCTTAAAACGCCGCAAACGAGCCTCTGACTTCTGCCCTGTTTGTCAACGTCAACATACTTCATTCTCAAATTAATCATGGAAGATATTTTATTTTCAGTATTTCTATACGGTGTTGTCTTTAGCTTTCTCTGCTGGCTGACAACACCTACCACCACCACTTCGGATGCAGCCACCGTAGCCAACAGCACCACTTCGGATACAGCCACCGTAGCCGTTGCCAACAGCAGCCAACCAGCCAGGGCAAAATCCACCTCCACCAACTCAGAAAATCAGCGTGAAGGTAATAAAGCCAAAACCCGCGCCGCATCTGTGAGAACCACTCAAACACCGCCAAAAGCCCCACAACCGCCTCAATCGGTTTTGACCCTTTCCCAACTCAAAACTGCCTTTGCTGTCGAGCCTGACCCGGATACTGAGGCTGCAACCCCCGCCCAGGACACAATACCGCCGATTGACCCGAAGGCGATTGATAAGCTCAAATTACGCCAGGCTCGCAAAATTGCCTCTCAGTTAGGTATTCGGCAAAAAATCAATGGCAAAGACCAGCCGCTTTCGTGGTTGCGTTCCCAAATCAAACAACGCCTCAAAACCGATACCGAGGTGGCTGTACCCATTATTCGGGCAAGTTTGGCAGCGAGTTAGGGTGCAGTAAAAGAGCCTCAAACCCCCGATATATCGACACTTGCTGCACCCTAACTCAATAATTATGACGGTTATCCTCATTGCACAACTTGCCTGTGCCGAAGGTTGCTTATTGGGGTTGGAGGGGAATGGCGTAACTCGTCTGCACAAACGGATTGAAGACGGTATCACAGTAGCTCAAAGATACGATTCTACCTTCAACTCGATTTACTGGAACGGTTCTAATGCTGCTACTCGCCGTGAAGTCAATCGAGCTTTGGACGATATCGCTTGGGAGTTGGCTGACCTCATCGAAGACATCCAAGCCTGCTTCAATCTGTGGTGCGACGAACAAGAACGAATTGAA
Organism: Jaaginema sp. PMC 1080.18; assembly: GCA_035968055.1. GTDB lineage: Bacteria > Cyanobacteriota > Cyanobacteriia > Cyanobacteriales > Spirulinaceae > Jaaginema. The sequence continues at coordinate 42,340 of JAWQFT010000028.1, read as the reverse complement.
GCCCCCATAACTCAAGACATAATCCGGCTCAAGTTTTGGCTAATCCAAGCGAACAGGGAATTACACCACACTTTGGCTCATCGCATCTATGCGCGGCAACTCCAACTATTTGAGGCTTGATGGGTTAGTACCGTTACTGTTTGTTTCATCCAACTTTCCATGCTTTAACGGGGGAGTTAGGGTGCAGCAAGGACGGTTCTAACCCTTGTATATCAACACATCATTGCACCCTAACTTTTCTTTTTTTATGAATACAAACTTGTTGAATGAACTGGCTTTTATTCCGTCTCATTGGCGACTTGTCCCGGTTAATGGTCATAAACAGCCATTGGGAATGAGTTGGCAGTATCACCCTTTTTCTCCGCAACAATTGTTAGCTCACCTTAACCGGGGTCGAGTCCCTGTTCTGGGGAAAAACCATGTTTACACGGTTCGTCCGGCAGGATACGCTTTGTTATGCGGTCAAACCGAACGGGAGTATTTGATTGCGGTAGATTGTGATGGTATCAAGGCTCATCAACGGCTACAAACCTTATTAGGGGGCAGTATTCCGGCGACAATTGCTTTCAGTTCGGGTCGTTTCGGGCGATGTCAGTATCTCTTTGCTTATTATGGCGAATCAAAGAATTTGCGGTCTCGAAAAATCACCCAAGAAGGCGCAACTTTGGAGTTCCGTGGCGAACGGCAGATTTCGGTTTTACCGCCTTCTCCTCATCCTTTGACGGGTCAGTATCGCTGGATTCAAGGTTGTCGTCCCGACCAAATTGCGATTCACACTGTCCCCAATGCGATTATTAAGCTGATGCAATCGACCCTCATTCGTCGGAAAACCTATTCGTCTCGCCCTCGCAGTCATCGATGTTTTCAACCCCTAAGTGTGCCAACGACTTCAATAATACAAGCCCAGGATTTATTAACGGCAATTCATCCACGTTTTGCTGATGATTATCAAAGCTGGATTTTCACGGGGATGGCATTAAAGTTTATCAGCCCTAGTGCCGTGACACACCTTAAACAGTGCATTAGGAAAACCCTCGAAACTGGCTTCAATTGGGAAACAGACCGAAAATCTATCGCACATTTTTAGGTGTGTCACGCCACTAGTGCCGTGACACACCTTAAACGGTGCATTAGGAAAACCCTCGAAACTGGCTTCAATTGGGAAACAGACCGAAAATCTATCGCACATTTTTAGGTGTGTCACGCCACTAGTTTGCTGTACGATTGGGATAAATGGAGCGCACAATCGGCTAAATATCGCCTTGGCGAACCGCAGTATAAGTGGGATTCTTTTCAAGGGTTTGGTATTAGCGATCGCTATCTTTGGTGGTTGGCTCAACAGTAACCTACGATTTGCTGTGAGAAGATGTTGCGGCATCCAACCGATCCAAAATCTCCAAACCTCGCGCCACATCCCCCTGCATTGCTAAGGCTTGAAATCGCGTCTGAGCCTCAAATTCAGCCAGCGCCAGCGTCGATAGTTCTTCCATCAGTTTATTGACACTAATGCCGCGAGATTGAGCCAATGCTTTTAGACGAGAGTGTTTGTCATCGGGTAAACGGATGGTTAAAGTTGCCATATTTTGGTTACGACCTTATTAGGGCTTCAGGGGTCAGAATAGAAAGCTGGGGAAAGATGAGTTCGCACTGCTGGAAATCTTTGATATTTTGAGTAACAATTGCCTCTGCATTACCCGCGATCGCGAGTTCAATCAGATGATTATCTGCTTCATCACTCAAGTTAGGCCGCCACAAATAATAAATCTGAACCCACTGACTCACGGACATCAAAGCGGCAAGTAACGCCTCAACATCAGTTTTGGGTAGCGGACAACGTGCCATAACCTCCGACCTTGCCAAAATGGACTCATACTCCAAAAATAAAGCCGTTCCCATCAGGGGTTGATAATTGCCTTGCAAACAGGCACGAAGCACAGCACGACTGACTCCATCGGGACTAATCAAGGCACTGACAAAAACGTTGGTATCTATAACCAATTTGCTAGACATACTTTTAGATGATAGCATATACGCCATCATTTATGAGTAGGGTATCCGTGTAGTGGTTAGGATGTGTTATCGAATAGTAAGGCATAGTCTAAAAACCCAGTTGGAGAGGACGGATAAGCGCTCTTGGCAGAGGATACAAAGACTGTTCACAACTGCTTGACTGAGGTCATTTATGCGTAGGCGCAATTTCCTGAAAATAGGTGGGTTGGCACTGATGGTATCGGTTCATAGCGCCTGTGGTGAAGACTCGGTGACATCTAATCAGAAACGGATCGTGGTAATTGGTGCTGGATTGTCCGGTCTGGCTGCTGCTCAGGAATTGCACAGGCAAGGGCATTCCGTTATTGTTGTCGAAGCCCGCGAACGGATTGGTGGTCGAATTTGGACGAGTACCCAGTGGACTGATATGCCCTTGGATTTGGGCGCAACATGGATACATAGACCCCAGGGCAATCCCCTCACAAATTTGGCAGAACAAATCAACGCCAAACGGCTCGCAACCAGTTACGACAGGGCAGTAATATACAACACATCAGGAAAGCCCCTTTCTGAGGCAGAAGAAGCCCGTATGTCAGATTTGAGGGCGCAAGTATTCAGGGCTTTAGAACAAGCACAGGATGGGGATACTGACGCTTCGATTCGGCAAGTCATTACACCGTTAATCAAGCAGTTTGACGAAGCTTCGCAAGATTACCGATTTATCAATTTTATATTGAATGGTGCGATCGAACATGAGTATTCGGGAAGTGTTGAAAGGCTTTCCGCACATTGGTACGACAGCGATCGCGAATTTGAGGGTGATGATGTTCTATTCGCTCGTGGATTTCAAGTCATCCCAGAATTACTCGCACAAGGATTGCAGATTGAATTGGGTCAGGTGGTCAAAGAGATTCAATGGCAGCGATCGCCTGTTCGAGTCATTACCCAAAAAACCGAGTTTAGCGCCGACCATGTTGTCGTGACTTTACCACTGGGGGTTTTACAGGCTAACACTGTTCGTTTTTCTCCTGAATTACCCCGCAGTAAGCAGGACGCGATCGCGAAACTGGGTATGGGGGTTTTGAACAAATGCTATCTTCGATTCGCCGATGTTTTTTGGGATGCTGATGTCGATTGGTTGGAGTATATTCCGGCAAAACATGGTGAGTGGACAGAGTGGGTAAGTTTCAAGCAAGCAGCCAATCTACCCGTACTACTAGGATTTAATGCTGCCGATTGGGGGAGAGCGATAGAAACATGGTCGAATGAACAAATTGTCAAGAGTGCCATGCAAACCTTAAGGACAATCTATGGAGTCAGCATCCCCGAACCGATTGACTATCAAATTACCCGTTGGGCAACCGATCCGTTTTCGTTGGGTTCGTATTCATACAATCGGGTGGGTGCAGTGCCAAAGATGCGTCAAGAGCTTGCTGCACCACTCGAAAAGTCGGTATTTTTTGCGGGGGAAGCCTCTAATCGAGACTATTTTGGGACGGCTCACGGTGCTTATTTATCGGGCTTGCGGGCAGCTCAAGAAATCCTGAATTTATAATACATTTCCTGCTGCACAAACAGTAAAGCAAACTTTACCTAAAATGGCACAATAACACTGATTTTATTAATCTATAGTAAGCTGTTAATCATTCAAAATTCTGTCTCGATCCAAGCTTACCAAAGGATTCAGCTAGTGAAATCGGCGGTTTAAAGGCGTGACAGCTTATGGTAATCATTAACTTTAGCAGTACAGCCCAAACTGTAATTTTAGCTAATAAGTTAACCCCATACTCGACGTAAATTCAAGACAAAACCCGGTACAATTTCTTCTCCGGATAACTCGGTCGGATTAGACAATGTTTCGACTTCCAAACCGACTCGATAAATGGCTACAGTTCGATTTTGTGGATCGATTAACCATCCTAATCTTGCGCCATTTTCCATGTACTCCTGCATCTTCTCTTGTAGCGATTTGAGGGTATCTGATTCCGAACGTAATTCCACCACAAAATCCGGGCAAATTTGAGGAAATGTAGTTTTTTGTTCGTCGGTTAGTGCCTCCCAACGTTCTGGGCTAATCCAGCAAGCATCAGGAGAACGATTTGCACCGTTGGGTAAAATAAATCCCGTATTACAGTCGAATGCTTCTCCTTGTTGGTAATCTTCATACCAGCGATCGAGTTGTCCGATAATACTGCGGTTTCGTTTTCCCGTTTCCCAACCTGTGGGTGGATTCACAATCAACTCTCCTTTGGTTGTTCTTTCTAGTTGTAATTCTCGATTGCAAGCGGCTAGGGCGGTAAACTGTTCTGGGGTAACGTAGAGTTTGACAGTTTTAGGTAGATTCAGTAATAGCGTTTGGGTTTCCGGCTTTGCGGGTGTTTGTACCATCTTGACCTTTGCAGAAATTGGCGAGTTGGGTTGTTTAAAAACTGGCTTACTGGTTCTTTAATTATATTTAACGCGATTGGGCTTGATTCAATTCAATTAAGTCCAATTGCGCCGTTCGCGCAGCCCGAAGTGAATTTTCATTTGGGCTTAATATGACTCATTCAATTTCTAATACACTACAACAAATTGATGCTCGTTTCACGGCACTACGCCAACAACTGATACAACACCGCCGTCAATACGGTAACTTCACTATTCCCAAACCCCAGAAGATTGAACCCCGCCATCTCGAACTGGGATGGCTTTTAAGTTATTTGTTCATCATTGAATCTAGCTGTTATGGGCGTTGGATGTATTGGGAAAATTGTTGCTTTGAAGGCGGGGAATTACCGTCAGAACCACTGCCTCAAATTGACTTCTTACATCATCCCCATGCAACCACTTTAAAGATGCTTTCTCGATGCTTAGATTGTATTCCACAGTCAGGAAGCTGGCAAGGATGGAGTAGTTGGAACTACTTTAATTATTTCCTAGATTGGCTTTTATTTGGCTTTGGTCATCCTGGTTTTGACCGAGAACCTGACGAACCCCAAGGATGTGTTGGAGCATCAATGCGTCTTTATCAAACCTTTTGTTTGGATATGATGATTTTGTTTCCTTACGATTATTGGGGTAGACTTTTTGCTGAGAATAATTATGGCAAACGTCAAGGATTTTACCCAACTCCAATGCCCGTAGCGGCTATGATGAGTCAGATGTTATTTGTGAATGAAAATCAAGACAATCGTCTTGCTAGTTTTGGCGATCCTTGTACGGGAACAGGTCGATTTCCTTTATTAGCCAGTAACTACACTTTAAAACTGACTTGTCAGGATATTGATTCGACTTTACTTAAGGCAACTTTGGTTAATGGTTTTATGTACGCACCTTGGCTTTCTGTACCGATTCCTTGGTTTGATGAAGGTGCAGTGATTTGGGGAAATACGTTAACACTCGAAGAAAATGAAACGTTGACAACTCCTTATCATGCCATTGCATTTCTTCAAACTTTGCTTGGTCAAAAGCCACCCAAACCTCCCACATTCAATCCTGAATCGGCAGCAACTCAACGCTTTACGACGCTCCAAAAACAACGTAGCGAACACCTTTCCGAATCGGCTAATACCACCGCAGCACAACTGTATTTATTCGATACAGAATTTGATGAACAGGGTAGTGCTAAATTAGCTCCAGTCATCAAACGGAATAAGAAGAAAAATAGCACATCTTCTCAGAATACAGGACAGCAACTCAGTTTGTTTGATTGAGCGCGATCGCGCTTGCGGAGACGAAACTTTCGGAGAGTAATGCTATGCCAAACAATGGCAATTTAATTCCCGTTCAAACTTTAGGAGACTACAAGGAAGAAGAATTTGTGAATCCTTGCTATCGTCTCCTCGAAGAAGTCGTCGTATTTTGGGACAATAAAAATGGAGATGGTTGTCGCGATCGCTATAAAATCATTGCCGTCGAATACATCGGCAAAAATGATTTTCAATACGGCATCAAACCGTTCAATCCCAGAAATATTCTCTATAGTGTGCCAGCACGCTGGATTAAACAAGAAGATTTAGTTCCAGCCGAAAATGAATATTTGTTGAATCAACCTCATCAGCCGTTCTAACCTTGCTGACACTCTAAAACCTGCTCTGTCCCATTTAAGGCGTTCCTCATTCAAGGAGCGCCTTTTTTTTTGGCAAAAACCATCATTAAGCATAAAGATATGGTCATCGAATATCAAGGTATTTTTACACATAAAGACATAATAATAAAATATCACAAAGAGAAAATTTCTCGACAGTACCAACTTTCAGAAACCGAACTTATTTTCCATTTAGCCGAAGCTTTTGGCATCTACACAGGTGCAAGTGAAAAGGCAGATTTACCTATTTTTGTCAATGGACAAACCGCCCGCTATCAAAAAGAAATAGGCAACTTTGTGGGAGCAATTCAACTGTCTCCCGTTAAAAGTCGTAAAGGCAAAATTGTTACCGTTATCCCGGAAGGAGTCAAAGTTTTAAACTTAAAAGATTCTCCTTTACTTTATGATTCCGGTGCATTTTCAGAAGTGTTAGTAGGAACTAGAACCACTCCCGAACACGCCCTGAAGCGACAACTGCAAACATTAGCAAAGTTTCCCCATCAACCCAAGAAAACTTACCTGGTTTCCTACGATTTACTCATCGATGAAAAGCATATTGCCGGACATCGTATCAAGCAAAGATGGAGTCTGTCTGAAGGCGAAAAAGCAGTGCAAGAAACCATTGCTGCGGCAGCTTATCTGAGTTCACAACGTCGTTATTTGCCATCAAATTGTCGCTTGGTTTTGAGTTGTCAGGGGGTCAATACAGCCCAGTACGAACGGTGCGTCCAAGAGGTTTTATCCTACTGCGAGAGCGAAGACACCATTGGGTTAGGAGGTTGGTGCATTTTGGGACAACAAAGACGATGGTTGCCGACATTTTGGGAAACAATAGAGCGTATTCTTCCTATCATTGCATCAGCCCAAATCAAGCATATCCATATCTTCGGCGTGTCTTGGTGGCGACCTGGACGACATTCTCCGCAAGTTCATACTCCTTTGGGGAGTTTATTGTGGCTATGCGATCGCTACGGGCTTTCTTTGACAACCGACTCGCGGTCTCCTATTGCTAGGGCTTTACGGCGAGATAAACCGAAAGCCGGGGCGCTACATCCATACTGGCGCTACAATTTAGCTCTTGAACGTGCTTTCCTGGCACGATTGCGGCAACTGCCACCCTACAAACCCCCTCCTCCTCGTCAATTGCGGTTGTTTGATTAACCAGAATGTGTATGAAAGACTGCACAATCTTAACTCATATTGCTGCTACTGCGCGATCGCGCTCTATGAGCTATGAAAACTTCATTAATAAAAAGGAATTAACGATGAGTTATGGCGAAGAATTAGCCATGTCTGACATGGAGGATTGCTTCACGGAAGCCGTCGAGTTCGTTGTATACAATCCTAATGCTAGATGGTATCCCCGTCGAGGATTATCTAAGAAAGTTACAGACCTTTCGACAAAACATATCAAGAATATCCTGAAAGGTCATAATGCTCGTAAATTCCAGTTAGAAGTTGGTATGGAAGCAGCATTATGTTACCAATTGCATTGCCGTGGTATGGACAGAGAAGAACTCGAAAACTTTACTAATTCTTGGATGGCAGGAATCGTAATGGAAGCCATTGACGAATATAAGGAAGAACGCAGAAAAGCAGAATAAAACTCATTAACAAGGGGAGGTTTCGGCCTTCCCTTTAAGTTTTCTCTTAAGCGCCGTCGCGCTGATTTTGACTAGAAAACTTGATGAAATTAGGAAAAGTTTGTATGTCTAATAGCCAAAATTGGGCTGAATCCGGTCTAGAAACCAGCAATCAATACGACAATTTCGCTGAGTATATGGCTGAAAACCATGAAAATATGGTTTGGTGTCCCAAACCGGGGATATCGAAACGTATTCCACATCTTTCTACAGACCATATTAAGAATATCTTACGCGGTAATAAAGCCAGAAAAGTTGCTCTTCTAGATGTTTATACGGAAACGGCTCTGGCGTATGAATTATATCGTCGTGGTGTGAAAGTACAAGAACTCTCTAAACTATGTGGTTCTTACATTGGCAAGATTCTGATGAAAACCATTGACAAACACAAAAAAGACTTAGAAAAGAAGGATAAAATTCATTAAATAATAAGGGGAGGTTTTAACCTTCCCTTAAAACTTTCTAATGTCAATAGAAACGGAAAACAAACTGACCTACGAAACCAAGGGAAAAACAGAATGAATAAGACCGAGAAAATGTTGAAAAGAGGAGATAAGGTAATCTTCACAAATCGGTATGGCTCAGAACGGATTGGTCGAATTGAACTCATAGCGACAAAAGCAATGCGAATAGCTCCAATTGATGGGAGCAATCGCGTCTCAATTGCCTTTAGCCGAATCAGAAAAGCCCCCATTGCTGATGAAAATCAAGAAGTTATCGAAAAGGTTTTGTTTACTTTACACAATAGTAAAGGACTGAAACATCAGGAAATTGCTGAATTTCTGGAAATGCCAGAATCAGTTATCTTAACAGTTTTAAACAATCAACCGCAGTTTAGTTTATCCAAGGAATTGTGGTCGATTAATTCTAAGGTTTCTACCCCACCAGCACCCGTCTCTATCCCACCAACACCGACACCTGTCTCTACTCCACCAACGCCTGTCTCTACTCCATCAACACCCATTCTTGACGAGGCACAAAAGTCTGTCACAGAAAGGAAAACCAAGAAAAAAGAGAAGAAAGTACAAAACCACTTTGAACAGCTTTCTCTTTTACTCAATTTGCCAGCACCGGGAGACATGGCAATAACCATCAAACAACCTTGGGCTTGGGCTATCTTTGAGCTTGGCAAAGATATCGAAAATCGGACTTGGATAAGCGGCTATCGTGGAAAATTGTGGATTCACGCGGGGAAAGCCTACGATAAGAAAGGCGATCGCTTTATTCGAGCTAATTTCGGCGTTACAGTACCCAAGAAATTACCCCAAGGCGCAATCCTCGGCTGTGTTGACTTAATGGGTATATCGAAAATTAGCTCAAGTCAATGGGCGATTTCTGGGCAATATCACTGGAAAATTAGCAATCCTCAGCCACTAACCAATCCTATTAGGTGTAATGGCAAGCAAATGCTTTGGAAAATTAAATAGTTAATAACGTTATGTGCGACTTTCTACGATAGCATCGGGGGTTTAGAGCATTTGTCCAAACTTTCCACTTCTGGAACCCCCTAAAATAAAGGGTTTGAGATAAGTTGCACATCGCGTTAATAGCCGCTCTGTTGGTATAAGAGCAGCCTGCTTTGCATATTTCTTTATGTAACTCCCCTGGAGGGACGACAACTAGACTGTAATCCCCTCTGTGTAAGCTTTTAGAGTAGGTATCCTAACCCAAAATGAGAGTGATTTTCGGGTTACTTCAGGTCAACTTGGTCATCTCTACCCCTGCGATCCTGTGTTTTCGTTAGCTTCGGTACAACAGACGCTTTGCTTGAAAGTCTTATTAGGTAAGGTTTGTGGGCGACTTGTTGCCCCCCCAGGTAACTCCCAACAGGGAAAGTAGCCCAGAGAAAACTATCCGTCATGAAAAATGGAAACATCAGAAACATTTGTGAAACATTGCAACATTTGATTGACATTTCCCAAAAAGTTCCGCCAGAATGAGTTCAACCCTCAAAAAGGAGAGTGGCTCATGAAGGTCACCAAACACCGAGATAGAATTTTGGAAGCCCTACAAGAGTGGTTTCGCCTTCACCAGCAAGGACCCACCCTCGAGGAATTATGTATTGAATTGGGAATGAAACCTCGCCAAAAAGCCACCCTCCAACGGTGGTTACAGACAATGCGAGGCATAGATGTGGAATGGGAGGATAATATCGCCAGAAGCCTTCGCTTACTTCGAGAAGAACCGGAAGAACCCAAACTGCAAATCCCTGTCACTGAAACTCTCCGCTACCTCACCACAGGATTAGTGGAATGGGACGAGCAAAAACAGAAACAAACATCAACAGAATTTCCGCAGCCACCACAAGCCTTAAGAATAGGAATGTCACGAATGTATCTGACATCTTTACTTCAAGGAAACGAATCTCCTCCCTCGAATCTCCCTGAGTTTTTTGAGTGGGCAAAAAAACCGATCGCAGCGTGGCAACCTGCCTCAGAAATTAAGTATCTTTCTCCGAGTGCCACCTTAATTGAAGATGGAGCTATTTCTGATTTTACATTGCAGTGGGCAGTAGAAGGTGTTGATCTAGAAAGACAGATAGAGGAAAAAGTCCTCGAAGATGTTCTTTATTACTGTCGAGAACATCAACTAGAGAATGAATATCGGCATTTCCGTAAGTTAATAATTACTCAACCCGTAATCCCGTTTTCGGATTATCGTCGTCTCCTATCATCATCTTCCCTTAGAAGCCTACGCCCCTTTTTATCACAAACTTATATGAATCTCATTGACTTGGTAGAAGAAGAAAGTTATCACTTTTGTCCTCGGTGTAAGTATATCCAACGCCGTCGCCCAGACGGAACTTATACTTGCCTAAATTCTTGGTGTTCTCAACTAACAGCCAAACTGAATTTATCTTCTTTACCTCCTATTCCTAAAAAGAAAGCCAAAGACTTTAAGGCGGTTACTTTCGGCGTTCATAAATTTGGAGTATTACCGGGAATTTGGGAAATTAAATTAGCAGAAGAACTTTCTAAACTGGGTCTCCGCGTCACTCTTTGGCCAGCAATTGATGAGTTTGATTTATTAGTAGAGTTTAGTAAAAAAGTCCGCTGGTCTATCGACCTTAAAGATTGGTCTTATTTAGACGAAGATCGTTTAAGAAAAGTTCAATTTTGTTTTAATACAACTCAGACTTTTGTTGTTTTTCCTGACGAACGAGAAGATATTTTACGAGTTAAAGTAGTGCGTCAATACCTTGAATCTTCACTAGAAGGAGTACGACTCAAACTTATGAGTGAAGTTATTTCTGAAGCAAAATCAATCTTAAAGAAGGGTTAAAACTATGCGTGATATTTCTAGTTGGGGTCAACAACTACGCAAATCACTGCGTCAGTCAGACGAGTTGAACAATTATGTTACTATAAGTTTACCAAATGAGAATCAAGCGACACGAAAAAGGGAAGCTTCCCGCCTTGCTCAATTAATCGTAGAAGTTGAATTGGGCTTAAGCTTACTGAGAGAAATCACTTCTCAAGAGCCAGCTAAATCGGTTTCCACTTTACTATTAGGATATCGTTTTCCCCATCCGGCTTTGGAGGATGAGAAAAATTGGTCTCTTGTTCAAAATGCTCGGTTTTATTTAGTTCGGCGTAAAGGAAGACAATGGGAGCGATCGCTTTCACGCTATATTGAACTCCCAGAAACAATTCGCATTTTTCACTTAGCAACACCTACCGATATTCCCGAACTCATTCCCACAACAATTGAACCTCGCCGTCTCCAGTTATACCAACAAACGTTATCCATCACCCCTCAACACAAACCCAGGAAGTTTGAGTTAGCAACAGAAGGATATTGGTATACCAAAATTTCTCCAAAAGGTCATTCTTCTGTGGAAATTCCCATTTATATTCCCGAAGCAGTTGCTAATCTTGCTCGTTCTCCTCAAGTCGCTTTTCATCGTCTTCGGACTGCTATCAATCCCTCTCAAACGGTCAGTTTAGACCGATTAAAGCAAAAAGCTCAGGAAATGGATTCAAAGCTAGAAGAGGCAGGACAAGAACCCGAAAATTACTCTCAGCGTTTATCAGCAATTGCTTTGCAACTATACGATTCCAATAGTAATGACTTTCAGCCTAGAAATGAACTCACTTTGGATAAACTGGTGCATATTGTGGGTTTGCTCAATGTCGGTAAATCAACTTTATTAGAAATCCTAATTTATCATTTAGCAAAACAAGGGTATCGCTGTGCTTTATTAGTGAATGATGTGGTAACACAGGTGCGCCTCGCCTCGTTATTTGCTCATCGCTTAAATATTCCGGCTGTACCCATTTTAGGACGCGATCGCGCCAGCCATTTAGATAAAGTCTATGAACCCATTTTAGCCAATGAAGGAAAAGAAATTACTCAAGGTGCCATGCACCCTGCTTGGCGTTGGTTTAGTTTTGTTTGTCCTCTCTTAGCACTGGTTCAGTCAGAAGAGAAATGGGAGTTTGGCCATGAACCCTGCCATAATCTTTATTCTAAAAAATCCAGTGCTAATGAAGAAGACAATGAAGATTTAGACGAATTAGAAAATCCAAAAACAATCACTTGTCCTCTCTATTATCAATGTCCGCGTCATCAATTAGAACAAGATATTGCCAACGCAAAAGTCTGGATTTTAACCCCTGGTAGCTTGATTCATAGCCACGTTCCTCGTCAGCTTTTTCAAGAAAGCATGACTTTTGGAGAAGCTGTTTATCAAGAATGCCATTTTCTTTTTGTAGATGAAGCAGATCGGGTACAAGTGCAGTTAGATGAAGCTTTCTCTCCGAGTCAGATTTTAGTTGATAATTCGGGCAACTCCCTGTTAAATAAATTGGGATTAATCTTTGCGAATACTAACTATACCTCGGATCGTAGAGGAATGGGAAAAAGACTGTTTTCTGAAGTAAAACGAGCGCAGGATTACGCTCAAGTGGCGCTCGAAATTATTCTTCCCCGTCTTCATAATCAGCCTGAATTAGTTGAATGGCTCGGTTCTAATCCCTTCACTGGGCGATCGCTATTTTCTAAAATTATTCGAGAACTTTTAGCGTTATCATCTGAAGAAAATTATACCCTTTCTCAACCAAAAACTAAACTGACTCGCGCTCAACGCGTCCGACAACGAACCCAACAAATTGTTCAGGGTTTACCCACTGAAGAAGAACGTCAGCGTCGTCAACAATTTCTCAAAACCCTTCAAGGTTTTTGGGAAGCACCTCTTAATCCTCGCCAGGGTGGAGAACTCTCAAATGTCGCGTTAAGGATTTTAGCTTTTGATAACGAACGAGAAGCTTTAATTGAGGTCAATGAATGGTTACAACGATGGCTGAAAAACTTTAATATTTCTCTGAAAGACAAAAATCAACTTGAAGAATTGACTCGCAATGTTCATCTTGCTATTCTGGTAACAGTTCTTGACGATCGCTTAGGCTTTCTAGTAGACAATCTGACAACCTTGGTGCGAATGCGAATCGTCGATTTCCATGATGTTAGTCAAACGTTAGTCTATCGTCCACCGCGTGATTTTCTCCCGATTATTCCTTCCGCACCAGTGGGGAATATTCTAGGTTTTCAATACAAAAAAGAACGAGGAAAACCTGGAGGTCAACTTGAATATTTCCGCTATGTGGGTGTTGGTCGAGCTTTATTATTGAATTTTCCTACCCTTTTTAGAGTGGATTCTTGGGAAGGGCCTCATACTGTTTTAATTTCAGGCACAAGCTATGTTCCTGGTTCTCCTTCTTATCATATTCGTCAACATCCCACCGTTTTATTAGAACCTAACTCTAATAATAGTGCAGTAGGCGATGCTGGAATTAGCGAAAGTGAATTTTTCTTCCATCCTCAATGTAGAAATGATGGGAGTTATATTGCTTTATCGGGACTTCCTCCGAAAGAAAGAAAGAAAGCAGCTAATGATTTAGTCAAAGCGATTTGCGATCGCCCTGGAAAAGCGCCAAGTTTCCTAGATCGCTTATTTCAAACATTAGAAGATAAACAAGGTCTCGACTCACTCCAGTGGCAGGATAGAAAACGTTTGCTTCTGATTACTAATAGTTATGACGAAGCAGAATTTGTTGAACGAGTTCTCAAACCACTTTACCGCGCTGAAGATATTAATGCTGATGCTATTGTAACGTTGCGTCGTGATAATGCCCCCGTTCATTTAAGTGGTATTCGTCGGGGTCAAATTCGGGATATAAAAGACCTCCCCGTTAGAATTGTTATTGCTCCTTTAATGGCACTAGAAAGAGGACATAATATTCTCAACGATCAGCGAAAAGCTGCCTTTGGAGCCGCCATTTTCTTGACTCGTCCAATGCCCGTCCCCGATGATTGGCAAAATACGGTTGTGCAACTGAATAACTGGGCATTGGAAGCTGAAAGAGAATTTAGTTTGTATCAACCTATTTTGAATCGAGGTGAGCCTTTAACACTGACGAATATTGAGCGAGAATTTTATAAATATGCAGTCGCAAAAATGCTCGAACTCAACTGTCGAGCAATGTCCTTTAAACAATTAAATGATGAAGAACGGCAAGTCTTATGTTGGAATCAATTGGTAACTATCTGGCAAGTTGTTGGGCGTTTAGTTCGAGGTGGTGTTCCCTGTATCGTTCATTTTCTTGATGTTAAATTTGCTCCTCAGTCTGCAAAAGGTGAATGGGATACGCAACATAGTTCTTTGTTAGTGGGGATTCTCCAACAATTACAACAAGCTATTGAAGATCGGAATCTATCTCCTTATGAAAGGACTTTAATGCAATCGCTCTATGGCCCTTTCTTCCATGCTCTCAAAAACACAAAGGAATTAAATCATGGCTTATAATACTATTTTCCCTGGCGCTTGGGAATTGACTGAAAATGTGCAATACCAACTTTTTTCTATTTGCGTTCCACCGCAATGGCAACAGGTTGCTAAATCTTTAGCCCGCAATCGCTTTCAACTACAACAAAGTCGATATCCTTCTGTTCCTGTTTATTCTATAGATTCCATTATTGGAGTTATATTTCCTCAGATTGTAAAAACAATTCGGCAAGGTTGGGAACGTCCCGGTTTGCCTTGGATTTTAGCTTCTGAAAGAACAGATAACTTAACCGATTTAGCTTTAGTTGTTAAGGATTGGTTACGAGAAGAATTTGAATGTTTAGGAGAAGATGTTGATTCATATCTTGACAAACTTGATGATAACTTATGGAAGTGGGAAACGCAGCCTCAAGCGTATTCTCTTCTTGACAAACCTAAGAATCGGTATCATGAGGTACGGTTTGATGCTGTTCCGAATTATTTAGCTCAGATGTTTGTTAATATTAATCCAACAGTAACTTTTGGGGAAAATAATCAATATTCATTGACTTTTTATCCAGTAGCTAGAGTTTCAAAAGGTGCAGAACTTATCTCATGGCCGCCTTCTACAATCCCATTAATTAAGCGAAAAGAGCAAAAAGGAACAGCAGATATCTCATTGGTAATTCGTCTGACACTACAAACCGTTCCTTGGCGAGAACAACCGCTAATTTATCATCAATTATCGGTACGACGGTGGCTGACCGATCCTTTAAAGCTACCCTACCGTGGTGCTACTGTTTATGTGGGTGATACTCGCCGTTGGTTAGATGGTGTCTATCAACCCTTTTGTTTTATGCCTTTAAAAATGAAGCGAGTCGATGGAGAAGCCAGATGGTCTAGAGCAATTCGTGAGTTATTATCGATCAACGACTCGCCATTAGTCGATCCGAACCTTTTATTATCCACTCCAAATTATAATTGGTCACAGTTCAAAACCGAATCAGAAGAAATACCACTACAAGGCGCGATCGCTTATGACTCTAGACATGGCGATAAAATGCCTTGTCTTCCGGGGGTAAGTCCTTTGGATTTAGCCAGTTTAGATCGAGCTTTATGCGATCGCATTAAACAAGGCTTTCCGCTACGCCGAGTCGGGGAGGGTGTAAAAAATAAGAATGTTTTTACACCTTTTTGGCTTGTCCAAAAAGACGTAGATAAAGGTAGTAGGACTAATAAGAATCCTGAAGCTTTATCTACTCCTATATTGCGTCCTTCAATAGCAGCAAAAGCTGTATTTTCTTCGACAAATGTTCCTCTTAAAACGATTCTCATTCTTTGGGAAACAAATGAATGTCGTGACGCACTCATTAACGAAATTTGTTTAATGCTTTCTCTGTCACCTAAAGGCGAACCAAAAACCTATTGCACGCCCAATGATGGAGAAGGAACACAACAAATTTATCAAGGAACTTTTGGGTCAATCTGCATTCAAACACAGCACGTTGAGGACTTAACTCAAAACTTCAATATTGACGATCCTTCAGTACCCGGCAGAAATCGCCAACAACGGCGGTTACATTTACTTTCTGAGCGAATTGAGAAAATTAAGTCTTTTTTACCTCCTACTCAAGCAATCAGTGGTGCTTTAGTTGAAATTAAACCTAAAGCCTATATTCGAGAAGAAGACCCGAAATTAGCTTGGCGCATTGGTGCAATGCAAGCAGGATATCTCAATCAGCATATCCACAAAATTACAGGAATAAAAAAATCAGGAGAGACATATTTTTTAGGAGATAGACAAGAGCGAGTTAAACGAGCAATTTCAGACTTATTTCGTCAGTTTGCAATTCTACCTGTCCCTTTAATAAAACCCGAACAAGATAAAATTGATGCCAATCTGTGGTTAACCTGTTTTTATATCTTACGCCGCACTCGCAAAACCACCGCTAGTCAGAAACCTTCGATGGTTGTATTAATGATACGAGTGAACCCACTAACAGGCAAAGTTGAACTAACGACTCCTTCATTATTTCAGCATAAGAAATTCGCAAAACAGTCTCCTTGGGTTTCTTATCCCGTTGGACTTTCCCTTCTTCTCTATGAAAAGTGGGATGCTAATTACAGCTTCGATGAAGTAACTTCTGAGACAGCAGAAATACCATCTTCTCAAGAGCAAAAAAGCGAACAACAAGCCATCAACAAATTTGTGACAGATTGTTTGCGCGATTGCCTAAATACCTCTATTACTAAGGACTCATCACCTCGCGTTCTTTTAATGGCAGAAGCACACAATGCTCGTAAACTAATGCCTTGGTTACGGAATCCCGATCTACCCAATAATGATTTGCCAAGCTTTTTTAAACAGCAACTTTCAACATCCGAACAAAATCGCTTGTGGATCGTTCGTTTGCGAACAGCAACTGACAATGAAGTCCCTGTTAGTATTGTTAATTCTCCTGGGGGTCGTGTTACTGCTGGAGGAGTTTTTCTTTGGCAAGATGTCTGTGATACTGAAACCGGGGAGCTTTATCTCAGCAATAGGGGTTTGCTAAATACCGAACAAGGAACAGTGATTTTACAAAAAGCGCAGTCCCGATTAGACGATGGCAATAAACAAGCGGGGAATCCTTCTTTACTTGAAATTGCTATTGTTCATCATCCTGAAATTGAAAGGGTGAAGTTAGCGAATTTTGTTCATGCACTCCGAGATCGTTGGCCTTATTTCGCTGATGAAGTGTCCCTTCCTTTTCCGTTTCCCTTTGCTATTAAAGCGAAAGAATATGCTGTGAGTGCAAGAGATTCTGTGGAATGGGGTGAAGAATCAGAGGAAGAGTTATCCTCTGGCACTTAAATTCGCTCGCTTGCTGATTTTTTGCTTTTGAAACGGTGGGCGATCGCGACCGATTAACCAAGTCGATTAACCAACAGCAAATCCATTGTAAGGACGCATGATGGGAGCATGATAAGCCAAGACGATGTGTTCTTTGGGAATCCCTTGCTCGGTGAGTTCATTAGCAACTCCAACCTCAGTACCATCGTACTCAATCGGTGATTTTACCGTCTTTGATATCAATATGAATCAAAGCACCATAAACCCGCCGTTGATTCATCCAACCTGTCCGCACAACTTGATAGCGATCGCGTTCCACATCAAATACAATGCCAATTTCTACCTCTCCAAAGATTGGTTTAACTTGACTATGCTGGAGCAAAATGTCTTGAACAATTTGACGATAAGTTGCTACTCGATCCATTGCACAATCCTTGGGTTTTCTATATCATAAACGAGCATCAGTAGTTGATACTCTTGGACTCCCTCTTGAATATATTAAAGCCACTGTGCAATGACCCCGCACTACAGAGCCTCACCCCACAAAGTCTGAGGAGATCGCGCAAAAACTGACGGGTCAGGGGAACTTACGGGTTCGGCGACAAACTTGGCTTGGTTTTCCATAACCAAAATCCGGTCGGTATCCCTAATGTACAAAGGAGTCATTAACTCTCGTTGTTTGAGGAGTTCGTCTAAGCCCAAACGATAGGTAAATTGGTGTTTCTCTGCTGCCCCATGATACTGAGCGATCGCGGCATTTTTCACAATATCAAAAATCTCTGCCCCCGAACATTTAACCGTAGCATTGAGCAATCGATGCCATTCTTTTTCCGTCAGAGGGCTTGTGGTGTGAGAATAGCGATTGTCATACTGCGATAGGTGCAATTCAAAAATGGCTTTGCGTTCGTAAGCTTGGGGGAAATCTACATAGAAGATTTTATCAAAGCGCCCAGAACGAGTAAGTTCAGGGGGTAAGGTACTCAGACGATTCAAAGCGGCCATAACAAAAACTTGCGATCGCTTTTCTTGCAGCCAATTGAGTAAAATCCCCAAGATTTGAGCGCTGTTGCCAACTTCGTGACTACGATGGGAAGAAGGCGTGAAAAACTTATCAAATTCATCCAGCCACAAAACCACCGGGGCTGCGGCTTCAATGCGGCGAATTAGATTCTCTAAATAAACAGCACCTCCATTCAAAATAGCGCCAATTTCTGCATTAACCAGGGGAAATCCTAACTGAGCAGCAGTTACCTTCACAGCTAAAGATTTTCCGGTTCCTGGCGGTCCCACTAACAACCAACCTTTGGGTAACGGAATATTGTAATCTCTAGCTTGGGCTTGAAATTCGCAGGCAACACGCTCAATTCCTTGTTTAAGGCGGTCCATCCCGGCAAAAGTAGCAATTTCGGGACGGGGAACAAAGTTTAAGCCCATTGCTCGAAAACGGTTGATTTTATACTCTAAAAGTAACTCAGACCAAGAATCGGATGAACAATGAGACTGCCCTTGCTTTGCCAGACTTGTACGAACTCCTAAGCGAGTTTCTTGTTCTCCCAAGCCCAAGGCAATATGGGCGAGTTCGTCGAGGGGGAGATTGATATCTTGGGGGACAGAAGCTAACTCTGTGGCGATCGCGGTTTTCAATTGAGCGCGATCGGGTAAAGGTAGCTGCCATTGGGGAATAATACCCGATAAGGAGGCAGGTAGCGCCGTTTCATTACTGTCTAGTAGAATCAAAAACTTCTCCGATTCTGTAGCAAACTGATAAACCAAGTTGACTAAAACAGCACGAACGGATTGAGATAACGCACCTTCTAAGGCTAAAAGGGATGGTAGATTTTCCACCACAAACAAGCCGTTTTGGGATTGGGTCATAGCGGTTGATAACGCCGCCGATGCTAGGGATAATGGCTCAGAATGCCCCGGTAACGACCAAGTAGGGACGTTTTCAATCTTTAAATTCCGGTCGTTATTCAGGCTGACTTTGCACCAGCCCGATAAGCCTAAATTCCACAAATACACGGGAAGATTGGCCTCGATGCTCCATGCAGAAGCGATCGCGGCTAAAATGCGAGAGCGTTCGACGACGGGTAAAGAGATACTAACTGCACGATAACAGCTTAATAAGGCTTTTACTTCAGTAATCAAGGTCATTCTGTTGAATTTAGACAGCAATTGCGTTGAGGTTGGATTATTCAAGCGTATTAGTCGTTAAAGCTCTAATTCTTGGGATGATGACCGTTGGCGATTACGGCGAGAAGATCGCCCTCTGGAGGATGACTTACCATTGACTTCGCTTTCTGAAAGTTGACGAGAGCGCCGGAGGTATAATGGCAGTATTTCTTCAAAATAAGCCAAATCTGTGTTTTTCATGGCACTACTGAAGCTCCCATCTTTATCTAGTGTTAAAATCGTGCCACGACCATCTTTAGCTTCAATTTTCACTGTTCCTGATGTCGTAGCCAACCAACGATAAGCATCATCATTTTCGACACGAATACGTCCACCCGCCTCCTTTGCAATTTCCAGGGTAAATGCCACAATCTGGGCATTACGAAAGCGCATATCTCTCGATTGCTGCTTGTGAGGGGCTGTCAATGGCCTTCTTGTTTGACGGCTGCGCTCCTCCCCAACTGTCGCAAAAGCCGCTTTATTTGTCCGAGAAATTGCATCTGAGCGCAATGTTTTGACTTCGTTGACTACTTCTTCGATTAAGCTGCGGATTTCGGTCGTCTCAATCCGTTTCGCTGCTCGTTGGAAGCGCAATAAGCCAGTTTCTGAGGATTTCACTATGGACTCAGCCACGGAAGTTTTAGCAAGATACTGATTCTCATTACCTCGGACAGAAGAAGATAACTGCTCTTTTTCTTCAACTCTATTAGCCAAAGATTGGGTAGGTTGTACGGCGGTATTGATGATAATTTGACCCGCCTTCATTTCAAAAACTTTACGGTTTATCCCGTCAGAATCCTGACGATAAATTGTTAAATTATCGGTAGTTTCTAGGCTGTGACCGGAAGATTGTCGAGCAGCTTGCTTTAATAATTGAATCAACTCCAAACTAATGTTATTGGGTGTAATCTGTTCATCATT
This sequence comes from Jaaginema sp. PMC 1080.18, assembly GCA_035968055.1. Taxonomy (GTDB): domain Bacteria; phylum Cyanobacteriota; class Cyanobacteriia; order Cyanobacteriales; family Spirulinaceae; genus Jaaginema. Next base: position 21,950 of record JAWQFT010000028.1, on the reverse strand, counting down.
CCAAATGACAGTGTAGGGTGTAACTTCATTCTCTGGTAATTGCGTCGTTACTGTCGTTACTTCAGACGCTGAATTAGAGTTTGTTTGAGATGAATCTGAGTTAACTTCAGTAGCTTTGTTGGGCAAGTTAGGCGGTAAATTTGCGGAGTTATCGTCACTTGAATTAAGCAAAGACTTGGATTCTGGCTCTAACTTTGCGGGTGTTGGAGGACGAGAAGGAACTGGCTTTTCACTCGAATTTAGGGCATCAATTGGGCTATTTGGCAAGCTATTTTGTGATTCTAAATCGGGAAGTTGTTGAGCTTTTACAGCAGAATTAGCTTTTGGTTGCTTAGGGTTTTCTAATTTAAACTGTTGTAATTCATCTAATAATAATTGCCACAATTGCGCTAAAAGTTCTGCCGTAGCCAAAGTTGTTGATTCGAGTTCAGTTCCGGTGGCGGCGGCTTCTCCAGAACCCAGAGGGAAAATATCTGCCATTAGGAAACCTCCTTTTTTTCAGTTAACAGTCAACAGTCATCAGTTTGTTGAACTTAACGAAAAGACTATAGTCCAAAATAAGCTATGAATGAAACTCGTTTATTAAAGTAATAATGGTGACGCATGAAATCTACATTCACCAACAAATAGTTAAAAGCCTTTCTGATGACTGATAAAGTCCCCAACGATCCCAAACTTCGCAGCGATGCCAGTTATCTAGTTTTATTTTCTTTAACAAGTTATTAACTTTGTGTTTCATAATTTTTATGACTATGCTTAAAACCAAGATTCTCCTGAAGTGGGAGGTAAATCTTCGTTGCTAGTTTCGGTTAATTCAGACGGTAAAGGAAACAAGCGTTCAACCAGGTGAAATCGTTCGTCAAATTGACGCGATCGCTCCTCAGAAGAAAGTTGACTGTGTTGACGTTGAAGGCAGCGATGGCGGTATTCGGGCCACCAGCCGATAGATTCTTCCATTTCGGCAATATCTGCCTTGGGAACTTTGATTTTCTGCTGGATGGGGATATAAGCTTCGCCTCCTTCTCCCATGGCCGGATTGATAATTACGGCTTGTCCTGTTTCCATTTTGAGGAGTTGTGCGGGTTCGATGAGATAGCGTTTTTGTCTTTGGTTGCTTATCGAACGAGACCGACTATTTTTACCAAAACTACGAGATTTTGATTGATATTCGATGTCTTGTTCTCCTAAATAATCAGCAAAATATTTAGCCGATTCGTAATCTTGAGGGTTAAAAATAAACTTAGTTGCAGTACCGCCGATAATGGCGCGAGTGAGTTCTTTGCCATAAGCTTTTTCCATTTGACCGATATTTTGATAACCTAAAATGCCGACAAATCCATCTTCGCGGTTTTCATTCAGCCATTTCACTAACTGAGGCAAGAAAATGGTGGGAATTTCATCGAGAACGCAAACCATAGGGTCAGAACGAGGCTCAGTTCGCGATACATTGCGGGTCACAAATGTATGCAGAATTGAAGCCAGTAAAGGGCCAACAATATCGCGATTATTGCGGTCTAAACCGAAGATAACAAGCTGTTTACCCTCAATATCTAAAGGTAATGTGGTGCGACCGCAAAATGCGCCAATAAACTCCTTTTTGACAAAGCGTTGGAAGGTTTTTTGGGCTGTTCCAATAATGCCTGCTACTGTCTTTTCCGAATCTTTAACAGAAATCACCTGAGACAAAGGGCGAGAAGTCCAGGGGCTTAATCTGCCTTCAAGAATCGCCAATTCCAACCGAGCAGGCAAATTAGACAAACTTAAGAGCGCCTGGGCTGTCATCAAATCGCAATACTGTTCCCCATCTTCAACCATATTTGCGATCGCCTTGGTTGCCAAAAATATTCCTTCAACTAAGTTGTCACCCGCCTCCTCAAAAAACTTGTCACCTCCAGCATTTAAGCCACCGCGATCGCAATTACGATTAATGACTTGAGCCAGTTGTCCTGCCGCGATCGCATCTTCTTCATCCTCAATCAAATCGAGGGGATTGCAAGTTTCCGATTCGGGGAAACCCGGTGCAAATACCCGGACAGTGTAACCTCGTTTGAGGGCATAAGCCACCAGACGCGAGGTTTGGGCGGGATATTTGAAGTCATACAGGCATACTGGATAACCCAAATCTACCGCCGCTCGGGCCAAAGGGTCGATGACAGAAAACGTTTTTCCCGAACCTGCTGCCCCTAAAACCGAACAACCCCGTTGCAGATCGGGCAACCAAAGGGTCTGATTGTGGCTTGTTCTCTTCATTTTCTGGATGTATCCCGCCTTCAACCATTGAGCTTGTAAGCGATGATGAATTATAGGAGGACAGCCCACATAAAGGGAGACGCTATTGCGTTTGGGGTGCTTAATTTGGGCGATCGCTTTCGTTTTGGCTCGTTTTTTCGGGGTAGTTCCCCCAAAATAACTGGTTGAGAGTTTACCCTTTTTGCCGTTGTCGCCCAAACTTAATAAGCTTGCCAGTACCACCAAACCCAATAAAGTCCAACCCGTGGGCGAAGTTATGAGGGGAGCAAGTTGTTCGCCAACTCGCTCTAAGGCTTGGGTGGTTGTTGTTGCTGTAATTTTCATATTCGTTACCCGTTTTTTAATGACCAATTACCAATTACCAATTACCAATTTTTTGAATTACTAATTATTAATTCGATGTTCAAAGTTTTAATCATCAATTACTAAAACCATGATTGTAAATGTCTATTAGTTATCTGAAATTTGATTATTTCAAAATTGGTCATTGGTCATTAGTAATTGGTAATTTTTGAAATGACTTACTCTCAACGTTTTGAGAGTTCACCGCTTGGTACTGCCCTTCGGTATAAACAAACTCCACTAATGCCCTCGCTTCGTCCCCCGGCTGCGCGATAATCAAACGGGGGAAGGGTTCGCGACTGGGGCGTACTGAAAATAAACGATCTCGATTGGCAGTCTGCAAAAACAAAGACAGCAATTGTTGACCCTGACTGCTATAAACCGAATGCAGACATCCCGCCGCACCGCAAACAGTCGGGTGGTTAAAATCAATCCAGTACAGCGTAGCTTGGGATTGCTGGATTTCTTTAATCTGCATAGACGACGCAAGAACCGACGCGGTGAATCCAGGGGCATAATGGTCTCGCAGTAAACGTTCTTGCCAAGCCGCTTGTTGAGTAGAAGCAAAGGTTTGTTCGAGGGACTGCCATTCGCTGACAATTACTCGCTCTCTTGATGCGATCGCCCACCAAGAAAGTGACACAATCGTTACCACAACGATGCCGCCCCCGATAACCCATTTTCGTCGGTTTAAAATTAAGCGCCACATCGCCTTCAAGCTCAAACGCCTTGGTATCTCTGTGGGCAGTTTGTTGAGTAATTGTTTCATAATCCTTACTCCTTACGCGCAGCCCATTTGTTCGATTGCACCGCGATAATAAGCCGCAGCTTCTTTGCCATAATCAGCAACGCTCAGACGACCATGTATATCGCGAACCGGGGAATCGATGGCAATTCCCGCACCGCCATAGTGCATCTGGGCGACACGCTCGATCAGGCGATCGCCCTCAAAATTACGTCCCGTTACGGGGTCGATTTCTTGACTGGCTATCTCAATTGAATTTGTGGCATCGGTGCGAAACAAAGCTTCTTGTTCGGCGGGAGGGAAAAAGTACAGAACTTCCTCAGTCGAGAATGTCGCTTTTTCTTGACCGAGCTTTTTGAGAAATGCCTCCCCTCCCGGCTTCGATTGAATCAGCGATCGCACATCTTCTCGATAGCTCATAAACTGCAATGCTCCCAATGCTCGTCCGCAGTCCCCCGCCGAACAAGTATAAGCACCCACCGAGTCATAATTGCCTTCAATGGCGGCTAGAGCTTGAGATAAAGCGTCTAACTTCACCCCTTGGCTTTCAAGGGAGCAATCCCGCTTTATACTGCCCCTACCGGGGAGTGTTGCCAAATTTTCTATCTCTCTGGGTGACTTACCAAACGTATTGATTGGGTTACTTGTTGCACCCGTTGGAGTAGAAGGGTTATTGCTTGCCGTCCCCGTATCCAATGCCCCTAAAAACATGACATCATTGCCCCCCTCGCGATACGAAATCCAAGGCATCGGACCGATGAAATAAGGCGTACAGCCGAGATCGGGAATACCGCGCTGACAAATGCGGAAAAACAGCGCCGTGTCAACTCGTCCCTCGGTTTCCGACACATCCCAAACCACCACTTTGAAAGCATCGCCAAAGGGATGTCGTCCCACGGGTTCTACTCCATTATTCACTGACCCCAGTACACCAAACCCCCCGTCAACCTCCTGAAACTTGCCGCTAATCCACTGACGGCCTAAAACACCGCCATCACCCGATAGTTCAACATGAGCGCAATCCGTTTGACAGGGAACTCGAAAACCCACTTGGTCTGACCCCGTAATGGTGCGATCGCGGTTTTGTTCGGCAGGCCCGAAAACTACATCTACTGTCCCGATGGCCGAACCTACAGGTTGCGGTGGATTGGGGAATTGACTCCAAGGCAAAACCCCTAAGCCCGGAACTTGGGCGATGGCGATATTGCGCCAATTCCTAAATGCACCCAAAGGGACTTGTTCGCTACCGGGAAGGTCGGCAAATCCATATTGGCTTAAATCCAGGCTATTCAGTTCTAAATCTGCTAAATGGGGCGATTCTACTAAAAATGCTCCTAAAGTCTGCTCTGGCTCAAACCAATCTTGCACTTGCTCGGAGAGAAGGTCGAATACGGGCGGCAGTTGTTGTATGGGAAAAGCAGCTAAATCGGGAATGGCCTCGATTAAACTGCCCAAAGTGGACTGGGCGATCGCGTCAAATTGGTCTAAACTCACGGTGTTGAGGTCTAAACCCACCGCCGAGGCAATCTCAATAACACTACGATTTTGCAAAGCGAAACTCTCTTCAAAATCGCCTAATTTCAGGTATTGGGAAGGAATATCCCCCGGTTGCCAAGTCCGGCTCGAATCGTAACCTAATTGCTGTTGCAGTTCCCCCGGTGCATCAAAAGCGCCCCCTTCATTAATACCAGGAAGCGAGTTAAACGTGATGCCATTCCAATCCGGTAAGGGCGCTCCTTGCCAATTTTGGGTAGGAATGGCTGAGGTTGCACTCCACACAGGTAGCAGTTTCCCATCAAGGGCAACCGTACACAACATGGCCAACACCGAGATCAGCAACCAACGCCAAAATCTATACTTAATTTGTTTTATCCGGCGAATAAACCGATTTTTGTAAAGTTTCATCATATCAAACCTTTAAAAGCGTCAAAAATCGTCAAAAAGAAGTCAAATGCTCGAATAACTGAAGCGATATGCCGGATTGCTCGATAGCATAGCGAGTAGGGTATCCGCGTTCGAGTAATCCCTCTAAGGTCGCTAAACGCCCCCACAATGGCGAAGTCGAGGACAGTTACGAGAACGAGCTTCATCGATTCCGCGCCGTAAAGCCGCCAACAATTGCCAATCCACTAACCCCGGTTGAGGAATAACCTCGTAAATACGGGATGTGGAAGTAGACGCAGGCACAATTTGAAAAAGATAAGGAATATCGCTGTTTTCAGTGACCACGGTCAACTGAGCCGTTTCTGAGTCGGGTAAACCGGGAATATCCAAAGAATTAATGCGCCGGAGGTGTAACAAAGTCGCCCCCGTACTACCATCACAAGGTTGTTGTACTCCTCCCAAACAACCATCGCTATTGAGGGTAAAAAACGTTTGATTGTCTGCCCATACCGTATTAATAGTTTCCCCAAGAGCGCGAAAACTAATGGTTACACCTTGACCGGGGGCTAGGGGAATAGTAACCACCTGCTCGTCTGGCCATACTGTTTGCACTTGAGCGTTAACTTGGGTCGTAAATCCCCAAAAACAACTCGTAAAACCCAATATTGTGCTGATTAACCTAACATTCGCCATAATTGCCTTTAAAATGAACGATTGACCAAGATTTCGACAGGATGACCCGCTTCTAAGTACCACAAGGCGGGGCGATCGCGTAGGGCTTCGATTTGAGTTTGATTGCGCTCGATGTTCTGCTCAACCAGGGTCGAAAACCCACCTTCAAGCAATGCTCCCGCCCAATTTGGAGAGCCATTACGGACAAGGGTTTGACTCGATTCCCCAAAAGTTGAGCTTGTGCTAAATCGACTTTCTTGTTCTGGGCGATTCAGCACTTGTCCTAAATTCCCCAAAGCACCGAATAACGCCACTTGCAAATCGCGACGGGCAATTTCGTCTTCTCCCAACTGGATTAAATCGGCGGCTAGGGGCGCTCCTTGGGAACCATTAAGAGTAATTGCTCCTGGGGGTAAGGCTTGTTCGCTACCATCGGGAAGAATGAGGGTGGTCGCGTCCGCAATCACCAAGCCCGAAGCATGGATTTGTTCGAGTACAAAAACCAATTCAGTTCCCGCTTTCAATACCGTTTCTCCGTCGGCGTTGACCCAATCTTCTGCCAGCGCCACCACAAATTGAGGCATTTCTTCTCCTTCGAGTCCTTCAGCCCAAGCAATCGGTGTAACCAATACCGCTTCGGCTCGACTGCCAACTTCTAGAGAAGTCGGTGCTTGTACAGGATTACCCGTCATAATCGCAGCTTCATCCGCCGTTAAATCGGAGGAAGCGACTAGGGCTGTTGGTACTTCATTTTGGCGCGAAATTGCACCCAATCTTGGATTCTCGCTTGTAGCAGTTCTCAAAGAGGAAGAATTGGCTTCTGGCTCTAACTGACGGGTATAAACGCCATAGGATTGCAACATAGCCAACCGTTCGTTAGGGTCAAAAGGTTCGCTGCGAGGAGTTGGATTAACAATGGGCTTAGGTGGTGATGTGGTACTAGGCGGTTGTCTGGGGCGAGATATACTCGTTCGTCGAGGAACAGACCGAGGAGGAACAGAACGGGGAGGATTGGACGCGATCGCCCGTCCTGAAGAAGATGTAGATTGAACTGGTCTTCTCGGTGGAGTGGGAGAACGTTCTGTCTCGTTATCAGATTCAGATTCAGGTTCAGGCTCAGAAAGGGTCAGGGATGTTTGCGGACTGCGCCCTTGTTCAATTTCTTGCATCCGTTCGGCTTGCTCGGAAAGGGCTAATTCTGTTTTGAGACGACCTACTTCACTATTGGGTGCTTCATCAAACACCACGGTTTCAGATGTTTCGGGTGTTTCAGTCTCGGCAATTTGACTTGAATTTCCTGCAAAAATTTGTGTGAGAAAATAGCCAAATACTAACGCTCCTATGCCGACTACACCATAAACTAAACCCACTTTAGACCAAGGATTATCGGCAAATCCTCTTTGACTTTTATGGTCGTGGGGGTCTTCAAAAAACTCCGAAGTCTGAATGACATTATCTTCCTCCTGTTCGGAATGAATCCGGTCAGATAATCCTACAAATTCCGCGAGTTTTTCGGTTGTCCATTGAGTATTTTCTGCTTCTGGACTGGGTAAATCTTGGAAATCAATATCTGTATTATTTTCGGTTTTCATGATACTTTCAGAGTTAAATTGTGTTTTTGAAAGATAAATTAAAATGATTTAAAAGCTTTATTTTTTATTATTTAAAATCTTGATAAGCTAATCAGCATTTAAACTGGAATTTTCGCCTCCTGAAGCTTGTTGCTAGTATGAATCGCTCTGTAAATTTAAATAACTAACAGCTTAAATCAGGGTCAAATAACAAGATTGAACTGTTTACATAGTTCAAAACCATGTCTCGTATGAAGGATAATTTAAGGTTCGATATCGCGAATTTCAGTAATTTCCAATCCGGCAGCGCGAACTGAAGCTACCTCCCGTTCTAATAAAGAACTGCTTTCCCAAACGCGGGGAGGAGTCACCGCTTGGAGAAAAATCTCTTTATTAAAAGGAATGCGGTCTTCTAATCGGCGGCGGTCTTGGGTAACAATTAAATTACCAATAACAGTAACTTTCCATTGTCCTTGTGCAATCGCAATAGGTTCTTCGATATTAAGAGGTTCAAAAAAGACTTGTGTTCGCCCACTAAAAACACCGGCTGGGGTCATTTCGGCTAACTGATTTAACATCTCAGCCCGAAAATCCGAACTCATGGCATAAGACGCGATCGCAGCAGTAGAGGTAACACGCTGACTGCCTGAAACCACAACACCTCGGTCTGGCTCGTTTTCTTCAGTTAGACTGCCCGACCAACTAAACAGCAACGTCAGCGTATCAAGCACAAAAGCCTGAATCACCTCTGGCGTTCGTTCGTCATTGGCCATGACAGCCACCGGAAATGCCTGTCCGCTTTCAGTTTGTACTAACGTTGGGGGAGGCTGATTAGCTAAACGGGATAAAGCCCCATATTGCAAAAATGACACCACCAAAATGATGAGGTGTAGCCCTAATGTCCCTACACACAACAATCCCAAAGAATCTTTGTAGGAGAAAAAGCCCCGCCCTTCACGGTCTAAAAAACGAAGGCGTTTGGTTGAGGCATTGTGTGAAACCTCAACGTCTGAAGGTTTATGTGTAGGTGTAGGTGTATTCTCAGCAGCTTGCTTAACCATTTAAAAACAGAAATGAGTAGTTTGTAGTTGAAACAAATGAATAGTTTGTAGTTAAAACAGTATTTAAAACAACGGACGCGCTCGAATTGTCGAACCCGCAAACGACGACAATCCCTTTAAAATCGCCATCCCACCCCCCGCCGCCAAAGCCAGAGAAAGCAAGGGTGCAAGTAATCCCGTAGCAAAGGCAAACACCATCGGGTCGTTACTGCCTGCCTTTAGCACCATCGTTGAAACCAAGCCGACAATGATATTGAACGAAACCTTCACCATCGCCACCGAATAAAACCCCACTAGCCAAGTTAATAGTGCTTTTGTACCAATGGGAAATAACGTACCGCCGACAGCCAAGGGTGCTAATAATCCCGTTAGCAGCCAGCAGATTTCTACAATCCACTGAAACGCCACGCTAAAGGCAATCAGCCAACCGCGTACTGCCAACTGTAAAACGTTAGTTTGAAGCAATTCCGGCATTTCAAAATCCGATTGCGTGATAGCAGAAATGGCTCGTTCAAACATATTCTTGTCGCCGGGTAACGCCTCTGCTGCTGCTTCAGCTTGCTCGACAGCCCGATTTAGACAAGCTTCCTTTTTTTCCGGCGTGGTCTCGGCAGCACATTGACTAATGACACTACGAGCCATGCTTTCGGCGGCGATATCCCCATGAACTTGCTGATAAGCTTCTTCTAAGGAAACCGAGGAGCTAACCGTGGTCAGAATCTGGCGATTGAGTTCATTGACAATCCCTCGAAGACCCATCACCGAGGAGGATAAAATCGTGCCGTTGTTGGCAAGTAAGACAACGACTACCAAAGGCCACAGGATTTCGGCAAAGGAACGGGGATTGTCATCGTTGATAAATTCTTGGGCCCAGCGCAGCAAGAATAAAGCAAGAGTTCCCATGGCCATAAATAAGCCTAAATCGACAATGGCTCCCCATAATCCGCCTTGAGCGCCGATAATATCCTGCCATAGTCCATCCATCGCCTCAGCAATGGCTTGTTGCCCTTGCAGTCCATCATCGGCGATCTGACTGGCACTTTCACCCACTTGACCCAAGAACAGCAATTTTCTTCCTCCTTAATACAAACCCACAAAGGAAGCCGAGCGCAGCACATCAAAAGCGGCTCCGAGATTTTCTCCCGATTGACGCTGTTGCTGTCCATCGAGATTTTCGGAAATGTTGCTTAAGTTGGTGTTGGCTAAGGCTTGACCTTGATTGGCTTGAATTTGCCCTGCGCGGAGATCGCCTAAAACCGAGGATGTAAGCTGGTTTTGACGAGCAATGCGTTTCATCACGTTTTGAGTGACCACTTCTCCTTGGGCTGCCGTCGCTTCTTGCTGTACCAAACCCACGGTTTGTTCGGTTTGTGCCAAGGCTTTAAGTTGCTGCTGTTGTCCCTCGGACGACAAACTCGAAGCTGCATTCATCCGAGTAACCAGGCGGTCGATTTCATTCGCGATCGCGGTTTCTTGGTAAGTTCCCCCGGTTTCTGGATTTTGAGCGCCTTCAATTTGCGATCGCGTTGCCAAGATATCAGGTAAACCCAATGACCCCACCGCCGCGTCCACATCCTGGGACAATCCTTCGGTGATGCTGGCTAATCGGTCATTGATTTCCCCTTCAAAAGTAGACTGAATGGCTTGTAATTGCTCGTTAAGCTGCGATATCAAGCTATCAAGGGGATTATCCAAGGATATGGCTTGGGCTGAGGTCTGGGGCAGAAACACGGTAGCGGTTCCCAAACCCACCAAAGCGATTTTTAAACAACATTGTTGAATGCGTTTCATCTATTTTTCTCCAAAATCAATAAAAAACTTTAAGATTGCCGCAAAGAAGCGGCTAATTGGCGGCTAAATTCGTGCATTCCGCGAATTTTGTCTTGATGCTGAGACAAGGTTTCGGTACGGGCGGCTTGCTCGTCGGGATTATTGGCCACTGCCCCTAATAACCCAATACCGGGGTAATAACGACAATGGGTGTAAGTGCCGTTATCATCGAGCAACCAGCGACTATACAGCCCTTCTTGACGAGGGAAAAAGCTATCCGTACCGTTGACCGCGATAATCTCCTGGGGATACTTCAGAATGTCGCAGAAGCTATCAACCGCCGTGGGTTGAATACGACCAATCAAGCGCGTATTCAGGTTTTGGAAAATCTTGGCACTGCCTGGAGACGCATAGATGGTATCGGGGTCTTGGGCGGATAAAATAACCCGAATCCCGGCTTTAGCACCATTGGCACAAAGACGACCGACTAAGGCGGAAATTGAACCGTATTCAAACAAAATCGGCGCTTCATCAATGAAAAAGATAGACCTCGGTGCCGCCAAAGCCCGACGCAATGCTGCCGAATAAGCCGCCAACGATAAAATTGCCGCATCCGCTTCATTAGATAGATTCCGCAAAGCGAAGACTAAAAATTGAGCATCTGTGCGAAACGTGGATGGTTGACTGATGGCTTTCCCTACGCGGGTACTCAGCCAGTATTTGAGACGAAGTTGCACTTGCTCAAAACCGGCTTTGATATCCCCGGCGATGACCGAAAGATTAAGGCGCTCGACCGAACAAAACCCCACAAAATCCTTTAAGGTGGGCATATCCTGCCATTCCGCCGAACCAAATCCTTGTTGGTAAGCAGCCGCATAACGGTCGGCAATCAAATCATCGCGGAAAAAGCTATCAATCGCAATCCCCAGGATTGAGCGTACTGTATCGGCTAAACGGCGTAATTCGGCAGTAATCGCGCCATCTTTGCCCATTACCATTGTTAGTAAACATTCACCCAAAAAGCTTTTGTAATCTTCTAACCGTTCGGTTTGTTGCTTGGGTTCTAAGCCGCGCAAGTTGGGTAACTCAAACAAATTGCTGGATTCGCGACCAATATCGAAATAAGCGCCCTTCTCTCCCAAAAACCGCGTATAATCGCTAAATGTCGAACTACCATCGGGCTTAGGATAATCCATCGCCACTACAGGCATTCCTTCAGCTAATGCAGTGGTAATCAATCCCGCCGCTAAAACCGATTTCCCAGAGCGTGTCGTCCCAAATAACGCCAAATTGCGATGTTGAGAATACAAATCTAGATAAATCGGCGTACCTCCTTCTTCGGCAATCAACTCAAAACCTTGGGAATCAACCGTTTTCGTTTTCACCAACGGCATCAATCCCGGTGCTTCTTGAGTCAGGTAAAAATTACGACGCTCAAAAGGTTTTGCCAGCAGCTTCTCCCACATCAACGGGAAAGTCTGCAACCAAATTCGCCAAGGATACTCAGTTTCTCGTTCTACCCAAGCTGGACGTAAAAACAGAGAACTCAAATAGCGACAAGCTTCATCCAGTTGGCTTTGTTGGCGGCGGTGAACTACAAACACCACCCCCATGCGAACCGTCTCCGAACCTTCTAGGATTTCCTCTTGCGCCGCGATCGCTTTTTTGGCCTTCAAAGAAGCTCCCACATCCACAGCATTTTTCCGGTTCGCCTCAAGTGCTGCCACATTAGACTGTTTGGTTAAAGACTGTAAGCGACTTTTCACCAACCCCGAAGAAGCACGGGTCACTTGGCAGAATATCTCTGTGTCGAACACGGCTTCTCGGGCCATCACTTCCCACAGATAACGCAATTGAGCGTACTTATTCGGCCAACCTCCCGGCTTATCGCTAAACGTCAAAATACCTTGATACCGCCCGTTACAGTTCACCCAACGGCGGTCTGCTACGGGAATACTCGTTTCAGTTTCCATCAGCAAGGTTGTGGGATGGACTTCGCTATAAATTTCCTCCCGCAGTCCCGCTTCATCTAAAACCACCAATTGAGGCAAACGACGCGGTTCGCTTTGGTTCAACCGCCGCCATTGGTCTGCCCAAATATCCGATGGTGAGAGGGGGCGCACATCTAACCCCATTTTGTTACTCAGTAATTGCTGCCAAAGGCGATAACCGTCAGTAAATGCCCCATACAAAATCTGTTCGAGAGCTAGGGCGCGAACGGTATCAATTTCTCCGGTAAACGTCCGCCAGAATCGCTCTAACCCCGCCAAAAACTTCTCTAGTTTGTCTCCCGCTTTGCCAGTACGATCTACGGTATAGGTGCAATAAATCCGCAGGCACTTTTCTTGACGGATTCCAGCTTCGGTCAGTTGGGCAACCCGCTCTCGTTCTGTCATCAACAAATACTGTAATTCTGTACTGTTGGTTCGAGCAATACGGCGTTTTAACTCTCGCTGACGCTGGCTATCGTCGATAAAACTTCCCAGATGAATGGTCATGTATTCCCCAGGAGGCAAATCTTTCAATCCCGCTTCAATCGCATCAAATGTTGGCTCGATTTGTGAGGGAATTAATGTGGGATGAATCCCCCGACAATCAAACCCGAATTGCACCTTGTAATTATCTTGTCCTTTTTGGAGGATAGCAGCCCCTAAACGATGACCATTCAGATCGACCCCCAGCAGGGAAGCCAAATTAAAGGCATCTTCTAAGGGCGTTCGTCGTAAAACTCTCTCCCCCGTATCAACTTTTTTTGTGCCAATCTTGTTCTTAGCCATTTCTATGTTTGCGGTTTAACATCGAACGATATCGAGCTTGGCCTCTTGTCCAATCGGGAACAAAAATGAACTTACCGAGAAATCGCCATGCTCCTTTCGCGGTCAAAATCCACCAACTCGAACAACCCCAGACTGCGATAATGCCCGTCCACACCCAACTTAATCCCAAGGTGACTCGTCCCAGGTAATACGCAATTCCCAGAACGATCAGCCAAGGAATCAGTTGGTCTGCCGGGATAAAGCCAATGCGCGGTTGAGCGTCGAGGATACGGTTGACTTTGCGAAATTTCCCGGCCATGGTTTTAAGCCCCGCCGCCTTCACCGACAATCAAGCTGGCTAAGACATCCCCTAGGGTCACTGCAATTAGGATAATCAGTGGCGTTCGCGCTAACGATTTCCAATCTTCATCTTCACGCAAAGCGTTAATCACTTTAACCAAGGAAATTCCGAGATAAAGCAGAAATAACCCGCGCAATACATTAAAAACTAAGGGAATGACATCGGCAGCCGCTTCAAACTGCCCTTCCATCCAACTTTCGGCATTTTGCATAAATTGGGCTGAAACCGGAGTTGCCATTACATCAAAGGCGAATATTAACGCAACCATTGATAACAAAATGGCGGATATACCTTGTCGATAAGCCCATTTTTGTAGCCAACGATGTCCGAGTTTATCTCGGTCTATTATCGTAGCGATAAGTAATCCCAATAAATACAGGATACAACTCAAAGCAAAAGGAGAATAACCCCATGAAAGATTGTAACCGAGGGCAATTATTGCGATGGTTAGTAATCTATTGATGGGCATCATTGTCAGGTTAAACAAGAATTTATTACCCATTGTTTTATTAAATTAATGATTGCATATCTTTGCGATCATCTTAGCTGCCAATAATTAGCTTGACTCGCAATAAGCTCATAAAAGCAAATATAAGCAAGGAGAAGCAAGGAGAAGCAAAGATAAGTATTAAACCAGAATACCCAAACGAAATGCCGTAGCAACAATAGCGGTACGATTTTTGGCAGTAAACTTAGCGGCAATGCGTTCTACATAAGTTTTGACGGTTGAAGGTTCGCAACCCAGTAGTTGCGCGATTTCGCGATTGGTTAAACCTTCTGCTAAAAAGACTAAAACTTGGAATTCACGGGAGGAGAGTCGCTCGACTTGCTGCTCTAGTTCTTTTTTAACTTGTTGCTGACATTGTACAAATGCTAGTTGAATGATATATAACAATTTTTGATTATTGCTAATAGTTATGCTTTCCGGCTGATGAGCGAGGGGTTTATCAATTATTTTCATTTTCTTTACTTGTTAAAATGAAGGCAACCTGATACAAACTTGGTCAACAATTGACTGTATTCTACCAAGTTGTGGGAGAGCAAAGTCTACGTCTAAAGATAGATGACAGGGCGCAACTACGCGGCTAATTCAATACACTTTTACGCTTCATAAAATGACCGCATGATTGAAAAGGTTTGTTAAAAAGCGTGGTTCTTACCTGTTGACTGGGCATCGTATGATATAAGGCATACAGCTACAGGGATGAAAAAACGATGGCTCATTTCCGACTCAAAAGCGATCGCCTCCTCGAAGTTCGACTCGAAGAAGAAACAGTCATGGCAATGGCCGGGTCAATGGTTGCTTATGAAGGGTCGGTGAAGTTCGAGAAAGCTATCCTTAGCGGCGAAGGATTATTGGGAATCGTCAAACGTAAATTGACATCCGAAACTGTCGAGTTAATGTTAAGCAAAGGAACCGGAACTGTTTACTTTGCTCACCAAGCCCAAGAAGTGTCTATTATTGCCTTAGAAGGGGAAAAACTCTTTGTCGAAAGTAGCAATCTGCTCGCCTTCGACGATAACTTAAAAACTAGCGTTGCTTTTGCGGGATTGCGAGGAGCAACTTCTGGTCAAGGACTCTTTACCACAACCCTCAAGGGTATCGGTTCTGTAGCCATTCTTTCTGAAGGCAACTTAATTATGCTGGCAGTGAGTCCGGCTTATCCCCTTTGCGTCGATCCCGATGCCTTCATCGGCTACAAAGGAGAGTTACAACAAGAATTTATCTTTGACATCAACTGGAAAACTACAGTCGGGGAAAGCTCTGGAGAAAGCTATCAACTCAAGTTTACGGGCAACGGTGTAGTCTATATTCAGCCCTCAGAACGCCAAAGGAAGGGCAACATTTAACTTCCCCAATTGCCTAAGATACTGATTACTGATTACTGAATTATGGTTGCCTATACCCTCGTTAATGAAAAAATGCTGGCCATCGAACTGGCTGGCGAGCAAGTTTATACGAAGAAAGGAGCGATGGTTTCCTATCAAGGCGACTTGCGTTTTGAGCGTTCTCTGCTGGCTGGTGGAGGTATCCAAAACTTGGCGATGCGTCAAGCCACGAAAGAAGAATTGTTAGTGATGTCTGTCCGAGGAACTGGACTGGCTTGTTATGCTTATCAAGGGTTGTACGTCACCATCATCTCTTTGACGGGGGAGGCGATGTATGTGGAAAGCGACAGTCTTTTGGCTTTTGATAATCGCTTGCGAGTGGGAACCGCCTTCCTGGGCAACCAAGGGACAATTCAAGGTCTTATCAAAGGGGCTGTTACCGAGCAAGGCTTATTTACGACTCAGTTGGAGGGACAAGGAGAGTTAGCTATTGTTTCCCACGGCGGGGCGATCGCTCTCGAAGTCGAACCCCACCAACCTGTCTTTGTCGATCCCAACGCCTACATCGGCCACATTGGACAGTTGCAGTCCCAACTCGTCACAGATATCAACTGGAAGACTTTGATTGGTAAAACTTCCGGGGAAAGTTACCAGCTCAAATTTTCCGGTACGGGAGTGGTATATATTCAAGCTTACGAACGCCAAGTGCAATCATGATCTATACTTACGACACGCTGCCCAGCAACGATCGCCTCAACCGCTTTAGTTATTGCGTCGATGTTGTCCGAGAAATGTTCATTCGTAATGGAGCCGCGATCGCCTACTATGGTTCTCTGCGCTTCGAGTCTATTGGTATCGATTTGCTCGATATTTTGGTCAAGGATGCGTTCAATGCTCCTCGCTACGTCGATGACTTTGTGATGGTGACGGGACAGGGTAAATTACTGCTAGGCGATCGCGGTCTTGACCTTGCTTCCTACGACTTAACTGATGCTCATTTCACCGTCAAAAGTTCTCGCGTCGTTGCTTTTTCTCCCTCCCTGATTTGCCAAGAGTCTACCTTATACGGCTATCTTACCTTTCTGGGAACAGGTCAGCTTATTGCTTCTTCTAATGGCCCGGTACATTTCCTCAAACCCCCCGTTCGCGTCGATCCCGAAGCTATTTTGGGTTGGGCTGACACGCCGAGTCCTTCCTATCACTACGATTACGACTACATCAAGGGGGTTCTCCGCACTGTAGGTAGCCTTGCTGGAATAGCTCTGTCTGGGGAAGAAAAGCAGCTTGATTTTGTCGGTAGCGGTACGGTGTTGGTTCAGTCTTCTGAGGGGTAAGGTTGGGATTGTCCCGCAGCAAACTTTATACTAGAGCGCTGCAAGTCTGTCTTTATATAATAGTGTTGCGTCCATCATTCAAAGTATTATGAAAATTTCCTTACCTCCAGAATTTGAGCAAATGATTCAAGAAAAGATTGCGAGCGGTCATTATAACTCTCCGAGTGAGGTGGTGCAGGCGGGTTTAATATTGCTTCAGGAAAAGGATATGATGGGAAATTTGAAGAAGGAAACCTTACGGCGGGAGATTCAAAAAGGCATCGATAGCGGTGAATCAATTCCTTTTGATATAGAGCAAATTAAAGCAAAAGCAAGACAAATGATGGATTAATTTAAGGATTGGTTATGCCTGTTATTATTATTAAACCGCTGGCAGAGTCGGACTTAGTAAAAATTTGGCAGTTTATTGCAGAGCAAAATCCAGAAGGAGCAGATCGAATTTTAGACCAAATAGATCGCCAAATTTCTAGATTAGCAGCGATGCCAAGTATGGGAAAACAACAGGAAAAGATTCTTTCTGGTTTACGCAGTTTTCCAGTAAAAAATTATGTTATTTTTTACTTTTTAATTCGAGATGGTGTAGAAATTGTTCGGGTATTACATGGTGCGAGAGATGTGGAAACAATTTTTGAAGAGATGGATGAATAGCAGTAATTCTTGATGAGTTCCAAATTGAAGGGAGAGGACAAGTTAAAGAATCCGAACTCTATATCTGGGTCATTCAACCTAATGGAATGAGAAAGTTTGTGGGAGAAAAGTCGCCTCCCAAGATATTCTCTTGACGATTTGCGCGATTGCGCCCTCTATTCCGTAATCGTTAAGGTCAGAAAATGAACTTTACCTTCTTCTCTTCTTATTGCTTTGTCTTCTCAAACAGTGGCTTGAAGCCATCGAAGAAGAACAACTCGAACTGGAATACGAACAATCCCATTATCACCATTTAGGCTACTCAACCCTTGATTTACAGCATTTCTAAGCGCTTTCGCGCTCCCTGGATTGAAAATCATTCAATACATATCCATGAACATGAATAATGTCAGTTTAACGGGTCGCTTGGGTTCTGCCGTCGAAGTCAAATACTTTGAAAGCGGAACCGTTATAGCCAAAGGTTCTTTAGCCGTCGATAATCGCTTCGGCGGTAAAGATGCCCCTCCCCATTGGTTCGCTATCGATATATGGGGTAAACTCGCTGAAGTTGCCGCTAACTACACCGATAAAGGCTCTCTCATTGGGATTGAAGGCGAACTTCGCATGGATACTTGGCAGGACAAAGAAACAAAACAGCCGCGTTATAAGCCGGTTATTCGCGTGAAACAACTGCATTTATTAGACCGCAGTTCCCAATCACAAGAACAACCGCAAAATCCACCGGCTGCTCAATCGAGTTCTGCTCAATTACCACCTTTGAATTTCTAACAATAATATCTGAAACTAGGGCGCTTATGCGCCTTTTTTTTTGAAACAAATAGTGGAGATAGCTATGATTAATTCAGCTACTTTTAAGATTCGGATTGATTCTGTTCAATCTTATCAAAACCAAGATAAAACAACTATCATTGGTTATTGCTCGTTCAAGTTTCGCGAACGCGGACAAGATGAAATCGGGCAAATGGAATATAAATGTAGTAGTGATGCTCTCGCCAATGCCGTTGTTGGTACGGTCGGAGTGGCTATCGGCAGTTTGAGTATTTATCCTCCAGCAAAAGACCAAGGAACGCTCAATCATCGGCTTATCTTGAGTATTTACAGCTTTGAGGAAATCCCTGCACCGACCGCACCATCACAATCAGTAGTCCCGTCTACACTTACTCCACCGTCACAACCCGCAGTTCCTCCTGCACCTACTCCTACAGCTACACCTATTCCTTTACCTGTCTAATAAGACACTTATTTCTACTACTAACCTGCTTTCACAAAAAGCGGGTTTCTTTTTTTTGGAGTGCTTGTTTTTGCTTATTTTAGCTTATTTCCTTCTCCAAGAAAGAAATAAGCCAAAATATATGAAAGAGCATCAAAAATCACCGAAGTTGTGACCGGATGAATAATCTACAGAATCTGATGGTTCGCCGCTATAACGGGCTTGCCAATCATAATATTCATCCGGTTCCATAGCAATCGGTAATTCTTCGAGAGGAACGCCCTCAGTCAAGGCTTTTTTTTGGCGTTGTTCGAGTTGGGCATTCGATTGAGACCGCGCTGCCATTCTTTCTAGCCATTCGGTATGGGTATATCCATACTTTTCTTGCCATTGACGATCTAATTTCTCGCGATGTTGTTCGTCTATTAACTCGGCATGAGTTTTGGGACGACTTTCACGAATTGACTTTTCCCAAGCTTTGATTTCTTCTCTTAAACTCATAATTATTGTAGAAAAATGACTTTAACCATTCCACACTTTGATTGTAGATTAAATCAATGGATTTATACCATTCAAGGTGAAATATTGACCGAACAATTAGAGAATACACTGCTGGAAAAATTCTTTCCTGATGGTAGCGATCGCTTTTCTTTCGGTCATATTGATGAGTATAGCAGCCCTGCCGATTTAGACAACCATCCTAACGGTGATGTTTTACTTTTAGCATCAGGAAAACGTTTACTATATGGCCCATCTGAATACTTAGCTCGTATCCAAGAAATCTGTCCTGACCCTAAAGATAGAGGGGCTTATGGCAGCATCTTTTTAGGGAGTTGTCAAGCCAATATTAATCAAAATCTTAATATTTTGGTTGTTGATGATGAAGGCGTAGAAATCGTTGACGAACAGCAATTACCCACGGGAGAATGGGAAGTTGAACCGGGCGCAAATGGCGGTATTTTACCACATAAAGAGGCGTTTAAGTTGGTGGGTGATTGTCATGGTAAAATTACCCCAACCTTAGCGGCAAAGCTGGCAGAAGGTAAAACGAATAAGGTAATTCAACATCGACTGCGTTTTGGAGAAAGCCGTTTTGGGAAAGGGACAATTGCACCGTGGGATTTAGCAAACTTACCTTTTCTCGATCCAGAAAATCAACCGCACATTGATTTAGTTTTACCTTTATCTTCTTTCAAAGGTGGCGATAAGAAAAATAATCCCCTACAACCCGGATTGTATGAAAATGTAACTGTTTGGATTGGACAAAAAGAACTTTCTCCCGACTCCAATAAAAGCCGTACTGCTATCTCTCAAGTTTTGGCGACCGCCCCCGAAGGCATTGTTGATTTTCTGCCGATTGTCGAACAAGAAGCTAGGGATTTACAAGAATTACAAAATGACCCTCGTTGGGTTGCTCAAGAATACATTGAAGATTACGAAGCCCGAATGAGTCGGCAATCTCAACCATCCGATGAAGCCGAAACCGAAGCAGAAAAACCCGATGCCCAGTTACTGTATCGCTTGATTAAAGCGGATTTAGATTCAGGACATCCTAAAATCTTAGAAACTCAAAAAGTTCAAAATGAATTGCAGCGCTTTCTTCAAAATAAATGGCGCGATATTGCTACGGGTAAATCAATTAAGTTTTACCGGGGTATGATTATTCCTTCTAAAAATCTTCGAGAAGGAGAAATTTGCGATACTCGCTTTGTTGAAAATGTAGAATTATTGAATTTTCGCTCTCCTTATCTGAACTCTAATGGGATGTGTGTTAATATCAACAAATATGTTCCCGAAGCTTATAGTCCAACTGGAGAAACTTTAGAAGGAGTTATTGTTGTTTCTGATGAAACCCTCAATCGCATTCAGCAAAGATATCGAGAAGAAGGCATTGAGCAACCCTTACCTTTAGAAACAGAATCCCAACGGCAAGGACGAGATTTTGATGGCGATACCATTGGGGTTGAATTAGCGTCTAAATACCCTAACTTTACCGCCGAAGTGAAACGGCGCAATTGGGCGGGTTATGCTTATGCACCAACTCCCAAAGAAAAGAAGATTTCTTTTCAAGATGAAAATGGCAGCCATTGGGAGTTTTCGCGGATTGCTCACTTTATGGCGGATGGCATGAGTGTGGGTTTTATTAATAATTTTGTCACGGCAACAGAAGCTTTAGAATCCGAAGCCGAGTTGATTATTAAACAAGGCGATCTCGACCAAAAGTTATTGTATCTCAATCAAATTGTTAAGCATTATCGCGGTTTGATTCAAGAAGAACAGAAACTTGCTCAAAATGAGGAAACAACTCCCCAGATTATCCGGGATAAGTTTCGCGAACGAGTCACTACTCTTGCAGCTTTTCAGACAGTAGCAGATACCAATATGGCTCAAATCGACGAAATGATTGACCTCAATCGCAGTATTTATCGAGAGATGATTGAGGAAGGTTGTTATCAAAACCAAATTGCGGTTGATATGTTCAAATCAGCGCGATCGCCTAACATGGATATTATTCAAAATAATCAACGTCTCCTCTACCGCCAAGTTAACTACATTCGCGATAAGAAAGACCCTCAAATTTATACTTCTCGCAACAATCAACCGCGTATCATTGAGGTCAATGGCTTTTCCCCGGTTGAATTAATTATCAACCAAACTAATGAAATCTTTGCTGAATCTAGCCTTCAAGCTCGTCCTACGGTTCAATTTAGAAATCTATTTGCTGAAACCTATTCACCTCAGCAGAAAAAAATTGCCGAACAGCAAAAACTAGAATTTGACCAAGCTTTCAATGCTGCAACTCGTTTAAATCGTGCTTTGAATCGTGAAAAAGGCCCCGCTCTTGCCATTGTTACCCATCAAGGCACATCCTTGACCCTCAGCAATATCGTGCAATATAAACATCCACTTGTTTTTGCCGAAGATAATACTCTCAATCTCCAACCTCTCAAAAACCTGCGTTTGGTTCAAAATAAACAGCCCGAATATCCCCTTTTAGCTCAAGCCCAAGATAAGGACAATCGCTGGCAGAATTTAGGTGCAATTAGCCAAACCGATTGCCAACAATATAACTTAGTGGCTGGCGCAGAAACGATGGTAGCTGAAGCTGTCCTACAACCGGGCTTAGACCGCGAAACCGTGAAACTGCAATTTTCACAAACCTTCGAGCAGTTGGAAGCCTGGTCTCGTACCATTACCGATGATAGCGAACGAGCCGCTATGGCCGCGGCGGCTTGGCACGTTGGTAGTAGTCGCGAATCCGCAGAAAAGGCGGACAATGCCGATTACAAAATCTCGAACTTCTCATTTTATGCTTTCCAAAACGAATTGTGCGATCGCGTTGCCACTTCTGCCATTGTCGAATTTGACTTATTTAGGACTTACGCACTGTACAAATTGACCTTGGTGTGCATTGACAGTATTAGGTTGTTTCAGAGAGTTGACCAAAGAACTATCAAGTAGGCGTAGATCGAAGGTTCGTGTCACCAGGTGCAACGAGAAGTAATATCCCGTTTG
>JAWQFT010000027.1:23620-44504 GCA_035968055.1 Jaaginema sp. PMC 1080.18 | reverse complement strand
GGGAATCGATGAGAGTTTTAGAACTTGAGATCGATTTATGTATAAGCAGTAGCCCGTGGGAGAGGGGTTGGGGTGAGGGCTAAACAAAAACGTCCTAACCCCAACTGCTGACTGCTATAAAATAGCAATCAGAATGGCAAAATTACCGTCTGCGTCTGCGGGTAGGACGAATTGCCGTAGAAGGTCTAGGATTGCGGTCATAACGACGACTGAGGTCTTCGCTAACCTGAAGAAAAGCATCACGGTCTGTACAGGGATATTCCCCTACCCAGAGGTTATGACGGGGGAAATAAGCCTCTGAGGTCTTGCTAATGCGGTTGAGGTCTCTTTCGCTCGATATTACTAGCATTTCCGCCATATCACCCGGTCTGATAGACTTATGGATACGTTCGAGGGGGGCTTGGATGAAAGTAGCAAAGCCAGTTTCGTCCCCAACTTCCACATTAATGCGACGTTCGCGATTTTCAACTATTACTAATTCTCCGCGATTATTAACAGTTTCTTCTTCACTAATTACTTCATCAGTGACAAAGATATCAAAAACTTCTCCTCGGAGAAAACCACTGTAGGGATAGCGACGATAGGAACGATTGCGAATACTAGCCCAATATACAGGACTCCACAACCAGTATAAAGCAGCAATAAAACCTACGATAACTTCAAGACCGCGAAAGGCGCTTCCCAGAATTAAACCGAGAATCCAAATTACAATAACAGAGACAACAGAAATTAATAAACGTCGTAAAAAGTCGCGGGGTTTTCCCCAATAATAACCGTATTGAGAAGCGGTTGCGATCGCGGGAATCAGTTGCTCGAATTTTTCGCGGGTAATAGGGATTAACATGGTTATTGGTTGTTGGTTGTTTGTTGTTGGTTATTTGTTGTTGACGGTTAGTGAGATGAAATATCTCAAGTTTATTAAGAAAAACGGAAATGAAAGTTTACTTTTGAGATAAACAGATTATAAAGGGTAAAAATAAATTAAAAAATATTGAAATACATGACTCACAACAATCAATACCATAATGCGATCGCGCTTTTTATTTTCAGTTTATGCCTATTTTCCGGCAAAAGTGCGATCGCCCAAATTGTGCCAGAAACTCCAACAATTGTACAAGCAACACCGTCTCGTGAAGCACAACAAGATCGCGAACGTTTACTCAGTCGTATTGCGATAAACTTAGCCTTAGCGGGAGAAATTGAGTCAGCGATCGCGACAGCCCAAGAAATTACGGAATCGGTGCTACAACTCAATGCTTGGGTGAGTATTGCTGAAGCTTTAATGAAGCAAGGAGAGTACGATCGCGCTTTATCTTTGGTCGCTGATTTCGAGCTTGATGAGATTGGGGAGTGGATTTCTGAAGATTTAATTTACTACGCGATCGCAGCTTATGATGCCAGACAGGGACGAGGAGAGAGAGCGATCGCCACAGCCCAAAAAATTGATAATCTGCGGTATAGGCTACTGCTAGTCGATCTCGTGGAAATTTTAAGAAAAAACGAGGACTACGATAGCATTGTCACTTTATTTTTAACACATCCCCCCAGCAACGCCAACTCTACCCTCATTGAAACCCTAGAAGCAGCAGCAGGCAAAACGCCTCAAGCCCAATTACAACCGCTTTTGCAAATTCTGACTCCTCCTGAGCAAGCCTTGGCTCTCAGTCGCATGGCGATCGCGCTACAAGAACAGGGAAACCCCAATACAGCCAAGACTTTGCTCGCCGAAGCCCAAGCTATTTGGGACAAGGTGACCCAAGTCAGCGATCGCGGTACGGTGGAACTCGATCTCATCGCAACTTGGGCAAGTTTGCAAGAGTTTGAGCGGGCAATGTCGGTGTTACCCCGGTTGGCGGATACCCCAGAAATCTCGAACCAAGGTGAGCGAATTATCATCATTGAACTGGCAAAAGCCGGACGTTTTGACGAAGCGATCGCCCTAACTCGCAACTTGACCCAGGATGTCCAAGGAGAGGTGTTACCCATCGTGGCGATACAAATTGTCCAAAAAGGGGAATTAAGCCGTATCCCGCCCCTCCTAGAGACGTTTGAGAACGCAAATATACTATTATTGCGAGAGTTAGCCGTGGCTTTAACCTTAGCCGGAGACGACGAACAAGCCCTGCAAATCGCGCAAATTTATCAAGACGATGTTCAATATCTCGTGACTTTGGGAAGTTTAGCCGTTGCCAAAGCCGAGCGTGGAGACATCCCCGACGCGATCGCCCTGTTACCGCAAGTCTCCGATCTCTACCGTCCCGAAGCCATTAGCAAGATATTGCAACTCGTTCTAGAAGCCGAAAACTACGATACCGCGATCGCCCTAGCCCAGCAAGGAGAAGCCTACCAAGACAGTTTAGCGCCCCCTTATCTCGATCGAGTTATTTTCCACCTGGCAGAAAAAGGTAACAGCGATCGCGCTCTGCAACTAGCCGCGCAATTACCCGAAAGTCCGCGTTCTCGCAAAGTTTACGAACTCATTGCCACTTATTTAGCTACTCAGGGAGAAAAACAGCAATTATTAGCCTTAATTAGCGCCTGGGATGCCACAGAAAACCGCGATCCCGCTTGGATGTTAATCACCCAAGAATTAGCCCAAAACGGCAATTTAGCGTTAGCTTTACTGTTGAATGAAAATATCCAAAGTTTAGCAGCACGAGCCAATAATTTAGGCGCGATCGCCATTATTCTCCCAACCACCGAATTGAGAACTTCCGAAGCTCTGAGTTTACTCAACCGTAGTGTTCAAATTGCCGATCGGATTCGCGATCGCGCTGACAAAAGTGAAACTTATATTAAAATCTCTGATTATTATTTAGAAATTGGTCAATCCCCAGCCGCAATTCCACTTTTACAGCAAGCCCTCGCTTTAATCAAAAATTGAGAACTTTACGCAAGATACTGTACAGTCATTTCACAACCCAATGATTTACGCAAAAATCAAAGAATGCTTTTTCAACTAAATACCTATGTTTTACTTCATTGCCTCACCTTTTTGGTGACGTTGGTTGTAATTATAATTGCCCTGAGACGGCTCGCGATTCATTCTTCTAAGTCAGCCTTTCTCAAAATGATGTTCGCGATCGCGATTTATAGTTTTTTTGCCATTATGGAAGCCGGATCGATTATCTTTTGGCAAAAAATTGCTTGGTCAACCCTAGAATTTTTAGGACTTGCTTTTACTTTAATTTATTTCCTCTTTTTCTCCATACATTTAGATATTGGCTATAACTTTTTCAACCTTCGCCAAAAAATTGGAGTTTGGTTTGTTCCTATCGGTAACTTTTTCTTAGTTGTTTTTAACGATTGTCATCATTTAGTTTGGACGGGGTTCAAGCCTCACCCGACAGAAAGCAATATTATTTTATATCAGCACGATTGGGGATTTACCTGGATTTCTATTTGTGCTTATCTTTATGTATTTTGGGGAATGTTTTACTTAATCAGAGCCATCATTAATTCCTCTTTACTATCTCGCCGTCATGCCATCTTCGCCTTACTCGGAACTCTATTTCCCTTAATAGCAGGGACAGGTTACGTCTTAGAACTAACTCCCCTCGGACTTAACATTATTCCTCTGAGTTTTCTACTCACAGGGATGACCTATCTCATCGGAATTACCCTGTATCAAATGTTTGATGTTATTCCCGTAGCGCGGGATACCCTCATCGAAAACTTAGCAGATGGTGTCTTAGTTCTCGACCTCAAAAAGCGGATTGTCGATCTCAACCCTGCCCTAAAAACTATATTGCAGCTTCCTAAAGATTGCCTCGGTCAATTAGCTACTGAACTTTTACCCGATTGGCAAGAATTACTTTGTATAACTCCCGAAAAACAAATTACTGAAGTTAAATTACTTCAACAACAATACATCGAAGTCCGAATTATGCCGCTACGCGATCGCGCTACTCGGATTATCGGTTACTTATTCGTCTTTCGAGACATTACTCATCCCTACATTGCCACCCAAAAACTTCGCCAAGTCAACCAACGCCTCAAAACTCAACTTCGTAAAATTATTAGCTTGCAAAGTCAACTACAAGAACAAGCCATGCGCGACGGTTTAACAAAAGTGTACAACCGCCGCTATTTTGAAGAAAAAATTGAACAAGAACTGCAACAAGCTAAAGCCAAGAAACAACCCTTCGCTATAGTCTTAATCGATGTCGATTACTTCAAAAAAATCAACGATAGCTTCGGTCATCAAGCAGGCGATCTCGTCTTAGAAATTCTCGGTCAAATATTAATCGAAAATAGCGGAGAACAAGGTATTCCCTGTCGTTATGGCGGAGAAGAATTCGCGATCGCCTTCCCTCAAACCAACTTAGCAACCGCGTACCAAAAAGCCGAAAAAATCCGTCAAACCCTAGCTCAAACTCGCATTATTTATGAAAATCAGGTAATTCCCACCACCTTATCCGGGGGAGTCGGCTGTTTTCCCGATCATGGCAGAACCCGCGACACCGTACTCAGTAATATCGATCGCGCTCTTTACCTAGCCAAAGCCGAAGGACGCAACTGTATTCGCTCCGTCAGCGATCTTTTGCCATCATAAACAGTGTACTGTCACCCCCAACGGCAAAATGCAAACTCGACAACTCGGCACATCCGACATTCAAATTACCCCCATTTTGATGGGAACATGGCAAGCCGGAAAGCGCGGCTGGACAGGCATTGAAGACTCCGAATCCATTGCAGCCATCCAAGCTGCCGTAGATGCAGGCATTACCACCATCGACACCGCCGAAGTCTACGGAGACGGGCATTCCGAGCAAATCGTGGGTCAAGCCGTCGGCAAAAATCGCCAGAACCTCGTCTATGCTACCAAAGTCTTCGCCAACCACCTCAAGCATAACCAAGTCCTCGAAGCTTGCGATCGCTCCTTGCAAAACCTCAACACCGACTACATCGACTTATACCAAATCCACTGGCCTTCCGGTACTTGGAACAGCGAAATTGTCCCCCTAGCCGAAACCATGTCAGCCTTAAACCAACTCAAAGAACAAGGCAAAATCCGAGCCATTGGCGTATCCAACTTCAACAAAGAGCAACTCGTAGAAGCCCAAAAACACGGACGTATCGACAGCTTGCAACCCCCCTACTCCCTCTTTTGGCGACAAGTCGAAGCCGAACTCATGCCCTACTGCGTCGAGCATAACATCTCCATCCTGGCGTACTCCTCCCTTGCCCAAGGCTTCCTCACGGGCAAATTCGGCCCCGATCACCAATTCGCAGAAGGCGATCACCGCGCCAAAAACAAGCTCTACCAGCCCGAAAACTACCCCAGAGTGCAAAACGCCCTCGACGAACTCCGTCCCCTTGCTGAAGCCAAAAACTGCACCCTGGCGCAACTTGCCCTTGCCTGGTTAATCGCCCAACCCCAAGCTAACGCGATCGCTGGGGCGCGTAACGCCGAACAAGCCCAAGCCAACGCCCAAGCTACTGAAATAACCCTTACCGATGCAGACTTAGCCCAAATGGATGCAATCAGTCAAAAAGTTGTCGATCCCCTTGATGAAAACCCCGTTTTATGGGAATTTTGAAGGCTATCCTCTGGGCAAAACTACCCCTTGAAAATCCCAACCGTTTGGCGTACTGCTATAGGGCGCGGGACAACCCCCACGAAAAGCTAAAATGGTCGATGTAGTGGAAAAAATTAAGATTCAAAGCAAATGCTCGCGCCAAAACGGGTTTTTATTTTATTAGTCAACGCGGGAACGGACAACGAAGGAATCCATACGATTCAAATGGGGGGACGTAACAAAGTTTTACTGTTCGAGTCAGAAGACGATGCAGTACGCTATGCCCTAATGCTTGAAGCCCAAGACTTTCCCTCCCCAACAGTAGAAGCCTTCCCTTCCGAAGAGATCGAAGAATTTTGTCAAGAAGCGGGTTACGATTACGAACTGGTCGAAGCCGGACGCTTGGAAATTCCCCCTGATGCCAATGTCGAACAACCCGACTGGCAAGAAGAAGACGACACCCTAGACACCCCTGCCAAAACCTCAGATACAGATGTGACTTCTAACCCCGAACTCGATGCCATTCGTCGTCGTTTGGAGGGGTTGCTTTAGTTCAGTTATCAGTCATCAGTCAACAGTCATCAGTGTTTTGGGCAGTGGGCATTGGGGGAGGGAATTGGGCAGTAGGTAGTGGGGGAAGAGTGGGGATGTTGACGAACAACCAACAACCAACAACCAACAACCAACAACCAACAACTAACAACCAACAACCAATAACCAATAACCAACAACCAACAACCAATAACCAACAACCAACAACCAACAACCAACAACCAAAAAAAATGGACATCCTGCAATCGCGGGGACATCTGCTCACCGAGCAAGCTAACCCCAATAGCCAGAACCTCGACCAACTCAGCACTATAGCCTTGGTCGATTTGTTTAATCAAGAAGATGCTCAAACCCTGAGTGCGATCGCGTCGGCTCGCGAATCCCTCGCCAAAGCCATTGATATTACCAGCGAAGCACTGCGACAGGGAGGGCGCTTGTTTTACGTCGGAGCGGGGACGAGCGGACGCTTGGGGGTACTTGACGCGGCGGAATGTCCCCCCACCTTCTGCTCTCCCCCAGAGATGGTACAAGCCATCATAGCAGGCGGCTCAGACGCTTTGGTGCGGAGTTCGGAAACCCTCGAAGACCGAGCCGAAGATGGTGCCAACGCGATCGCCCAACATCAGATCGGCAGTACCGATGTCGTTCTGGGCATTACCGCCGGGGGTACAACTCCCTTTGTCCTCGGCGCACTCAACGCCGCTCGTCAACAAGGCGCAACCACCATCTACCTCGCTTGCGTTCCCGCCGAGCAAGTCCCCGTCGAAGCCAACATCGAAATTCGCCTCCTCGTCGGTCCAGAAGTCCTCGCAGGGTCTACCCGTCTCAAAGCCGGAACTGCCACCAAAATGGCTTTAAATATCCTCTCAACCGGAGTTATGGTCAAACTTGGCAAAGTTTACGGCAATCGCATGGTCGATGTCGCCGTTACCAACCGCAAACTCCACGATCGCTCCCTACGCATTATTCAAGACCTCACCGACTTGAACCGCAGCGCCGCCAACGACTTGTTGGGCAAGAGTGGAAAACGAGTTAAACTAGCTCTACTGATGCACTGGACTCGACTCGATCGCGTCAGAGCGCAACTCCTTCTAGAGACGCATCACGACAATCTACGAGCCGCCCTTGAAGATAGCCAACGCCAACCATAGATAATGTTTAATAGCTCAGAAAGTGTCATTGTTATTTCGCTCGTTTTAGTAGCTGTTGGGATTTTACTCTGGGGCTACAATCGCGCTAAACCTTACGGTCAGTTAGGGATTTTAGCCTGGTTGCAGTCTGTTGTATTGATGATTCCCTGGCTGGTCTTTTTTGGCTTTTTTGTCTTAGGAATTTATCTCAACTTAGCCGCCATTATTGGCTTGTTAGTGGTTTCAGTCGGAATTTATATCTACCTCGGCAATCGCCTGCGAACCGAAGGCCAAAAGCAAATTCGAGACCGTCAACCCAGCGAAAAGTTCGACCTCGAAACGCTCCCCCCCCCCAATGCTGCCACAACAGAAGCCGAACCCTCACAGTCTGAGTCACCCAGTATTCTGCCGATTCCTGAAGACGACCTCAAACAAATTCAAAGTATTTTTGGTATCGATACCTTTTTTGCCACGCAAACCATTCCCTATCAAGAAGGCGCGATTTTTAAAGGAAATTTGCGATCGCAACCGAACGAAGCGCACCAACGCTTGTCTCATAAGCTCGAACAGCAACTTGGCGATAAATATCGCTTATTTCTCGTCGAAAACCCCGAAGGCAAACCCGTTGTCATTGTCCTTCCCAGTAGCAACGATCCCCAAAACGCCACCCTCGCTCAAAAAAATCTCGCCGTAGTTTTATTAGTCGCCACCATAGCTACTAGCCTAGAAGCCGCCAGTTTACTCTTAGGCTTTGATTGGTTTAGCGAACTCAACCGCGTCAACGAAGCCCTCCCCATTGCAGCAGGTTTGTGGTCGATTCTCATCGCTCACGAAGTCGGTCACTGGTTGCTGGCCCGACGGCATCATATCAAAATCAGTTGGCCTTATCTGATTCCCAGTTGGCAAATTGGCTCGTTTGGGGCAATTACCCGTTTTGAATCTCTGATTCCCAATCGCTCAGTCTTATTCGATATCGCGATCGCGGGGCCAGCCCTAGGGGGTCTTATTTCCCTCGTTTTACTCATTATCGGCTTAATTCTCTCCCAACCCGGTAGTTTGTTCCAACTTCCTACCACCTTCTTCCAAGGCTCAGTCCTTGTGGGAACTCTCGCCAAAACCATCCTCGGCGATGCCCTACAAAACTCCATCGTCGATATCCACCCCCTCACCATTATCGGTTGGCTGGGGTTAGTTATTACCGCCCTCAACCTCATGCCAGCCGGACAACTTGACGGGGGACGCATTGTACAAGCCATCTACGGACGCAAAACCGCCCGACGCACCACCATTGCCACCCTCGTCGTTTTAGGTATTGTGGCAATTTTCATCCCCAGCAATCCCATTCCCTTGTATTGGGGCATTATTATCTTATTTCTGCAACGGGACTTAGAACGACCCAGCCTCAATGAACTAACTGAACCCGACGATGCTCGCGCAGCTTGGGGCTTGTTGGCGTTATTCCTGATGTTGGCAACGTTAATCCCCTTAAATCCTGCTTTAGCGGGTAGTTTGGGCATTGGAGGGTGATTTTCAGTTATCAGCGACTAAGGGGCAGTGGGCAATCGGCAGTCGGCAATCGGGGAGGAGTGGGAGGAGGGGGAGGAGCGGGATTTTGTGATTGACGAACAACCAACAACTAACAACAAATAACCAATAACAAATAACCAACAACCAACAACAAATGAGCGCTCGATTTGGCCTCAAGCATCTGAAAAGTTGGATTCGTCACCGTCACATTGGCAACGAATCTACCAAAACTTATTACGCCTTGCTCGAAGCCTCTGTTATTGGTTGTATTTCGGCATTGGCAGCACTTTTACTCAAACAAGGCATTAACTTCATTGGCAGTACCCGCGTGCAGTTGGCTCAGGACTTTGGCCAGTGGACGTTACCCTTATTTGGTCTGACTTTGGGGTTGTTGGGGGGGTGGATTGTCGAACAGTTATCCCCAGCAGCAAAAGGTAGCGGTATTCCCCAAGTTAAAGCGGTTTTAGCTCAGTTTCCCGTGCCATTGTCGTTGCAAGTCGCGGTGGTGAAGTTAATCGGCACAATCTTGGTTTTGGGGGGAGGCTTGGCACTAGGAAGACGCGGGCCCACGGTGCATATTGGGGCTGCGGTTGCTGCACAAATAAGTTACTGGATTCCGACTTCACCGCAACATCGCCGCCAGATGATTGCAGCCGGGGCTGCGGCTGGGTTAGCGGCTGGGTTTAATACGCCGATCGCGGGGGTGTTGTTTGTGGTGGAGGAGTTATCGCGGGATATGTCGAGTTTAACCCTAGAAACGGCGATTTTGGCTTCTTTTACGGGATCGGTGGTGTCGCGGTCGATCGGGACGACGGATTTTAATTTACCGCCAGAAATGCTCAACAATTTAGCTGAAAATGCTTTCCAGTTTAAAGCTCATGATATTCCTTGGTTTTTGTTGTTGGGGGTGCTGGCAGGGATTTTAGGTTCTTTGTTTAGCCAAGGAGTGCTTGCCAGTTTAGATTTTAACCGCCGTTTGCGCTGGCCGATGGCGTTGCGAGTGGGTTTGGCGGGTTTGGTATCGGGGAGTATTGTGGCGCTATCACCGCCGTTATTGCGAGATAATGCGGGATTGCGGGAGTTTTTCTTATCGGGAGACGTGGGTGGAACGGAAACCGCAATTGTGTTTGGGATATATTGTCTCTTGACTTTGATTGCTTATGGATCGGGTGCGCCGGGGGGTTTGTTTTCTCCGGCTTTGGTCTTTGGTTCGGCGTTGGGCTATTTGGTGGGTCAGGGAGCCGTATTTTTTCAGACAGATACTTCGGCTTCTAAGTACGCTTTGGTGGGGATGGCGGCGTTTTTCTCGGCGGTAGCGAGAGTCCCGGTGACAGCGATCGCGATCGTGTTTGAAATGACGGCGGAGTTTAACTTAGTGCTACCTTTGATGATGGGTTCGGCGATCGCCTATTTTGTGTCTTCTTTGTTTTCCCGACAATCGTTATACCAACGCTTGCTGGAAGTGAGTGGCATTCAACTGACTGAAGAAACCACCACCAACGATTTATTATCGGGCTTGACGGCGGATGATGTAATGCAAAAACGGGTCGAAACCTTACCCGTAAATTTTTCTCTCGACCAAACGATTCAAGTCTTTTCTGATGCTCATCACGAAGGCTTCCCTGTAGTTGATCGGGGAGAATTGGTAGGCTTGATTACCACCAGTCAAGCCAATCAAGCCAAACGGCGCGGCCAGCCTGGCGATACGCCCATTGAAAGCATTATGAGCGAGTTACCTGCCACGGTACGACCGGAATCTCCCCTCAGCGATGTGCTGTATGTCATGGAGCTTTACCATCTCTCCCATCTCCCTGTGACTGAAGGGCGCAAATTATTGGGCATTATCACTCGTAATGACATTATTCGCGCTGAAGCCAACCAACTCAGTGCTTCCATGCCTCACAATCGCGATCGCACTGTTCCCATGTATCGGGTCTACCAAACCCGCGCCCCCAATACCGGACAAGGCCGGGTTTTATTGCCCTTGTCTAACCCCGATACGGCTCAATCTTTAATTCGTTTGGGAATCGCGATCGCGCGTCAATACAACTACGAACTCGAATGCGTCCACATTCACGTCATTCCCAAACACAGGCTTCCCGACCAAATTGCGGTCGATCTCAGTCAAGGTCAAGCCCTGTTTCAGACGGCTTTACAACTAGCCCAACAGTGGAACGTTTCGGTACACACGCAAATCCTTGTGTCCCAGAACTGTGCTAGAGCCTTACTCGAAACCATAGCCGAACGTCACATTGATATCTTACTTCTCGGTTGGAAAGGTAGTACCAACACCCACGGTCGGATTTTTGGCAATGCCGTCGATACCCTGATTCAAAAAGCCCCTTGTGATGTCGTGTTGGTAAAATTAGGCGATCGCCCCTTCTCCTATCCCAACAATCTTAATGCAGTAACCAACTGGATAGTCCCCATTGCCGGTGGTCCAAATAGCGAGCGCGCGATCGGTTTACTCGGTGCATTTCAACAACTTACCCGTTCTTCCCGCATTTGGCTGTGTAAAGTTTACCCTCCCAAATCTAGCCCTCCTGACATCACCGAACTCGACAATATTGCCATCCGTCTCAAAAATGACTTTAATATCAAAGCGATGCCCTTACCGATTCGCGCTCAAGCCGTCGCCCCCGCGATCGTCCATTTGGCTCGTGCTGAAGAATGCGATGCGATCGTTTTAGGGGCAAGTCGAGAAGGAATGCTCCAGCAAGCGATTCACGGTAATATTCCCGAAGAAATTGCCACAGGGGTTGATTGTACCGTTATCTTAGTGCGTAGTGCCATTGATTAGTTGGGCAGCTTGTTCAGTCATCAGTCAACAGTAATCAGTCATCAGTTTTGGTAAGGGGGAGGAAATGTGAGCTTGACGAACAAGCGCCGAGACCCCCTTCGGGTTCGGCAGTTCCTTCAAGTCGGGAAACCCGCGAGGGCGGACTGCACTCACCGCGTCGCCGGAAGGCGCACCTGGTAGCTCGGCAAGACACCAATAACCAATAACCAATAACTAATAACTAATAACTAAAAATAAAATGCCCCCATCAGCTACTCAGCCCACGATTTCCGTAATTATCCCCGTTCATAATGGCGGTGAGGCCTTTCGTCGTTGTCTGACGAGTTTGCAGCAAAGCGATTGTCAGCCTCACGAAACCCTCGTTGTGGCGAATGGAGACGAAACCTCTGCCCAACTCGCCGAAAAATTTGGGGCAAAAGCCGTGCGTCTGCCTCATCCTGAAGGCCCGGCTACAGCGAGAAACCTGGGAGCAAAAGCGGCGACGGGGGATATTTTATTCTTTGTAGATGCGGATGTAGAAGTGCATCCCCCAACTATTGCTCAAGTTCAAGAAACTTTTGCCCAAGACCCAGAGTTAGGGGCGTTGATGGGGTCTTATGATGACGCTCCTGGCGCATCTAACTTTTTGTCTCAATACAAAAATTTATTTCATCACTACACCCACCAAACTGGGGCTGAGGAAGCTTCGACGTTTTGGGGGGCTTGTGGGGCGATGCGTCGCGATCTTTTCCTGGATTTGGGAGGATTTGATGAAGGGTATCGCAAACCCTGTGTTGAGGATATTGAGTTGGGTTATCGGCTCAAAAACGCGGGTTATCGCATTGCTTTGTGCAAAGATATCCAGGTGAAGCACCTCAAGCGTTGGGAAATGATTTCGCTGTTGAAAGCGGAGTTTTTCTATCGGGCGCTACCGTGGACGGATTTATTGTTACGCAAGCAACAAATTAATAACGATCTCAATTTGAAGTGGTCGAGTCGCTTGAGTGTGGTTTGTGTTTATGTTTTATTGTTGTGTATGGCGATCGCCCTCTGGCAACCTTGGAGTCTGGCAATTGCGCTCTGCTGCGCGATCGCCCTTCTGGTTCTGAATGCCTCGGTGTATCAGTTCTTTTGGCAAAAACGCGGTTTTTTCTTTATGCTGCGCGTTATTCCTTGGCATTGGTTATATTTCTTTTATGGCGGTTTGGCTTTCGCGATCGGGACAGTTCGCTATCGCCTTTTGCCATCATCAGCGATTATGGGGCAGTAGGTCTTGGGCAGTCGGCAATCGGCAATCGGGGGAGGAGTGGGGAGAGTGGGAAGAGGGGGAGGAGTGGGAAGAAATTGGAATTTTGACAAACAACCAACAACCAATAACAAAATGTCCCAAAAAACCTTAATCAAATTTTCTTCAGAAGATTGTGGATTATGCCACAAAATGTCTTTCTATGACGAAAAAGTAGCAAAAGAACTTGATTTAGACTTCGTAGATGTCAAAATGCAAGATACCGCGACTTATCGCAAATATCGCAAAATTTTAATGACTCAATATCCTAATAAAGAAGGTATGGGCTGGCCAACTTATATTTTGTGTGAAGCACCGGAAGAGGATTTTACGATACTCGGAGAAGTCAAAGGCGGTCATCCCAAAGGCGAGTTTCGGCAGCGCCTCCAAGCGATTTTAGAATAAGCTGAGATGTCATTTTCTCTCTCTTTTTTACGGCTCATTGCGACAATTTCCCCAACTTCAAACTGATGCGTACCATCGCTGAAATTAACGAGAAAATCCGCCAACGTCAAGCTGTGGTGTGGACGATTGAAGAAGCCAAAGCCAAGGTTGCTGAAATGGGGGTGAAAGCCGCAGCCCGCCAAGTTGATGTGGTGGTGACGGGGACTTTTGAGCCGATGGAGTCTACGGGGGCAATGCTGAATCTCGGTCATACAGACCCCCCGATCAAAATTCGGACTTGCTGGCTGGATGATGTCCCGGCTTATGCGGGGTTGGGGGCTGTGGATTTGTATTTGGGAGCGACGATGACTCCAGAGCCTTCTTTGGAGGGAGGGGAGGTGCTGGAAGCGAGGGAAAACAAGATGGTACGGGGAGGCGGTCATGTTATTGAAGACCTGATTGCCGGGAAACCGATTCGTTTGCGAGCGCGGGGTCAAGTGACGGATTGCTATCCGCGAGCGACTTTGGATACAACGATTAGCCGAGAGACGATTAATCAGTTTTATTTGTTTAATCCGCGCAATTTGTACCAAAATTTTATTGTAGGGGTGAATGGGGGCGATCGCATTCTGCATACTTATTTAGGGCCTCTCCATCCCCGTTTGAGTAATGCGGTGTATTCCAATCCGGGGGAGATTTCACCGTTGTTTAATGACCCTCATTTGGATTTAATTGGTATTGGGTCGCGGCTGTTTCTGGGGGGTGGTGTGGGGTATGTGGCTTGGGAGGGGACGCAGCATTTTCCGCTACAAAAGCGCCTTCCTAATGGTACGCCAATCGGCCCGGCGGCAACTTTGGCCTTGATTGGGGATGCGAAGCAAATGCAAGCTCGTTGGGTGCGGGGTTGTTATTTTAAAAATTACGGGCCGTCGATTATGTTGGGGGTAGGGATTCCTTTTCCAATTTTGCACGAAGAGGCGATCGCGTCGATGTTAGTCCGCGATGAGGATATTGTCGCTCCCGTGGTGGACTTTGCCATTCCGCGACGGGTGCGACCGACTTTTGGCTTGGTGAGTTATGGCCAACTCAAAAGCGGTAAAATCAAGTTGGAAGGGAAGACGATTCGTACTGCACCGTTGGCGAGCGTTCCTTTATCGCGACAAGTAGCCGCCGAACTCAAAGCCTGGATTCTCAACGGCCAGTTTACCCTCAGTGAAGCAGTTGCCCCTCTACCGCGCGATCGCACCTTTATTCCCCAAGAAAGTTGGGGCGGTGTTGGCGCAAACTACTTACGCCCTAATCTCTGAGGAGATGTTACTTTTTGCGGTTTGGAGTTACGGGCTGACCTCTGCTGAGAATTGCCTTTAGCTCGCTTTTTCGGGGGAATTAAGCCCACTTTGGTGGCTTGGGCGATTTTGAGGATTTTTCCTTGCAAAGAAGTTTGGAAATCCCAAAAATGACCGAGAGGTCTATCAATCGGTAACGAACCCACCAAAGCCAGTTTAAAGTCTTTGGCTGACTCAGAAGCCCGACGGGGAGCTTGTTGAATGCGGACAACGACTTTTTGTGCGTCAGGGTCGGAAAAAACGACTTCTCCCCGAATCGAAAATACCCCATCGCGAATGGGTAACAAAGGGCGATCGCTTGGGGATAAAGTTGAAGAGGTTGCCGTTGATTCGGTTAAGCTTTCGGGGCTGAGAACTTCGGGTTCCCAAACTCCGGCAATTTGAACGTGCAAATTTTCGCCGTTTTGTCGCATTCGGGGATACACTACCCACAAATGCGATCGCGTTAAATCAAGGTGATTTTTGACCAAACTCAGGGTTTTTCCCAGCAAAACGGCGGGAATTTCCACCTCTGAGTCAAATTTGAGCGTTCCTTGCGTCAAGACCTCGGCTGCGGGAGTGTAGCATCCTTGAATTAAACCAATAGCTCGATATTGTTTGGGATGACTGGGGGGGGGAATAGGATGATGCCGCACGCTGTCAGATTCGGTCGCTACGTTAGGCTGAGAAGGTCTAAGAAGGTGGTCGGGCCGATTCACACTAGAATTCATACAAACTCCTTGCGGCAGAAATACAATTACTGCATCTGTTTTGTAACTTGGATGGTTGAGACTACACGACCTGTCTCGTATTTACCGATCGTGATTAGAAATCAAAGGCAGCACAACCCATTGTTGTCAATTCAAAAATCAGTCTTTTCTTTGATGCTATCCCATCTTTGACGGGCTTGACATCGCCAAATTTTGCGACTGAAAATCAATTCTGTAGTTGACTGACTTGATTCTCAATGCAACGCTCAACTTTCTGCATCCGCATAGATTGTAGAAAAAGTTAGAGTGGTGGAGTTGGGTGGCTAGACCCAAAGACGATAACCTAAATTAAATTATGATGATGAGAAATCGAGTCAAGGGAGATGAAATTTAATGAAGACTGCTAAAAATCGTAAGAGTTGGCTTTATTTAATTTTGGTTTTGATTATTTTGGCGTTTGTGGGAGTCTCGATGCTGCCTTTACTCAGCGTCTTTTTGAAAGATAATTCACAACCTCGGTTCGCTCAGTCAAAATCGGCAACGGTTGAGCGTTTATCATCTTCCCAAAAACAAGAGTTGGAGTCTCGCGCTGAAGGGTACGAGTTGGTTTTGCAGCGCGAACCTGAAAATACGTCGGCATTGCGGGGTTTGGTGGAAGTGCGTCTCGAACAAGGCAATCTCGAAAGTGCTTTGAACCCGCTAGAGAAGTTAGCCCGTTTGAGTCCTCAACAGCCCGATTATGCGGTGTTGTTGGCTGAAGGAAAACAGCAGATTGGCGACTTAGATGGGGCGATCGCGGCGTATGATTCTATTTTAGCGACCGATCCGGGTAATATTCGCGCCCTCGATAACCTCATTGAACTACAATTACAACAAAATCAAGGGGATAACGCGATCGCCCGCCTTCAAGATACCCTCAAAATCGCGGCTCAAGATAATCTTGCCAATCCCAATCCCATTGATACCATTTCGATTCAGTTATTACTGGGTAAGGTTTACGCTCGTCAAGACCGTCTCACGGAGGCGATCGCGGTGTACGATCAAGCCATTGAAACCGAAACTCAAGATTTTCGCCCCTTTTTCGCTAAAGCCCTCGTCCTCGAACAACAAGGCAATCTCAACGCGGCAAAACCGCTCCTGAGCAAAGCGGCTTCTTTAGCACCTCCCAAGTACAAAGACCGCATTCAACAACGCCTAGACGAACTTTCCACCTCTGAAGATTCGGCCACTCCTGAAGCAGTGGAGTCTGGGACTTAATTTCAGTTATCAGCGATTAAGGGGTAGTAAGCTTTTTCAGTTATCAGTCATCAGTCATCAGTCATCAGTGTTTTGGGTAGTGGGCAGCTTTTTCAGTACTGCCCAATCCCTACTGCCCAATCCCTACTGCCCAATCCCTACTGCCCCTTAAAAGCTAACAACCAAGAATAATGACCCCCTATCAACCGCCCTGGTATTTGAAAAATGGTGTAGTACAATCGCTGTGGTTGATTTACTACTATGCCAAAATCTGGGAAAAACAGGGGCATAATGCCTACTGGTTGCGACAATATCCCCAGATTCAGTGGCAGGAACAAGTATTTCGGGGGGCTGAAGATGTGCCGTTGTGGGGTTATTGGTGTTGTCCGCCCCAAGCTTGCGGTACGGTAATTATTAATTACGGCATTACGGGAACGACTCACACGGCTTGGTATGCTCAAACTTTCGCACGCAAGGCTTATGCGGCGGGTTTGGCTGTCTCGATCTATGATTGGCGCAGTCATGGTAAAAGTGCAGAATTGTCTCCAGTTCCTTCCTCGGATGGTTGGCGCGAGGGAGTCGATCAATTGCGTTTGGCAGAGCAGTTGGTGGCTTTGGGATGTCCAACCCCGGTAGTCCTGACAGGCTTTTCTCTGGGCGGACAATTGGCGCTGTGGGGGCTAAAAGCTGCTGTAGAGGAAAATTGCCCTTTGATTGTGGCGGGGGGGGTTCTTGCGCCCAATTTGGATTCTAATCGCTCTTTGGCTTATTTGGAATCTACGGCAGTGGGGCGGGCAATCGATCGCCATTTGACTCAGGAGTTACGCCAAGCGGCAAGAGAACGCCAAGTCCGTTTTCCGGAAGCGGTGAAACCGGGGGCTGTGGGACGAATTGATTCGATTCGGGGGTTCGATCGCGAAATGGTGATTGATTATTATGGTTTTGAGAGCGTAAAGCAGTATTATACTAAAACCTCGCCTTTGCCTTGGCTATCTCGGCTGCAATTGCCCCATCTGGTAATTTATGCCGCAGATGACCCGATGTTTGCTCCCGAACTGGCGGCGGAATTGGAGGCGGTCATGAGAGATAATCCCAATGGTCTTTTGTGGTTGACACAATGGGGCGGTCATGTAGCTCATTTGTCTGTGCCAACGGCGACAGAGGATACATTTTGGGGGTTAAATCGCTTGTTAGAGTTTGCGATCGCACAAATTAAAAGTAAGGTGCAGTGAGCGCCATTTTTGACGTTTGAACTATTTACGCTGGCTCGGTCAAATTAAATCTTCGGAAGTGAGTCAAGTGGGCGATAAAGCTTGGGTGTTGAGTCAGATGACTCAGCAGGATTATCCGATTATCCCCGGTTTTGCGATCGCGACGACGGCTTGGCGAGATTTTTTGAGTCTGATTGGTGTATCAGAACCGAGTTGGGCTGATTTGGCGGATTCGACGTTTTATGTGGATGTGGATCGAGCTGCGGCTTTGCGACAAACGGCTCATCATCTCCGTTACAGTATTCTCGATACGGCGTTACCCCCGGATTGGTTGGCTCAGTTTAGCGAAGCGGCTGGGGTGTGGGATGCTTCAACTTTAATTTTACGCCCTTCTTTGGGGATTTCTGGGGCGATCGCTCCTTGTTGGATGGGGTTGATGCGATCGCATTTATGTCTTCACCAACCGCAAGCCCTCGAACGAGGTATTAAACAGGTGTGGGCTGAGTTATTTCGAGCGGGGAGTTTGTTAACGCGACAACGGCTGCATTTGTCTTTGGCGGATGTTTGCTTGGCTGTGGTAGTTCAGCCTTTGTACGAAGCACGAGCATCAGGGACGATCCAAATCCAAGAAAAAAATGCTGAAGTGACGGCAGTGCGGGGTTTGGGTCACAGTTTGATGGCTGGAGCGGTGAAACCCGATCGCTACAATCTTAATCTGGATGAGGGAGTGGTGCAACACCAAGTTTTGGGTCGTCATCCTTTAATTTACCAACTCGCGCCTCAAGCTGACACTGAGGAAATTTTACAAATTCATTATTTGGAGGAGGAGCAGCAAAAGGATTTTATCTTGAATGGGGAACGATTGGCTGAGTTAATTCAGGAAGTACAACAGTTACCGATTCTCGATCGCCCTATTTGTTATTTAGAATGGGTTTTGGTGCGTCAAGGCGATCGCGATTGCTTTTATTGGACTCAAGCAGAAAGCCAACATCGTCATCGGCTAGATTTGCCTGTACCTGCGACTTTCTCGACGGCTCAGAAGGTTGTGGGACTGGCTGCGGCTGCGGGAATCGCGATCGCTCCCGCTTACAAAATAGCAGATGCTACTGTCACTGCTCCGGCGCATTGTCTCCTAATTGCTCCTCAAGTTACGCCTCATTTACTTGCTCTACTCAAACAAGCGGCGGGTATTATTATCGAACAAGGCGGTTTAACCAGTCATGGAGCGATTATCGCTAGAGAGTTAGGCATTCCGGCTGTTGTGGGTATCCAAAACGCGATGCAAGTTTTTGAGGATGGCGAAATTTTACAAATTGATGGCCATCAAGGGGTTGTTTATCGTCAAGAATCTATGCCTGAGTCTTCTGAATCAAAGTCTTCGCGTTCTCTGGAGTTGGGGGAATTAGTCTCTTTTCCCATAGGGACACAGTTATTGGTAAACCTCAGTCAAAGCTGTTCTACGAATCATGCAGGGCTTGAGGGGGTAGATGGGGTGGGGCTGTTGCGTTCGGAATTGATGTTGTTGGATTTTTGGGAAGAACATCCTCTAGATTGGTGGTTGGAAGTCCATCACTACGACGATTTTGTGGCTCATCTTACCCAAAATATGCGCTTGTTTGCGGAAACGTTTGCCCCGCGGCCTGTTTTTTATCGGTCTACGGATTGGCGATCGCCGGAGTTAAAGGCTTTTTGGGAAAATTATTCAGAACCCACTCCGGAGGTAAATCCCATTTTGGGGCGGCGGGGAACGCTGAGTTATTGCCTGGATTCCCGGCTGTTCGATCTGGAGTTACGCGCGATCGCGGCTTGTCAAGAATCGGGACAGGATAATCTCAAGTTAATTTTACCGTTTGTGCGCTCGGTGCAGGAGTTTATTTTTTGTCGCGATCGCGTGGGGGAGTTTGGCTTGACTCGGTATCCCAGTTTTCAGTTATGGATTATGGCAGAAGTACCGTCTATCTTTTTTTGTTTTGATGAGTATATTGAAGCTGGCGTACAAGGGATTTCTATTGGTACGAATGATTTAACGCAGCTTTTACTAGGAATTGATCGAGAACGAGCCGATTTAGCTTCTTACTTTGACGAACGCCATCCCGTAGTTTTAAAAGCAATTAAACAGTTGATTCAACTATCTCAAAAAGCGGGAATTCCTTGTTCGATTTGCGGTCAAGCTCCTGTTTTATATCCCGAAATTATTGATGATTTGGTGCGTTGGGGTATTACAGCAATTTCCGTTGAACCTAACGCCATTGCGACGACTTACAAAGCGATCGCGCGCGCCGAACAACGCTTACTCCTCGAAGCCGCTCGACGCATACCTCGCGCTGCTAATCAAGTGGATCGTGCAGAAGATAGAAGATAAATGTCTGGTAGTCGCTTCCCTAGGGTTTTGAACAGTAGCACAAAATCTTTTTAAACTTTCTCCAAGTTATTCGTTTCTTGCGCTAAAGTAGATGTATGAGTAAGTTATCTATATCAGAAGCAGCTAAAATTAAAGGCGTTAGTCCGTCTACTCTTAGACGGTGGGAGTCAGAAGGCAAATTGATACCTGAAAGAACAGCTAACGGTCACAGGCGTTATGATTTGGCTCAACTATTGGGAGTCAAATCAGAACTTTCTTATACCATCGGTTATTGTCGAGTTTCTAGCCATGAACAAAAAAAAGACCTAGAAAGACAAAAAGAAGTGATACAGTTATTCTGTTCTCAAAATGGTTGGCAGTTTGAAATCATAGAAGACTTAGGTTCTGGACTGAATTACAGCAAAAAAGGACTGAAACGTTTAATTCGATTAATTGTTGATAGCAAGGTAGAAAGGCTTGTAATTACTCACAAAGATAGACTTTTGCGTTTTGGTAGTGAGTTAATCTTTAGCCTTTGCGAACATTTTGGGACTGAAATTGTGATTATTAACAGAACCGAAGACAGTAGCTTGGAAGAAGATTTGTCCAATGATGTTTTAGAAATAATTAATGTCTTTTCGGCTAGACTTTACGGGTCTAGAAACCACAAAAATAAAAAAATAGTAGAGGAGTTGAGAGACGTTGCTACTCGGATTTAAGATGGAGTTAATCAGCAAAAAACTCAACTGCTTCAATTGGTTGTTGATCGCAATTCTTCCCACTCCTTCCCTACTGCCTACTACCCAATACCCAATTCCCTAGCCCAATCCCTACTGCCTACTACCCAATACCCAATTCCCTAGCCCAATCCCTACTGCCTAC
>JAWQFT010000027.1:0-23520 GCA_035968055.1 Jaaginema sp. PMC 1080.18 | reverse complement strand
CAATACCCAATTCCCTAGCCCAATCCCTACTGCCTACTACCCAATACCCAATTCCTTATATAGCGTCACCCTAGCCCGATAAGCCGAGCGATGGTTTGTCAGTTTTAAGGTTGAGATTGAATGGTTCGTCTACACTGAAAACAAAAGCTCCCCCTACCCAACAGTAATCATGAGCCAACCAACGCAACGAATATGTATCCTCGGTGGCGGATTCGGCGGCCTTTACACTGCCTTACGGCTGAGTGAATTGCCGTGGACGCGATCGCAACAACCGGAAATTATCTTAATCGACAAAAGCGATCGCTTCTTATTTTCCCCCTTATTGTACGAATTAGTCTCTGGGGAAATGCAAACCTGGGAAATTGCGCCGCCCTACGAAGAATTACTCACCGGGACGGGCATTCGCTTAGAACGAGCCACAGCCACCAGCGTCGATTTTGACACCCAAACCATCCACTGCGAAGAAGCCCCACCCCTCAACTACGATTATCTCGTGCTGGCTATTGGCGGTAAAACCCCCGTAGACATCGTTCCAGGGGCGCAAGACCATGCCATCCCCTTCCGCAGTCTGGGGGATGCCTATCGCCTGCAAGAGCGCCTCAGAAGCCTCGAACAAAGCGATCGCGAATTCATCCGAGTCGCCGTGGTTGGCGGCGGTTACAGTGGTGTCGAAATCGCTTGTAAACTCGCTGACCGTTTGGGCGATCGCGGTCGTCTTCGTATTATCGATCGCGCCAGCGACATTTTACGAGACTCAACCGAATTTAACCGCAAAACTGCCCAAGTCGCCCTCCAAGCCCGGCACATCTGGCTTGACCTCGACACCGATATCGCAAACATCACCGCCGACAGCATCACCCTCGATTACAAAAACCAAATAGACACCATCCCCGTCGATCTCGTACTGTGGACAATCGGCACAAAAGTTGCTGATTTCGTCAAAAACCTCGACCTGGAACACAACCAAAAAGGTCAAATCGCGATCGCCCCTACCCTCCAAACCCCTCAGCGTCCCGAAATCTTCGCTGTAGGAGACCTAGCCGCTTGTCAAGACATCAACGGTCAAAACATCCCCCCCACCGCCCAGGCAGCCCTGCAACAAGCCGATTATTGCGCTTGGAATCTTTGGGCAACCATGACAAATCGGCCCCTCCTCCCCTTCCGCTATCAGCCTTTAGGTGAAATGATGGCTTTAGGAACTCACAATGCCACAGTATCGGGTTTGGGAATCCAGTTAGATGGAACAATCGGTCACCTCGCTCGACGAGCCGCCTACCTCTACCGCTTACCCACCCTCAAGCACCGCTTAACTGTTGGCTTAAACTGGGTGACTCAGCCCATTCTGGAATTATTGTCTAAATAACACAATGGAGAAACACAAACCCAAGGTCATTTTTCTAGACGCGGTTGGCACATTGTTCGGGGTGCAAGGTACTGTCGGAGAAGTCTACAGCAAAATCGCTCATGAATTCGGCGTGACAACCGATCCCACCGCTCTCGACACAGCCTTTACCACAGCTTTCAAAGCCGCCCCTCCCCTTGCCTTTCCCGGTGCGGAGGTCGTCGAAATTCCCAATCTCGAATACCAATGGTGGCTTGATGTGAGCCA
Organism: Jaaginema sp. PMC 1080.18; assembly: GCA_035968055.1. Classification (GTDB taxonomy): domain Bacteria; phylum Cyanobacteriota; class Cyanobacteriia; order Cyanobacteriales; family Spirulinaceae; genus Jaaginema. The sequence continues at coordinate 21,911 of JAWQFT010000027.1, read as the reverse complement.
GAAAACCTTTGAAACTGTTGGCGCAAGGGAAAATTTCAACCATTTTGAAGAATTTTTCGATCGCCTCTACAGTTACTTTGCCACCCCTCATCCTTGGTTTGTCTACAAAGATATTGTGCCAGTCTTGGAAACCTGGAAAGCCAACAAAATTGCCCTAGGTATTATTTCTAACTTTGATTCGCGCCTTCACATGGTGCTAGAAGGCTTAGAACTCGCTAAATATTTTCAAAGTATTACCGTTTCGTCCTTTGTGGGTGCAGCCAAGCCCGAACGCGCCATTTTTACTGCCGCTTTGAATAAGCATCAATGCGAACCCCATCAAGCCTGGCATATTGGCGATAGCATCAATGAAGACTTTGACGGTGCGAAGAGTGCGGGCTTAAAGGCTTATTTCCTCGAACGTCCTGGTTAAATTCGAGATTCTGGCGACAACCCCAAAAAAGTTAAATTTCATAAACCTTATCCCTGTTATTTGGCTCTCGTGCCACACTTGAGTTAATTTTCCTGTTGTTTTAGGGAGTTATCGATGATTTTAACCACTTTAGAGGGCGTTCCAGGTAAAGAAATTATCGAACATTATGGCATTGTGCAGGGCAGTACCGTGCGTGCCAAAAATGTAGGTAGAGACTTTGCTGCGGGGCTAAAGAACTTGGTGGGGGGCGAGTTGAAAGGCTATACCCAACTGCTGCAAGAAGCTCGCAAAGAAGCCGTAGACCGCATGATGATGGAAGCGCAGCAACTCAATGCCAATGCTATTGTTAATATCCGTTTTGCCACATCTTCGGTGACTCAGGGGGCGGCGGAGTTGTTTGCTTATGGTACTGCGGTGAGGATTCGGTAGTTATGGAGGAGTTAATACCGCTACTGTTTCCCTTGGCGTTGCTGGCGTTGGGGTATTTTGTCGGGACGAATATTGAAAAGAAACATTATCAAAGTATCCGCAAGCGAGAACGAGCGACGCTTCATGTCCCTGTGGTGACTTTTGGGGCAAAACAAGCCCTTCCCGAAGCGACAGAAACTGCTTTGTTTGTGGGGAGTGTGGTGATTTCGTCAGATTACTTTAAAACTTTTTTGCTGGCACTCCGCAATTTGGTGGGGGGACGAATACAGTCTTATGAAAGTTTACTCGATCGCGCCCGTCGCGAAGCCTTGTTACGCCTTAAAGAAGACGCGATCGCCTGGGGTGCAACTGAAATTTATAATGTTCGTTATGAAACTGCCAGTGTGGGGGGACAAACCAGTGGTAATGGCATTATGTCAGTAGAAGTGATAGCTTACGGTACGGCCGTTAGATGAAATACGTTCCCAAGGAAATTAAAACGGAAGTGAATGTTAGCCAAACTCATCCTTTGCTGAATTTGGCTTATCTTTCGGGGACGGTGGTGGGTGTCACTTTGGGGATTTATTTGGCTTTGGGTTTGGTGGTGGATGCGGTGGTGCCGAAGTTGAGTCAAGATACCGAAGTTAAAATTGGCCAAACCCTTGCACCTATGGCGATCGCGCAGTTGGGAGGAGTTGCTTTAGCCGAAGATAACCGCATTGCTTACTTAGAAAAGCTGTTGCGATCGCTTTTACCCCCCGACCAAACAGATTACCCGATTACCGTCCATTTAGTCGATAGTCCCATTGTCAATGCGGCGGCGTTGGCAGGGGGACAGGTGTTTGTGACAACGGCTTTTCTAGAATCTGTTGAGTCAGAAAACGAGTTGACTTTTGTTCTCGCTCACGAATTAGGTCATTTGCAAGCTAGAGATGGCCTCAAAGGTTTGGGACGAGGTTTACTGGTTTTAGCGGGTGCGACGCTATTGAATTTGGGCGGAGGAGAGACTTCTGGGATTGTTACCCAAACAATTAATCTCAAAGAATTGGATTACAGTCGCACCCAGGAAACTGCCGCAGATCGCTTGGGTTTGCAAGGGACAATTCGGCATTATGGTCACGGGGGGCATAGTCTAGACTTTTTTGTGCGCTTGGCCGCTGAAGAGCGCGATCGCGCCACCATTTCCCGGTATTTTACCACTCATCCCCTGACAGGCGATCGCATTACCACCCTCGAAAACCTCGCCCAAACTCAAGGCTGGTCAATGACAGGTTCTCTAACACCCCTACCTGCTAATCTTGCTTGTCCTAATTTCGAGCCTTGTGACCAATAACAAACCATCAATCAGGGTATATCCTAGAATCAGCTACCGTGAATGCAAGATCGATTGATGGGGAGACATTGCCTTGGATAGTGCCAGCCAACAAAAAATCCTCGGCTACTTTATAGAAGAAGCCAAAGAACACCTCGAAACCCTCGAACAAGGGTTGATGGATTTAGCTGCTGTTGTACGAGACCCGGAAAAAATCAACGAAATGTTCCGCGCAGCCCACTCGGTAAAGGGGGGTTCTGCAATGTTGGGATACAACAGTATTCAAAAAACAGCCCACCGTTTAGAAGACTGTTTTAAAGTTTTGCGAGAACAAGAAATTCCTGTCAATAATAAGTTAGAAAACTTGTTTTTTCAGGGCTACGATACTCTTAACGAGTTAATCGAGCAACTCGAAGGCCCATTTGGCTTACAAGATGATGAAGCCGAGAAAATTCTTAAAAACGCCGAACCTGCTTTTCTAGAACTCGAAGCTTATCTCAATCAGTTAGTCGGAGGTGGGGTCAGTTTCTCCACACCCTTACCCGGTAATATTGCCCCCGAAGTGTCGGCTGTTGCGACTCCACCAGGGAAAAGTATTGAGTCAGAAACGGCATTACGCGGGATAGAAATTCTCAAAGAAATGCTGGCGTTATTTAAACAAAAAGCGAACAATCAAAACCGCAAACAATTGCAGGATGCTTGCGTACAGTTAGCGAAGTTATCGACCAAAAATAAGGGTTGGCAATTGTTAACAAAGTCTGCTTATAAAGCGATTAGTAATCCTAAGTTTTCTTATCGGATGTTAGCCCCAGTGATTATTCAAGAGTTAAAAGAAGGCTGCGACGCGATCGCCCTCGGTCAAGCAGATACCATTCATCCTAGCTCGGCGTTAGAACAACTGGCTAAAGCTAAAACGCCTCAAGTGTTAATTCCTGTTGAACCCAAGGCGGCTGCTAAGACTCTCAAAAAAGCGTTTAATGCTCAACAGTTGTCTCAATTGGTACAACTTTTAGGTTCAAAATAATGATGTTTGATAGCACTTTTTGGACTTTTATTGATGAAATCTAAAATACTAATTTTTTGCTGTTTAGTATTAGCCGCAACTTCTTATCAAGAAACAACAGAATTTAAAGAAGGAGCAGTAATTAATTCGGTGATGGTAATTAAGCGACCCACTGAGTAAAAAAAGTAAATTAGCGAGAAAATGTTTTGCCTACTGCAACACCCGATCGATCGTACTTTGTGCTTGCGAACCGTAGCCGCCACCAAATAGATTAAAGTGGTTGAGAATGTGGTAAAGATTGTAGAGAGATTTGCGTTGTCGGTAGCCATCATCGAGAGGCCAAACGGCGTTATAACCTTGATAAAACGGGGCAGGAAAACCGCCGAATAACTCAGTCATAGCAATGTCTGCTTCGCGATCGCCCCAATAGGTCGCAGGATCGAGGATAACAGGTTCGCCGTCCACCGTACAAGCGGCATTTCCCGACCATAAATCCCCGTGGAGAATTGAAGGTTGGGGTTGACGCGATCGCAACTTTTCGCGGACAGCTTCAACCACGGTATTAGTATCAGGAAAAGAGCCACCTTTCCGCTTGGCTAAACGCAATTGATAACCGATACGTTTGACGGCGAAAAACTCGCTCCAATCGTCCGACCATTCGTTAATTTGAGGTGTAGAACCAATGGTATTATTAATCTCCCAGCCAAACTTTTTTGTCCCTTTATATTGGTGCATTGCCGCTAGTTGACGACCCATTGTTTGCCAAGATTGCGAGTTACCGCTCCCAAATTCCAGCCATTCTAGGATAATATAACTATGGCGATCGCTTGCCCCGGTACACAAGGGTTGGGGAACGCGAATGGTTTGGGTATTATACATTTCTTGGAGTCCCTTCTCTTCAGCTAGGAACATTTCTAACTGAGAGGGAGAATTGAGTTTTACAAAAAAGGTGCGAGCGCCATCGCTGACGGCATAACTTTGATTAATACAGCCACCACCAACAACTTTTTGCTGTTTGACCTCAAATTTTTGTTGAGTATGTTTGCTAATTTGCGCTGCGATCTCTGTCCACATAATTAATTTTTTATTTGTTGTTTGCGATCTATAATAAGCACCCGCGCTAGAAATGGTGGGCGATACCCACCCTACGCAATGTTTAATTTAGCTCAAATTAAGGGCGATCGCGCTCTAGGGATTCATAAAGATAAGCCAACTTTCTATTGATACTCGGCGGTTTCGAGGTAAATTTAAGGTAAAAACTCTGAGGCTCGCTGTCTTTTTCTAATACTTTGCCATAAACATCCTCGCTCTCCATTTCAGCAATGGTAAGGTCTAGAAAACTCAATTTGATATTGGCTAAAGCTGGGGGAATCCCTTGCTGAGAATCGGTGATGTGAATTTGTCCGCCGTGTTGAGAAAGTTGGACTAAATCCGCAAAAACTTTCACCGGACTAATATTTTTCCCTTCAAGAACAGCATATTCTAAAGCCAGGGGTTGCTGAAGGGGGAAAAACTGTTCTGTTTCGGTAACTAAATTAAGATTATAGGGAGAACCGATACCCCCTACATCGTAAATTGTAATAGGCTTTTTTACCCCCTTGGGAGAAACGCTTTTGTGTCCGTTAATTTTAACGTCAACTTGAGCAGTTTTTAGGGTTTGTTCGGAGATCAAAATTTGTCCTCCGGTGGTGTAAGATTCGATGCGATAAGTTAAATTAACTTGACTGCCCACTACGCCATATTTTGTGCGTTTTTCCGAACCAATATTACCCACTACCACTTCCCCGGTATTAATGCCAATTCCCATTTCTAAATCCGGTAAACCCCAAGCCTTCATGGTTTGATTCACCTCGGTCATGGCTTGCTGCATGGCCACCGCACAGGCAATTGCCCTCTCAGCGTCATTTGAACGGGTCGTCGGCGCACCAAACAACACCAAAATGCCATCCCCCATAAACTCATCAATTGTGCCTTGATAAGCGGTAATAACGTCGGCCATTTTCCCTAGGTAAAAGTTGAGAATTTTTACCACTTCTTCGGGAGAAAGACGTTCGGATAAAGCCGTAAAGCCCCGCAAATCGGAAGTTAAGATGGTAATCTCGCGGCGTTCTCCCCCCATCGTCAAACCTTCGGGGTGTTCGAGGAGATTTGCGACTACTTCGTCGGTGAGGTAGCGACCAAAAGTTTTGCGTAAATCGCTGGCGGTTCGGGCAATATAGGCGACAATGGCGATCGCAGACCCTCCCATGGCCAACAAAGGCGGTACAATGGGCAACCACCACCCTGCGAGTAATGCCCCGTAACTCCCGATAACTAAAGCCGACATCACCACACAAAAGGCAGTCACTCGTCGCAGAATTGCCACTACCCCCTTTTTGGCATAACGCCAACGCCAAGCTAAAATTGCCCCGGTACTCGACCACACCAAAATCCACAGCCATTCTACAGGTTCTGGCCAACTCTGGATGAAGGGACGGTCATCGAGTACCGTACTCAGGATATGACTGGCAATATTGGCGTGAATTTCGACCCCAGCCATCGGTTCGGGGGTGCTTAATAAGGTGCTACTGTAAGGAGTTGGGAAAAAATCGTTAGAACTTTCCCCCACCATACCAATAAGAATAATACGATCGCGTCCCCAATCCTCTGGTAGGCGATCGCCCAAGACATCCATTAAGGCTACTGTCTCGAAATGCTGCGACCCTCCTCGATAATTGAGGATTTGTTGATAACCGCCCGCGTCAGCCCGAATATAACTGCCATCATTGGGTTTAAACTCTTGAAATAGGGTTTCTCCTAACTGCCAAAATCCGGTTGTTGGGTCGGCTTGGAGTCCAATGCCCAAATCCTGAAGGTACAATGCTGCGAGATACATCCCCAAACTGGGAATCGTGCTATTGTCTGGACGACTCAAGGACAAAAATGCCCGCCTGACGGTATTATCTGCATCGGGGATGACATCATTTGCAGCAACTTGGCCTTTTTCAACTAAGGCTGGTGGTCCGGGGATAAAATCGCGATCGCGATCGCCCACAACTTTCTCAATACCGATTACATTGGGCGTAGATTCAAAAATTGCGACTAATTCTTGGTGACCCGGTTCTACGGGCAAATCGCGATAAATATCCAAGCCAATTGCTTTGGGTTTCATGGCTGTTAATTTAGCGATTAACGACCCATAAACTTCATCGGCAATAATGGCACTACCGACGGCTTGAATATCCGCCTCATTAATACCCACAATAGCAATACGGTCGTCGGTTTCTGAGGCAGGACGCAAACGCATAAACTGGTCGTAAACTGCCCATTCCCAAGGCTGAAGCAAGCCCAGACACCGCACAATAATAATTAAGATTGCCACAGAAGGGGCAGTAATTCCTACACCCCGCCACTGCCATAAAAATTGCCAACTTTTTGCCCACATAAAATTTTCAGGGGGTAACAAACTACTAAATTAATCGAGCGCTAATTCACCTGCTTTTGCCAATATTGCGGCAGTTGCCCCTGATTTTACCGACAGTTTGCTATCAGTAGCCCTTATTCTAGCTTGAGTTACTCCTCAGCTAGTAATTGTTCTGCGGTGGGGACATCTGCTTTAATTTTCAGGTTGAGAATCCCGCCAATGCTAATATCCACTTCTAGAGAAGTATTTTCCGTGGGAATTTGTCTTTCGCGAATGCGTTTACCTGCTATTTCGATCGCATCAACAGCGCGGTCTACGGCGGCTATCACAGCTTCTTCGGTTAATTCTGAAGCTGTAGTTTTCGTCAATTTGTTAATGCGGTTAAAAGCTTGTTTTCCTTGTTTTTCTAAAGTTGCGCTGACCTCGGCAACAATTTGTTGGCCTTTTTCTTTTAAGGTCTTTGTATCCATGTGGGGAGTGGTTCGTACAATGGCTGATTTTCTCTAGAATAAGGAATATTCCAGGGCGATCGCTTCCGTCCAAAGAGTTAGTCTCTCGAAAGTAGGAAATTTCTGAGGTAAGATAGTACCTTTCAAAGGATAGAATACATTGAAAAATCGCGATCGCAATTTAATATTATGACTATAACCAACGACTCGACCGAATACTCTGCTTTACCCAGAGTAAAACTACCAGTGATGTTTCGTTTGGGCTTGTTTCAAATGGGATTGGGGATTATGTCTGTCCTCACTTTAGGAATACTCAATCGCGTGATGATTAGCGAGTTAGGTATTCCTGCAACTATTGCTGCTGGAACATTAGCATTACATCAATTTGTTGCCCCAGCCAGGGTATGGTTTGGCCAAATGTCTGACGCGAAACCCCTTTGGGGCTACAACCGCACGGGTTATGTTTGGTTGGGGACGGCTTTGTTCGGTTTAATTGTGTTTTGTGCCGTGCAAGTTATGTGGCAATTGGGCAGTGTTGTACGGGCTATGGGAGGTTGGGCTTGGACAACGCAAACTATCGGTTGGACGGCACTTTTAGGAGCAGTTTTTGTCCTGTATGGTTTGGCTTTGAGTGCAAGTTCTACGCCTTTTGCCGCGTTATTAGTGGATGTTTCTGATGAAGATAATCGCTCCAAAATTGTCGGGACGGCTTGGTCTTTGCTGATGGTCGGAATTGTTATTGGCGGGATTAGTGGCGGCATTTTACTCAAAAAAGTTCAGCAGAGTGGTGTAGTTTTAGGATTGAATTTGGGCAGCCGTTTATTAACCGGAGAAGATGCGATCGCGACTTCCCTTGATAGTATTAAATTTCCCATCAATAGTTTATTTACATTTGTACCTTTAGTTGTTTTTGGGTTGGCGATCGCAGCAACTTTAGGAATTGAGAAGAAATACTCTCGTTACTCAGTCCGTTCTACTGTCAAAGACCGCGAAGATAGTATTACGTTAAAGCGCGCTTTGCGGGTGTTAACTGCCAGCCGTCAAACTGCAATTTTCTTCAGCTTTTTGTTAGTGATGACCCTGAGTTTATTCATGCAAGAAGCTGTCCTCGAACCTTACGGCGGCGATGTGTTTAATATGCCCATTCCCGAAACAACTCAACTCAATGCTTTTTGGGGAATGGGGACTTTAATTGGGGTGAGTAGTACGGGGTTTTTAATTGTGCCAAAACTGGGCAAACGCAATACCACTCGTTTAGGTTGTACTTTGGTAGCAATTTGTTTCGTTTTAATTATTTTGTCCGGCTTTACCCACAATACTGATGTGTTTAAATCGGCCTTATTTATGTTCGGTTTAGCCACTGGAATTACCACTACTGGGGCTATTAGTTTAATGCTCGATTTGACTGCCGCCGAAACTGCCGGAACGTTCATCGGCGCTTGGGGTTTGTCTCAAGCGATCGCGCGGGCTTTAGCCACCGTAACTGGGGGAATTGTTCTAGATATTGGTCAGGCTTTATTTGGTACACCAGTGATGGCTTATAGTTTGGTTTTCGGGTTACAAGCAATAGGGATGATAGGGGCGATCGCGATTCTCAATCATGTGGATGTCATGGAGTTTCAAAAGAATACTAAAAAGGCGATTAAAATGGTTATGGAAGATGGCATAGAGTAAAAAGAATTTTACTGAATTTGCCGTTGGAAAAGTTAAAAGACTCTCTTAAATCATGCCATTAGTAAATTAGTCAAAATAAGAATTGTCGCTCCCCTGACTGCTCAATCTTTTTCCCCAATAATGTCTCCCCCAGAATATCTCGATTGGGAGTCTCAACAACTTGTCAAATACGAATACCTCAACGGGGAAGTATTCGCCATGACAGGAGGAACATTAAGCCATAATTCAATTGCCCTAAATATTGCCTCAGCCTTAAAAAAATATTTGCGAGGAAAAGGCTGTAAAGTATTTAGGGCAGATGCGAAAGTTGGTATAACCAAAAAGGGACTTTTTTTCTATAATGTCCTCTGGAAATGTTATACGAAGACGTTATTTTCCCTCAGCAAAACTCAGAAGATAGTTAAAGCATGAATCCCTCTTGGTCGGACATTCTCGAATTTAGTCAAAACATTACCCAAAAAATTGGCGATCGCCTGTTGCAAGACTTTGGTACAATACAAGCAACCCAAAAAGATGATGGCTCTCTCGTGACTGAAGCCGATCGCTGGTCGGATAAAGCCATCCGAGACGCGATCGCCCAACGTTTTCCCGACCACGGTATCCTCACCGAAGAAACCCTCCACATCCTCCCAGAAAACGATTGGTGCTGGATTATCGACCCCATTGACGGCACAACTAACTTTACGCGGGGTGTGCCTATCTGGGGCATCTCGATGGGGCTGTTGTATCGCGGTACGCCTGTGTTTGGGGCTGTTTATCTTCCTCCCATCCAGCAATTTTTCCACGGCTATTGGTACGAAAATACCGATCTAACCGGACCCACTGGGGCTTATTTGAACGATAATCCCATCCAAACCAGTCGAGAGCGTCCCAGTCCCAGCCACCTATTCAACCTCTGTGCGCGGAGTATGGATGTGGTCAAACAGCCCAACTTTCCCTGTAAAATTCGCTCTATCGGGGTTGCCAGTTATAACTGCTTGTTAGTCGCAAACGGTGCAGCTTTAGGGGGAGTCGAAGCCACCCCGAAAATTTGGGATATTGCCGCCGTTTGGGTCATTGTACAAGGGGCTGGGGGCGTGTTTGTTTCCCTAGAACCCGACCCCGTATTTCCCTTAAAAAAAGGAGAAAATTACGGCAAACGCTCATTTCCCAGCTTAGTCGTCAGCCAAGCCGAATTAGTACCAATTTTCCAGCCCTTAGTACAATTTATTGGCGATCGCGTCGGCTCAATCTAACCGAATATGCCAACTGCCATCCTCAACCATCTCCAAGCCACCGATCCCATTCTCAAACAAGTTATCGTCGAAATTGGGCCTTATCGTCCCGAAAACCGTTTTGCCCAAAGCGATTTATTCTCCGTCCTGACTTGGGCAATCATCTCTCAGCAAATTTCCCTCAAAGCCGCCAATACCGTTTATCAACGCTTATTAAACTTATATCCCGACTCCCGATTGAGTCCTGAAACCCTCTTAACCACCCCCGAAGACACCCTACGTCAAATTGGCCTAACTCGCCCCAAAGTGTCGTATCTGCGGGATTTAGCCCGAAACGCGATCGCGACTTTACCCCCCCTCGAAACCCTAAACCAGATGGACGATGCCGCCGTTATTGCCACCCTGACGCAAGTTAAAGGCATTGGCCCCTGGACAGCCCAAATGTTGCTGATCTTCCGTCTCAACCGCCTTGACGTGCTGCCTGTCGCCGATCTAGGAGTGCGTCGCGCCATCCAACAACTTTACAATCTCGACACCCTACCCGATCGCACCACCATCGAACGCATTGCCCAACCTTGGCAACCCTATCGTAGTGTTGCCGTGTGGTACTTGTGGCGCAGTCTCGGTCAAAAAATCTAGTCCTTGTGAATCAAAGAATGAGACGCACTGACTTCCGGTTCGGCAGTCGCCACAGATTCACCTTCTTCGAGGAACAAATGGCGATCGGGCATGGGTTTCAAGGGTCGGAAGCCTCCCAAACGCTGCCACAAACTCGGCTTAATGTGGGTGGCAATAATGCCCACTGCGGGTAAATTGTAGCGCTCAATTTGCTTCATCATTTGCTTAACGTGGGAAGCTTTAGTTTTGCGGACGCTACTCACCAATAACATCCCGTCAATATTAGCCCCCAAGAAACTAGCATCTAAAAAGTCTAGTAAATTAGGGGTGTCGCAGATAATCGCGTCGTACTCTTTGCGCCCCACTTCCAGCCAATCGAGCATCCGACTGGAATCCAAACGTTTGTAAGCTTCAGGATGCAACGTACCGGCAGCCAGCAAGAACAGATTATTAACGTAGGGAACTGGCTGAATTAAGGGGGAGGTAACTTGACTATCCATCAAAAAATCACTCAACCCTGGCGTACTGGGCAATCCCAGCCAGTGATGTAATTGTGGCTCCCGGAGATTCGTATCGATCAGCAGCACTTTTCGCCCCGCAGAAGCGATAGTTTGAGCGAGTTGTAGAGCGAGGGTTGATTTACCATCATTGCTTTCTGGGGAGGATACGGCGATCGCCTGGAGGGGCGGTTCAGCATACAAAAAGCGCAAATTCGCATACAACGCATCCAAGCACTCAGCCATCGGGGTTGCCGCTAACCGCATCGATGGGTTGCGAGCCGCAGTGGCTAAGTCCCAGTTGGCAATCAAATGGGGCGATAAGGGGGTGTTTTGACGAGCGATACCGCGATCGTAGGGAACTTCTCCGAGGAGAGGTAAATTAGTAACGTCTTTAATATCTTGAGCGCTGTAAAGGCGATTGCGGAGTTTCTCTAAAATAATGGTTACCGCCAGTCCGAGGAACAGGCCGCCAGCAACTGCTAGAATATAGAGCTTTTTGGCATCGCCGCCGGGAATCGGATTGGGGGGAACAAAGGGCTGAGAGAGCAGTTCCCACGGTACTTCATTTTGAGCCGCCTCCACGCGCAGAGTTTCCCGTTGTGTCAGCAGTTGGTCGAGGGTTTGCTTGGTTAAGTCGAGTTGGCGTTGTAGTTCGCTGTATTGCCGAGCTACAGCCGGGAGTTGTTCGGCTTGTTGTGCGTATTCAGTGGTGGCTTGAGCAATCGATTGACTGCGGGCTTCAAGAACTTGAATTTCGTTAGCCGTGGTAATCAGTTGCTGAATCAAATTGAGGCGAACCGGGCTTTGGAAAGCTAAGACTTGCTCGTTGTTCGTCGTTCCTGTAAAATTCTGCCCTAGAATTTCATTAGTTTCGCTTTCGAGTAGAGAGACTAAGTTTTGGCGTTTTTTCAGGAGCGATCGCACTACCGGGCTTTCTGTGGTAAAACGACTGCGCTCAACGGCAATTTGGCGGTCAATTTCTTTAATTTGACTGAGTAAAGCTGTACGATTGGGATTTTCGCTCAAAGCTGAAGCCGCGATCGCCTCATCGGGAGTCAACGCCAGTTGTTGCTCTAACTTGTTATAAAGGGTTCTGAGTTCTCGCAGTTGTTGTTGAGTCGCGTCTTGTTGAGCATTCAAATCCCGCACTTGACCGAATAAAGCTTCCCCCGTCGTGTTGGGGTCAATTAACTCGTAGCGTTCTTGAAGTTTCTGTTGTTGATTTTGCAGCTTGGTGACGCGGTTTTGCAGTTCGGGTAGTTGGTCTTCGATAAACCTTACCCCTTCCCGAATGCGGGTTTTGCGCTCTTCTAAGCTGTAGCGCAGATACTTTTCGGCAATTTTCTCAAGGACAAGCTGGACGGTTTCTCGGTCTGACCCGGTGTAACTCACCTCTAAAATTTTTGTAACTTCGTCGTCCTCATCTAATAAGCGCTCGACGGTAATATCACCAAGACTTTCGGGATCGAAGCTGGGGATTTCGGCTTGAATTTGCTCGCCGATACTCGATAGCATTCCCGGCCCGGTTAAAATTTTGATTTGGGTGGTGTAATCCAACTGAAATAACCGTTCGTCGGGGGTACCGCGATCGGTTCGGGTCAAAGCCAAAGGTTGTACTGCCCTTGCTTCTGAGGATACGGGTTCTACCAACAGTTGAAATTTACCCCAGTACACAGAAGACTGTTGCTTGCCTGCATACCAAGCTCCCCCGACCGCTAAAGCCAGTGCGCCTGCTAAAACTAAGGCATTACGACGGGCGGCTCGCAGATACAAACCTAAATTCAAGCCACCTTTTTTCGGCGGACTGTTGGCTTCTTGGAGTTCTTCTAATGATTGTTCCGGCAATGGTCTAATCCGCTGGCTCAACTAACTTGGATAGATGCGCTACTGCGAAGTTTGAGGACTGAAATTTCTAGCGGTAGCACCTAATGTTTATTTTAATGCTGATTTTTAGGTTAGCTCTATATTAACTCAGCGAGCCTACAGCTTTGAAGAAAACCAGCAATCGCTGCCATTTTAGTCTACCCAATCATCAAATCAAAAGGTATGTTTGTATTTGCGCCTCTTCTGCTCATAGCTTAAAAAATGAAAATTGCTTATCTTGTTAATCAATATCCCAAAGTTAGTCATAGTTTTATTCGTCGCGAAATCAGGAGTTTAGAAGCGTTAGGCATTGATGTGCTGCGATTTTCGATTCGCTCTTGTCAAGAAGAATTAGTCGATCCGGGCGATCGCGAGGAACTCGAAAAAACGCGCTACATCCTGGCTGCTGGTATCCTGCCGTTGTTGGGGTCTTTATTACAACTGGCTCTGACGCGACCTGTTCGTTGGGTTGCAGCTTTTAAGTTGGCTTGCCAATTGGGTTGGAAATCCGATCGCGGTTTAATTCTACACTGGGCTTATTTGGCGGAAGCTTGTTTGCTGTGGCGTTGGCTCAAAAACAGCGATGTCCAAGGGATTCACGTCCATTTTGGCACGAATTCGGCGATGGTGGCCTTGTTATGTCAAGTTTTAGGGGGGCCGCCTTACAGTTTTACAGTTCACGGCCCCGAAGAATTTGATAAGGCCCCACTCATTGCCCTGACTGAAAAAATCAAGCGGGCAGCTTTTGTAGTAGCGATTAGTTCTTTTGGGCGCAGTCAACTGTATCGCTGGTGCGATTATAGCGATTGGTCAAAGATTAAGATTGTACGCTGCGGGGTAGACCAAAGTTTTTTGGCCAAAGAAGCTCCCGCGATCGCCTTTTCCCAAACGCCAGAAATTGTCTGTGTGGGACGTTTGTGCGAGCAAAAAGGGCAGTTATTGTTAATTGAGGCGATCGCGCCGTTGGCTGCCGAAAATCGCGATTTCCAGTTAACTTTAGTGGGGGATGGAGAAATGCGATCGCAAATTGAAGACGCGATCGCTCGCTCCCAACTACAAAACCACGTTACCATCACAGGCTGGGCCAGCAACGCCACCGTCCAGAAACACATTTTGGCCGCTAGGGCTTTGGTATTGCCCAGTTTTGCCGAAGGTCTACCCGTTGTCATTATGGAATCCCTGGCTTTACGTCGTCCCGTTTTGACGACCTATGTAGCAGGTATTCCCGAATTAGTCGAACCCGGACGCTGCGGTTGGCTCATTCCTGCTGGCTCGGTAACGGCATTGACGGCGGCTTTGCGCGAAGTGCTAGATTGTTCCCCAGAGATTCTTAATACCCTAGGAACAGAAGGGGCTGCACGGGTAGCAAAGGCTCACAATGCTACAACCGAAGCCGCTCAACTCGCTCAATATTTCCAACAATTTTTAGTCGCTCCTCATTACAATTAACTTTTCTAAGTTTGAGTTCGCGGTCTCCACAGTTTTTTATTTTCTATCAATGTTATGGCATCAGCAAAACGGCGGGCATTTTTAGCCACAATCTGGACATTAATTGGTTACGGTGGCAGTCAAAGTTTGCGTTTGGTGAGTAACTTAATTTTGACTCGCTTATTAGTTCCAGAGTTATTTGGGTTAATGTCCCTGATCACAACTTTTATTGTGGGATTGCATCTGTTTTCTGATATTGGTATTGGCGCTAGTTTAATTCAAAATCGTCGCGGGGACGAGCCTAAGTTTTATAACACAGCTTGGACGCTACAAGTGGTGCGCGGTATATCAATCTGGTTACTCAGTATTCCGATGGCTTATATTGCGGTACAAGTGTATGAAGATTCCCGCTTGTGGTTATTAATTGTTGTGGCTTTTGGTACGTCGATTTTTGGCGGTTTTGAGTCAATTGCCGAACATTTGTTGAGTCGCCGAGTTCAACAAGGCCGCCAACAAATGCTATTTTTTACAACTCAAATTAGCGCTATTGTCATTACCGCAGTTTGGGCTTATTTTGATAAGAGTATTTGGGCATTGGTCGTTGGTAACTTAGTTTCAACGTTTCTGGCAATGATTTTAAGTTACTATTTGTTAATTCCGGGGATTAAGCATCGTTTTACTTGGGATAAAGAGTCAGTCCGCGCGATTGCGGCTTTTGGGAAGTGGATTTTTATTTCGACGGCGGTGACTTATATTGCGATGCAAGCCGATCGCATTATCCTACCGAAGCTGGAATCTTTTGAAGCTTTGGGGATTTATACGGTAGCTTATACATTCGCTTATTTGCCGCAACAAATTGTGAGTCAACTTAGCACGAAAGTCTTGTTTCCTTTATTTTCGGAATTTGCTGAGTTACCCCGTCAGGAGTTACGCCAAAAGATTTTAAATAAACGGCGTTTGTTGTTGTTTGCGATCGCGCTTTTTGTGGCCTTGGTTGTGAGTTTTGGCGATTATTTGATTATCTTTTTGTATGACGAACGCTATCGGAAAGGGGCATGGATTTTACCGATTTTGGCTTTCGGGATTTGGCCAAATGTGCTGTTTGACAGTATCAGTAAAGTCTTAATGGCAGTGGGTAAGCCCCAGTACCACGCTTTTGCCAATATGAGCAAAGCCGTGTTTGTTTGTTTGAGCTACCCTTTAGGTTTTTTCTGGTTTGGTTTTCCCGGTTTTGTCACTGCTGTAGCCTTAAATGACTTACCGATTTATTTTGCTTGTCTTTTTGGCTTGGAACGGGAAAATTTATCGAGTTTGCGACAGGATATAGAGGCAACAATCGTCTTTGTAATTATCACAGCATTGTTGGTGGGAGCGCGTTTACTCTTGAATTTGGGGCTACCCATTCAAACGTTATACAACTAATTAGTGCTTCGATGAATTTTATTCATAGATGAGATGAAAAGGAGCGATTGATTTAGGGGGAATAGGCTTCTACATTGAAAGAATCAAAGCCCGATCGGGCGATCGCATCAAGCTCAATCGCCTCATCGCACTCTATCACCTTGGCTTTGAAATTTGCCTCACAACTTCAGGAGAAATGGCTATGAAACCCACTTCTTTATCAACGCTTCATGCTTTGCATAATCCATCCCAAGCCCTGCTACAGTCTACATTACCCGCGAAAAAGTCAGGGTGGCAACCGCGATCGCCCTGGCAAAAAATCCGGGATTGGGCTTATGACTGGTTCATTGCCACCCGCGAGCCAAAAATCAACATTCAACGCGATCGCGCGGGTTTGGTGTACTGGTCTGTTTACGATCCAGTCAAGGGCGATCGCACCCGCTTTACCACAGAAGCCGAAGTGCGGACATGGCTCGAACAACGCTACTACCACTAGAACTCGATTTCAAAACCTGAGAATTGGGAAACTAACTCCAACGTTCCTATTCCCAAAGCTTTCGGCGAAACAATGGGCAATTCGTACAGCGCGATCGCGTCTTGGATGCGGAATTTGCCCCGATGACTCCCCGTGACTCCCATCGAAATCGCAATGGCACAATAGCCTTGACTCTTTTGACTACAACGATCCCAGTTTTGGCGTTGCTCGGTATAGTCAAGGCGATCGCATTCAAACTCAGCCAATAAATACAAACTTTCATCAAAAGCTTGTAACAAAGCCAAATCGAAATACGACCCTGTAGAAGTATCTTCCCCTGGATTTAAACATAAACCCTTGAGACCCGCGCATTTCTTCAGAGATGCTATGATTTTCTGCGCTTTAGGGCGAGAAGTTTGAATCCACAGCATCGGTAACGTAATATTGTCCGGAGCAGCAACAATATAATTCGTTTTTGACTGCCGTCGCAACTTTTGCCGCTCTTGGGGATTCACGGTGCGTAGCATCAACAACGCATCATCGGGTACGATATCGTAGTGCAATGGAGGCATAGACTCGGAATCATCTTCTTCCAAATCAAACTCCTCATCCTCGATCATCGCCAGAAACTCCGAAGCCAAATCGGGACAAGTTGCCACTTCCACCGCTAAAACTTCGTGTAGATCGCTCGATGCAGGTACGGGAATACTATATTGCTTTTGATAATCCTCAAAGGCAGCTCGCACTGGGAAAGGTTGCCCTTGCCAATCTTGTAAAAATTCCTTGAGCGCTTCTAAAGCCAAAAGGACAATCAAAGCTTCTTCACTGTCGAGAAACGGCCGTATGCCTTCGAGGGGATGTAAACTACCGAACAAAGGCAATATCTTAGGCGATGTTTCTGCCTCGCTAAAAACAGCCTCAGCCGTTGGGACTTCGTAGTTGAGAAACCAGCAATCTTGCAGTAGGAAAGCTTCTTCGATGTTGATCTCAGAATCTTCGTTGAGGACGGTAGCGCGGAAATTTTCTAAAGATTCCAGGGAGCGATACATCAAAATACCGTATTCTTCTCCCAGTAAACCCATAATTGAGACATAAAGGGTTTCGATATCTCTGGTGTTGAGGTGGATGGCAATAATTTGATGATCGGCTAGTTCTCGCCAAGGTGCAATCTCCCACAAAGACACGGCTGATGCTTGTAACCGTTCGCTATAGATAGCGGGAATTTGGGGCAGTTGGGTTTGGCGGAAATGCTCGAAACTGCGGAATAACTCGTCAATGAGGGGCAGTTCGCGAATGTAGTCCGTCTCGATTTGCAGAGGAGCCAGCATTCCCCGCAGGAGAAAGTGCAGTTCGCGATCGCGCACTAAAATTTTGTAAGGACGAGACGGCAAAACTTGACTTTGGGGGCTTTCCATAGCCTTAACCAAAGCGCGAACCATCGCTTGAGAACCAATATCGGGGGAGACAATTTCCATAGACCGTACAACTCCCTCGGAATTATCCACCCAAATCACACAGTCATTTTCTGCGGGGGGGGCTTCTAGATCAATTTCTGCGGCCATCCCGCCTAAAGAACGGCGATCGCCTTCCCAAATACTAGAACTTTGGGGTAACTTGTTGAGACGGCGGACAGTATGGGGCGGAAGATTGTTCATAGATCATCGAGACGAAGGAATTAACAGACCAACAATACACTGCTGGATTTGAGATTATAGGGTGGAAAGAGGGGGCGATCGCCCTATTTGCCGTACAAAACTCAAGGGCGTACTGACTTAAAATTAAGAGATTCGTATTGATTGTACGCAACAAATACCCGATTCTGTCCAGAATTTTTGCCGATCGCCAGCACGAGAATCGTTATGATAGATAGGAATAAGTTAATCTGTTTCCCTGTTGCTATTTATTAAGTAAAAGAGTTCGGTTTTACCGACACCACGGCGATCCATCCAAAAGCACACAGTTTTATTCCTCACAAATTGAGTGGTACGGATTGCTTCTTCAATCGCTTCGATTGGGTGCGGTTTAGGCGTAACTGGATACTCTAAAACGAACATTGGGTACGACTCATACTTGTATCAATTATACTAAAACTAAGTAATGTCGCCCTATCGGGGCGAGGCCTAAGACCCACTATTTCGGGGTCGAATACTGCAATTACTCCAAGTTTTATCAATCCTATGACTCAAGCAACTCAATCTTCCCAAAAAGGCATTATCTTATCCGACAACGCTCTCAAGCACGTCCTCAAGCTGCGCGAACAACAAGGTAACCAAGATTTGTGTTTGCGAGTGGGGGTGCGTAACGGCGGTTGTTCGGGAATGTCTTACATGATGGACTTTGAAGATATTAGCAATGTCCGCGATGACGACGAGGTTTTTGATTACGACGGCTTTAAAATTATCTGCGATCCTAAAAGCTTGCTGTATCTTTATGGTTTGATGCTCGATTACAGCGATGCCTTGATTGGTGGCGGTTTCCAATTTACTAATCCTAACGCTGCCCAAACTTGCGGTTGTGGGAAGTCCTTTGGCGTGTAGAAATTAAGACTTATCAAAATAGCAACATCAAATCATGACTGAAACAGAAACCGCCGAATCGCTTTACGAGCAAAGTTTAGAGCGCTACCAAGCCGGAGAAGACCCCGCTAATTTGATTCCTGTATTTAAGGATTTGTGCGATCGCGCTCCCCGCAGTGCCGCCGTGTGGACGAGTTTGGCTTGGCTCTACCTCCTCGAAGAAAAACCGAAATCTGCCCTCAAAGCCGCACAAAAAGCGGTTAAATGCGACGGCAAAGCCCCTCAAGCTCGCGTTAACTTAGCTTTAGCAATGTTAGAAACCAATAGCAAAGGGGTGCGCCCTCAGATTGAGGCGCTCGAAGAAATGTTAAACCTCAGCCCCGAACTACGCCAAGATGTAGAAGCCAACCTCAAAGACGGCCTCGAACGCAAGCCGGATTGGGCCAGCTTAAAGCGCGTCTACAACTGGTTATTAAGTTAACTGGCTATTGCTATTTTTTGCTTCTATGATGCAATTTACTAAAGTACAACTGACTGGCTTAAAAGCAGACCGCTTTCGCCATCCCCTCGACCTCGCTGCCACGAATGCCCTGAAACAATTGCCAGGGCTGGATATGGCCATTCGCAATTTACTCGGCCCCATCGCCGAACAGTTTTTCTATCTCAACAATATTGCTTCTAGTGTTTTGGTGGGGGAGAACCAACTCCCCGACTTGCATCAACTTTTAGTTGAAGCCGCCAAAACTCTCGACCTCGAACCCCCCCAACTGTACGTCCAGCAAAATCCCGTCCCCAATGCCTACACTTTTGCGATGCGGGGACAACAGCCGTTTATTGTGATTCATACCTCTTTGCTGGAGTTACTTACACCTGCCGAAATCCAAGCGGTGATTGCCCACGAACTGGGGCATCTCAAGTGCGATCATGGGGTGTATTTAACGATCGCGAACTTGATGGTACTGGGAGCAAGTTTATTGCCCAGTTGGGGGGCAGTATTGGCTCAGTCTCTCCAAGAACAGTTGTTAGAGTGGGTACGGTGCGCCGAATTTACTTGCGATCGCGCGGCACTTTTGGCAGTTCAAGACCCGAAAGTCGTGATGTCCGTGTTGATGAAACTAGCCGGAGGTTCGCCCACCCTCGCCCCCCAACTCAATCTCGACGCTTTTATCGACCAAGCCAGAGCTTATCAAGCCGTCAGTCAAACCCAACTGGGGGAAATGCTCAAAACCGCCCAAACTGCCCAACTGACCCACCCTGTCCCCGTTTTGCGAGCCAAGGAGATCGATTTGTGGGCGAGTTCGCAACATTATCAAAACTTGCTGGAAAATCCCAAAGTAAGTTATGATAGTGAAACTGAAAATAAAAAGGGCAAGTGGCGGAATTGGTAGACGCACTACACTCAAAATGTAGCGGCCACGGTCATGAGAGTTCGAGTCTCTCCTTGCCCATCCCTGAAAACCCCAGTAGCGATAGAAGTAGCTGGGATTTTGTTTTGAATCGCAACAAGAGCTAACCTTGCTTCAACTGAAAAAGGCCTTGCTTGTGGTGTGGAAAACTTGTGGAAAAGTTCGGAATTTTGAACGAGTTTATTGTCTTAATGCTTTGATTTTTAGTGCTTTTTCTAGTTTTCCACAGACTGAAATTATGAGGGGCGATCGCGACTGGTAAAGTTAATGCGATCGCTAATTTGCATTAACATTTGCTTAATGTGAGGGTCTTTTCGTTGTAGTTTTGCGATTTTTTCACAACTGTACAAAACTGTTGTATGGTCTTTACCGCCAAATTCTTCCCCAATCCTCGGTAAGCTTAAATCCGTATGTTGGCGCATCAGATACATCCCCAGTTGCCGGGCAAAACTAATCTCGCGACGACGAGAATTCCCCAGTAAGTCCTCCACTGAAACTTTGAGAACTGCCGCCACAATATTGATAATAATTTCTGGAGTCGCCGCTACTTTTTCCATAGGGGGATTGAGCATGGGGGCAATATTTTCTACCGTCATGGGTAAGCCAGAAATTGAAATATAAGCCACCGTCCGAATTAAAGCGCCTTCTAGTTCCCGAATATTGGAAGTGTAGTGAGTGGCAATATATTCGATCGCGTCCTTGGGAAGGCGGATATTTTCGTACTCGGCTTTCTTTTGTAAAATTGCCATGCGGGTTTCGAGATCGGGAGTTTGGATATCAGCAATTAATCCCATCGAAAATCGCGAACACAAACGATCCTGCAAGCGCGGAATTTGATTTGGGGGGCGATCTGCGGCTAAAACTACTTGTTTTCCGACTTCGTGGAGGGTATTAAAAGTGAAGAAGAATTCTTCTTGGGTATATTCTTTGCCCTCGATAAATTGAATATCGTCTACTAATAAAATATCGGCGGCTCGATAGCGATCGCGAAAACTTTGTAGACTATCTTTGCGAATTGCGGCAATGAGATCGTTGGTAAACTTCTCTGTAGACACATAAGACACCTTGGAATTGGGGTCAATTTCCAAGCGGTAATGACCAATGGCTTGCATGAGATGAGTTTTGCCTAAACCCACTCCTCCACACAAAAACAACGGGTTAAACTCCCGTCCTGGGGACTCAGCAACCGCCAAAGCCGCCGCGTGAGCCATGCGATTGGTCGGCCCCACCACAAAGCGAGAAAAGACGTATTTTGGGTTAAATTCTGCCGGACAAGAACGATTTGGGTTCGCGGTTTCGACGGGATAACTGGTCATGGGTAGCGACCAAGAATTATCCGAGTTTTCTAAGGCGGCGATCGTATTTCCTTGGGGAGCAGTCAGGTGAATTTCTAAGGGTTTCCCGACAATTTCCTCGACGACGGCAGCGATAATATGAATATAGTGCTTTTGTAGCCAGTTGCGAGCGAAGGGATTGGGCGCACAAATGCGTAAGTGGCGATCGGTTAGTTCTTGGGCAGTTGCTGTGGCAATCCAAGTTTCAAAGGTCGGTTGACTTAGTTTCGTTTTGAGATGCTCTAAAACTTGAGTCCAGAGTTGAGTTAGGGTCATTTCAGTTATCAGTTTTTTGGGCAGTGGGGGGAGATTAGGCAGTAGGTCTTGGGCAGTGGGAGGAGTGGGGAGAGGGGGAAGTAATTAGAATTGTGATGAACAACCAACAACCAACAACCAACAACCAACAACCAAAATGCCTAAGACATTAGAAGTCATCAAAATAGGTAGGGCTTGCTGAAAAAGTGATTGAACAAAATCTCAAAAAGCAGGGGTGTA
>JAWQFT010000026.1:0-45127 GCA_035968055.1 Jaaginema sp. PMC 1080.18 | reverse complement strand
GTTATTGATTGTATAGCAATCATTAAAAGTATCATTTTCCAATGATTTATTGGATTCAAAAAAAAGTACATAAACAAAACCTTTATTTATTTTTATTTACCCAAAGAAAATTAAATGACTATCAACAGGGAGACTCTGCAATGTCGAGAACAACTCGTCGCGTCTTTTTCCAATCTCTGGAAAACGGGTTAGGGTCTGACATTTTTGATGGACTTTGGCTAAAACACTTCTGCTGCATCAACACTATTGACCTGTGCAAGATAATCTAAGATTTCTTCTAGGTCTTGACTCGCTGGAATTGTAAACCTGCAAACCTTACTCATCGTTTGATATCCGATGCTGATTCAATTTCTGTTGTAATCGCTCAAATACAACCTCACTATCAATAACTTCCCCTCTTTCAGAAGCCTCGACTCCAACCCTAATTTCCGTTTTCAGTTCTTCAAAACGTTCTTGGTAATCTTCATCCCGATTCATCAAGAGACGAATTCCTTCCCCAACCGCTTCATCAAATGATTGGTATTGACCCTCTCTAACTTTTTGTTGCAGATATTGTTCTAGCTCTGGCTGTAAAAAGATATTCATAAAGTTACCTTTACTTTCTATTCTTACTTTAATCTAGACCGATATTCTATTGGTGTATTAATGGTTTGATATTGACTCACTGCCTAAAAACGCTTCTGCTTCAGCGCGATCGCGAATCATCCCATCTAAATACGCCATCAGCAGATTGTCCAGAATTGTACGATATTGGGGGCCGGGTTTGTAACCTAATTGCTTGAGGTCGTTACCATTAAGAGGCGGTTCAATGTGCGACCAGGTGGTGAGGTATTGCCAGATTTGACGGCGGATGGGTCGAGGAGTCCGCACCGCTAAAAGCACGAGAATTGGCATTTTATACTCTCGTAATAACTTTACCACTTCACTTGGTCGCAGGCAATACTTGGGGGTGGGAATGTGAAAAGCATCGATTACGGTTTTTTCGGTGGTGGCTAGGTGTTCGAGGCGTTTGATACTGTCGGCAGGAAGTTGGAGATTTTGGGCGACAGTAATGCGATCGCCTTCAGGAATGGCAGCAAGAATTACCTCTAAGCGCATTTGCCAGTGAGTTAGGCGATTTTCTGGGTCAAAGCGACGCAAACCGCGATCGAGTAAACGGATTTGCCACCACAATGTCTCGCTCAGATACAATTCGGGATGCAAGCAGCGCAATGCCCCCAGAGAAGCGATGAGTTGCAGGGCAGGTTTCCAATAAGGGGCTTCTAGTAAATACTTTAATTCGGCTTTGAGACGGGTAGTGAGGGCAGGAGCTTTATTATTAGCTTTGGAACGGTCATATACGCCGCTTTCGATGGCATAGCGAATGTAAGCTTCGGTTTGCTCCTCTAGATCGAAGCCCAAACGCACCGCAAAACGTACTGCTCGATAAATGCGAGTTGGGTCTTCGATAAAACTATTGGCATGAAGCACGCGGACGAGACGCGATCGCAAATCCAGCAAACCGCCAAAAAAGTCGAGAATTTCCCCTTGTCTGGGTTGGCTGAGACGCAATGCCATCGCATTAATCGTGAAATCCCGGCGATATAAGTCTTGACGAATCGAACTGGCTTCTACTTCGGGGTTTGCTGCCGGATAAGGGTAAAATTCAGTACGGGCTGTGGCAATATCAAGGGCTAACGAACCCAATTGGGGGTCTTCGTGCCACAATAAAGCCGCCGTTTGAAATGCCCCGTGAACTTCTAAACGTGCGTCGGGATAATCTTTTTGCAACGCCTTGGCTAACTCCACTCCAGCCCCCGCTTCTGCGGCTTGGTGAAAGCCATCAACGACGAGATCGATATCTTGCAACAGGGGAATATTGTCGCGGATTCCTGACTCAACTAAGAGTAAATCCCGCACTGCACCCCCAACCAAATACAAATGCCAACCGCGATTTTGGGCGGCAAGGGCAGCTTTTTGGAGAAATTGCCATAAATAAGCGTTAAAATGGTTCTTGAGCCGTTCTAGGGACGGATAACGGCGAATTTCCGAGGGAGTGGTATTATCTTCCTCTGTAAAAGCGTCCTGATGTCGTTGACGCAAAATATCAGTGCGAGTCACAATGCCGATTAACTGGTTGTCTTCTAAAATCGGCAAGCGTCCCACATCGTAAGTGACCATTATCGCCTCGATTTCCGGTAAAGGGGTGTGGGGGTCAATGGTGCGTAAATTGCGGCTCATATACCCCTTCACGGGCGCGTGGCTGAAGCCGTGGTGGAGGGCGAGGTCGAGGTCGCGACGAGATATAATTCCCACAAGGCGATCGCGCTCATCGACGACGGATAAACCCGAATGACCGTAACGCAGTAAAATACGCTGGGCTTCCCCAATCGTGGTTTGCGGACGAATCGTGCGAACAGGGGAAGACATTAAATCCCTGGCTGTCAGGGGTTGGGGGATTTGATTTTGGAAGTCTTGGACGATTTGATTTAAGGTACTTTCCGCGTCAACGTCTCGCAAATTCGCTGAAGCCGCTTGAGCGTGACCCCCACCGCCGTATTCTTGCAACAACGAGTTAAGATCGGTTTGGGGAATGCGCGATCGCCCGATAATTGCCAAGCGAGTATTATCCTTTTTGCGTCGTTGGTATTCGTGCGCCAGAATTAAGCCATCAACCTCCGTCACATCCAGCAAACTCATTGTCAAACCCGACAAACCCGCTACATAGTCTTCGGTTTGCAACAATACCCAAGCCACCGTATAACCATAAACCGTCTGTTTCTGGAGAGTTTCTAAAGCTTGTGCGAGTAAAGTTTGTAAACGAGGAGACAGACCGCGATCGCAATATTCGCTAATACTTTGTAAACTGGCGTTTTGTCCCAGTAACCATGCCAGGGCGATCGCATCCCTCGCTGTGGTTTGAGCAAAAGTCAGCGATCCTGTATCCAGATGAATCCCCAACGCCATCACCGTCGCTTCAGGAGGCGTTAACCTCACCCCACGACTCTGCAACTGTTCCACAATCAGCGTCGTAATTGCCCCCACCCTCTCAATTTGCCGTTCTGTCGCCTCAATATCGCCATTACTATCGAGATGATGGTCATACAATACCACAGCGTCCAAATGCTCCAAATCCAGCCATTCTGCCGCCTTCCCTAAACGACTGCGATGCTGCGTATCCACAATATGTAACGCCCCAATCTGCTGCGGATTCACACTGCGTCGCTCAATCAAAGAAAACTCATCCCGATGCAAACCCAGAAAGCTTTTCACCCCCGGATGTGCGCCCCCCGTCAACACAATCTTACTCCCCGGAATGAGGCGTGTTAACCCCACAGCCGCCCCCAATGCGTCGAAATCAGCGGTTTGATGACACAAAATTAAATCCATCGCGGGTAAGTTTTGAGTGGGGGGGTAACAGTTCTAGTTTAGCGACAACAAGTCTGAGAATTACGACTCTGACTGTAACTGCGATACCTGTTCTAATGTTAAACCCGTCACCTCAGCAATTTGCGCGATCGCCATTCCGACTTTGAGTAAGTTTCTGGCAACTTCCAGCTTACCTTCAACTTTACCTCTAGCTTCTCCTCTAGCTTCCCCTTGCTGAAAGATATCTTGATAAATCACTGATTCCCGCATAATTTCTGCCCTCAACACTTGTCGAATCATGCTTTGCTTCAATACTAACCCAGCTAATATCCCGGCGGAGGCGGCTATATCGTTTTTCTGGGTAGGGTTTTCCAGGGTTTCTACTTGTGCGGCTACTCTTTGTAGGGTAGCAAAGCGATCGCTGGTTCGAGTCAAGACAGCAAAAGGCAGTAATCCTGGTGTATCGAGAAACAAATCTACAGGTTGTTCCCACAAACGAATTACCTCAAAATTATGACGCAGATTCGGCAGTTCAAACTGAGTTTGGTACACTAACGGCGAAGTTGATTGTCGCAAATAGACAACAACTTGACGCATCGTTTTTTGGGGAAAGCGACGATACACCCGCAAACGATAATCCGCCATGCGAAAGGGAATCTCGGTATCTGGCTGAGTCTGAAATTCCACATGAAGGACTACCCTTTCCGACTGAAGCAAAATCAAAGCATCAGCCCGCAAGGGTTGTAGCGATAATTCTGTCGGACTCAAGCGAGTCAGAGTAATCGGTTCACCCAACAGCCAAGATGCGATATCAGCACTAAAGCGTTCGCTGAGGTAGCGGCAAACATTATCAAACATAACCCATTCATAAAAATAGAGAAGCTCGATCTCTGAAATGACCGACGGTCAAGACTTATACCCACTACATAACAGTTGTTATGAAGGGCATAACAAGCGTTATGTTACATTTATAGTACGATATGAAACTGGCAAATTAAGGCAAGGTTGAGATGCTCAATCCGATTCATTGCTATCTCAAGCCGAAAACTCAGAACAAACAACAAAGGACGAATGACAAACGACTAACAAACCTTTCCGTGCCGTCTTCGATGATAAAATAATCTTCGATTAGATTTGATGACGCTTGAGAGAGCGATCGCTTTTTTTGATTTTTGAATTCGTTGCTACTTTGGGAGAATAAAAAATGACTTTTCTATTTCAGTTAGCTTTGACTGCTTTGGTTGGCTTGTCTTTTGTGATGGTGGTTGGCGTTCCTGTCGCTTACGCTTCCCCGCAAAACTGGCAACAAGCCAAAACCTTGATTTACTTAGGGTCTGGCGTTTGGACGATTTTAGTAGTTTTAGTGGGCGTGTTAAACTTCTTTGTGATCTAACCCCACTCAACTCAGTAATTTCAGGTCTTAAAAGGCTTGCGAGTCAAAACCTGGGGAAGCGATAAATCAATTGTAAAGGGCGATCGCGTCTTTAAATAATTGATACTTATTCTTCCCCACCATTTCCCTACTGCCCCTTAATCGCTGATAACTCTCGCGCGAAACGTTTAAATCTACTTTTTGAGGCTGAAACCCTAATATAGTCTAGCGCTTAGCCTATTTTAGAGTAACCCCAAAGAGGCCAAGTTCCCGATCTTCTTTGCTGGGGCATTCATCCCACTTCCCCGCGATTGCCGACTGCCGATTGCCGACTGCCCAAAAACCAATCCCTACCGCCCCTTAATCACTGATAACTGAAATGACCGTTTACGAAGGAAATTTTACCCGCGACACCGCCTCATTCCGCTTTGCTTTGGTGATTGGTCGTTTCAACGACATGATTACTACTAAACTACTCTCAGGCTGTCAAGACTGCCTCAAACGCCACGGCATTGATGTCAATCCCCACGGTCAACAAGTAGACTATATTTGGGTCCCCGGCAGTTTTGAAGTCGCTATGGTCGCTCGCCAACTCGCCGTCTCCGGGCGCTACAATGCCATTATCTGCCTTGGGGCTGTGATTCGCGGCCAAACTCCTCATTTCGATTATGTCGCCTCAGAAGCCGCCAAAGGTATCGCTGCGGCAAGTTTCCAAACCGGAGTACCCGTCGTTTTCGGAGTCCTCACCACCGATACGATGCAGCAAGCCCTCGAACGTGCCGGAATCAAGAGTAATCTCGGCTGGAGTTACGCCATGAGTGCGTTAGAAATGGCCAGTTTAATGAGTCAACTCCACACCGGAGATGCCATCCCCACTCCCGCGTTACCTTTAGCCAATGGGGATGATGTTTTAACCGCTTCCACTTCAGCCCAAAACGCTTGATTGAATGGATTTTGAGAAAAATTAATCAATCATCTGTATGACAGTTGATGGCCATAGAATTTAGAAAAATCATTGAGGCTGTACTCGATCAACGAATCTGGATTACTGACCATGCAGATGAAGAGGCAGAAAATGACGATCTCACATTTGAGGAAATCTATTTTTCTGTGATTTATGGTGAAATTCTTGAAGAATATCCCAATAATTTTCCTTATCCTCGCTGTTTAATTTTTGGGACAACTTTTGCTAACGAACCTGTACATACTATTTGGGATTATGATGAAGAAACCCAAACAGCCACTTTAGTTACAGTTTATCGTCCTGACTCTCGACGCTGGATTAATTTTAAGACAAGGAGATAGTTCATTATGCAACCTCTTAAAAAATGCTCTAATTGTGCGGGAGAAATGACTGAAAAAGAAGTTGAAAAACTGCTGCGAGGGGGAAATCATACGGCTGTTTTAAAAGTTACGGCACAAGTTTGTTTGCATTGTGGTGAGCGTTTATATACGCCTTTACAGGTTCAGAAGTTTGCAGAGGTAAGACGAAAGTTAAAACAACAGAAATTAGAACAATTTGAAGTAATTGGTCAATCTTTTCGAGTTTCAAGTTAAAAGTTGCGGGAAATGAAGTTAATTTAAACCCCCGGTTTTTTCAAAAAAACCGGGGGTTTGTAAACTACTGGCTTGATTTAGATGAGATTGCGATCGCACTTCACTGCCTTTCTTTAAGATTTGTTACAACAATTGACAGTCACAGCTCTAGTTGATAAAGTTGAATTATTCATCAATGTTATTTAAGCAAGAAAGAGTAACAGCTATTTATCTTGCTAAGGAGCTAAAAGAATCAAAGTATGACCAGAAACCTCATTCTACGAGTAAGAACCCGCACTAACTTACTCGAATTGTTAGAAGCCGGAGTTAGTGGTGACTGGAAAGTTGCTAAAGAGAAAGAAGACCGAATCAAAACAGTACAAGTTTATAATTGGGATGGTTCTTTAATGTTAGAATCTCCCCTAGATTTGGGCAAAACAACTCGCATCGAAGATAATCGTTTAGTAGCAGGATTATCGGATACAGAAGCTAAAATTGTTAAGTGTATTCCTCTTTTACAATGGCAGGGACAAAATCCAGTTAATTATGTAGAAGTTACCGAAGAAACTCAAGCAGAAGATAATCTACCGCTAATGGTAGCTAATCCGCCTAACTTTGTTGCCGATCAATCTAATTTAGATGAAGATATTCAGGACTTAAGCAATATTTGTCAAAGTCAACATGGCGAACCCATCCAGCTTGTAACTTGGAAAAAACGCGATGATGGTAATGGCTTCGATATGATTTTTCGAGAGATTCGCCGGGGTTCATATCATGAACTTAATATGTTTAAAGAAGACGGCGAATGGGTGACAGAACACGGTATTCTACCCGCTTTCGTACCTGTTCTTGAATCCGACGCTGGGGACTGGACAGAATTTACCGCCGAAGCTCCCGCTGAAAATTGGATAGGATTTGATTATATTATTTATACTACCCAAGTCTTTCCTGATGCCAAACTTTATTTAGCTGGGGAGGATTTAATTGGGGAAAAAGCGGCAGATGAAGCCGTTAAAAACTTTGGATTTTATATTCCTGATAGTCGCAATTTACCCGGATTTTTGTGTAGACATCATCAGTTGAAAGTTGGCTTGTGTGCTTTAAGTGCTAATGCAGGGGCTAGTATTGATGATAATAATGCTCATGTTTCGAGTGGGGCAAAGTCTATGCTAGAAGCGGCTCGCAAATTTTACGAAAAGTTGTGTCATTATGCACAAGAAAATTCCTAAATTTTGTATTTCCAGTTAGAAAGTTTGAAAAACTAAATTTTACTTAAAACCCCGACTTTTCCAAAAACCGGGGTTTTGTAAACTACTGGCTTAATTCAATCATATTACCATCGGGATCGCGGACAAATAAGGCGGCGCGTCCTGATGCACTCATTTGAAAGTTATAGTTATGTTGGGTGAGTTGCGCGATCGCGCTATTGATATCCTTTACTTTAAAAGCAATATGGGGATTGCGCCCCCATTTCTCAGTATTTGTCAAACTCACTTTGGTATTTTCATCGACAATAAGGTGGAATTGATGATTGCCAACTTGATACCAAGCTCCCTCGTATTTGAGCGATCGCGAGATTTTTTCGAGTCCCAAAACTTTACTATAAAATTGTTCGGCTTGTGCTAAGTCAGAGACTAAAATAGCAGTGTGTAGACATTGTTCGACTTGCATCATCACTCATTACTGATTCTTTACTTTTAACTCTAGCGCAATCAGTTCTCCTAAAACCCAATCAATTAGACCGCAAAATCTCTCGAAAGATATAGCTAAGTTTGCGTAGGAATAGAAATAACAATCGCTACAATAACTAAGGCATCTTCAACTTGCAAATAAGCTATATGACTGACTTAATCTTATTTTGGCATCGTCGCGACTTACGCATCAGCGACAACATCGGCTTGGCAAAAGCGCGTCAAAAAAGTGCGAAGGTGGTGGGTGTTTTTTGTCTCGATCCGGGTATCCTCGAAGCAGACGATGTTGCTCCGGCGCGGGGAGCTTACCTGATTCGCTGTTTAGAAGCCCTACAAGAAAGTTATAGAGCAATTGGAGGGGGATTACTATTTCTCCACGATACGCCGTCTGAGGGCATTCCTCGGCTGGCTGAAGCTCTGTCTGCTGGAACAGTTATCTGGAATAATGATGTCGAGCCGTATGCAAAAAAGCGGGATCAGCAGGTAAAAGAGGCACTAAAGGAAAAAGGGATTGCCGTTGAAACATTCTGGGATCAGTTATTACACGCACCTGGGGAAGTTACAACGAAATCTGAAAGCAAGCCTTACGAAGTGTATACCCCTTTCTGGAAAAACTGGGTGGAGCATGATAAAGCAGCACCCGCAAAAGACCTAGAAAACCTGGAGAAATTACCGAATAAAGCTCAAAACGCTGCCGAGAAAGCCGGAGCGATCGCGCTGCCTGCCGCTTCAGATTTAGGCTTTGTGTGGGATAATGGCTTTGTGTTAGAACCTGGGGAAGCAGCCGCCAGCGATCGCCTTGCAGAATTTTGCGATCCCGCAGGGATCCGCGTAGCGGCACGCGCTATCCTAGACTACAAAGAACAACGAGACGCTCCAGCAGGCATGGGAACATCCCTCCTCAGTGCTGCCCTCAAATTTGGTACAATCGGCATCCGCACCGTTTGGGAAGCCAGTCAAGCAGCCCTCGACAGCAGCCGCAGCGACGAAGCCCGCAACAACATCATTGCTTGGCAAAAAGAACTCGCTTGGCGAGAATTCTATCAACACGCCATGTACTTCTTCCCCGAACTAGCAGAAGGGCCTTATCGCGACACCTTCAAAGACTTTCCTTGGGAAAACAACGAAGACCACTTTCAAGCTTGGTGTGAAGGCAAAACTGGCTACCCCATTGTCGATGCAGCCATGCGTCAACTCAACGAAACCGGCTGGATGCACAATCGCTGTCGCATGATTGTCGCCAGTTTTCTCACCAAAGACTTAATCATTAACTGGCAATGGGGCGAAAAATACTTCATGCAACGCCTTTACGACGGCGATCTTTCCTCTAATAATGGGGGATGGCAGTGGAGTGCCTCCAGTGGCATGGATCCCAAGCCCCTACGCATTTTCAACCCCGCCAGCCAAGCCCAAAAATACGACCCTGAAGGCGAATATATCCGACAATGGCTTCCCGAATTAAGCTCTCTTGATACGGAGGACTTAGTAACCGGGAAAATTGCCCCCCTCGATAGCGAAGCTTGCGGCTATCCTCAACCCATTGTCGATCACAAACAGCGTCAAAGGCAATTTAAAGCTTTGTACAAAGACATTAAAGATTAAATAAACTACAGAGCGAGAAAAAAATGCCTAGATATGATAACAATGAAGCCAAAGGTAGATTTGGCCTAACCAAAATCCCCTAACTTACTGCCTCGCGATCGCTCTCTTTCCCTAGCCCTTTCTCGAAAGTAAGTCTATAATAGTAACATAGGTCGAAAAGCAAGCGCTACAAAAAGTCATGTTGAGTCAAGCCCTAAGTGTAAACCCAATCTTACCGCCGACTCAAATCCTGAGTCATCTGCATAGCGGTCAATTATTGCGTATCGATGCCCGAAGCGGTAACGGCGTAATCGTGTGTCACCGCCACTACGCCCAGATTCTCGGGCCGGGGGCAGCCGTGGGCGGTATCTTTGACTTAGATTGTCGGCGCATTATCACCATTGGTCAAGTGTCCTTGGTTTATCCTGAATCCTTAAAGGAAAAACGCCAAGCCTTCCTCACCCGCAAAAAATGGATTAACAGCACTCAAAAAATCGCTCAACATCCGAGTGCCTTACAACGAGCCACCATTTTACTACGAATGCTGGAGCGCTATTGTGGTACAGAAATCGCTGCCCAACTGCCCACCGAGGTACTCGCCCAAATCGTTGGGGTCTTACCCAGTACAATGGCAACGGCTGGCAAAATGATGCCGCAACACCAATCCTCAGAAAAAACGGCCTCTCGTTCCCTCGTCGTCAGTACCAGCTAAAGCCTCCACGCAAGAATCAGCATCTGCCATCGCCAGCCCTCACAACAGGACTGGCTAATTTTCGATCCTTAAATAATTTTGACCGCACGCAGACCAAAATAGAGAGTGAGGGCAACAGCCGTTAAACCAATCAAAACACCAAAATAGGCAACAATAGCCATAATTGACTTATCCTCCTGACAAACAAAAACTAATCTTTTAAGATTTTGTAACTTTGCTATTGTACTCCTAAGCGACCCTTCCTTCACCAATTCATGCAATCCCTGATTTCCGTCAAGTTACCCCAAAATTCCTACGACATCGCGATCGCCCCAGGCATTTTAAAACAAATCGGCGATCGCCTCCAAAACCTCAAAATTGGCAAAAAAGTCTTAATTGTCTCCAATTCTGTCATTTTCCGGCATTACGGTCAAACCGTTCTCGATTCTCTCAATGCGGCAGGCTTTGAAACCTATCATCACATCCTACCCGCAGGAGAACGCCACAAAACCATCAACTCCATCCAGAAGCTCTACGACACCGCCTTAGAACACCACCTCGAACGTTCCTCAACCTTTCTAGCCCTTGGTGGGGGCGTAATCGGCGACATGACTGGTTTTGCCGCCGCCACCTGGTTACGAGGCATTAACGTCGTACAAGTCCCCACCTCGCTACTAGCTATGGTGGATGCTGCCATCGGGGGCAAAACCGGAGTCAACCATCCCAGAGGCAAAAACCTCATCGGTGCATTTCATCAACCCAAACTGGTTTTAATCGATCCCCAAGTCCTCAAAACCCTACCCACACGAGAATTCCAGGCTGGAATGGCCGAAGTTATCAAATACGGAATCATCTGGGATCGCGAATTATTTGAACGCCTCGAAAGCGCCGAACACCTCGATGATTTGCATCATCTCGATGCTCAATTATTACACGAAATTTTAACGCGGTCTTGTCAAGCCAAAGCCGAAGTCGTCAGCCAAGACGAAAAAGAAGCCGGACTGCGGGCAATTTTGAACTACGGTCACACCATCGGCCATGCTGTCGAAAGCTTAACTGGCTATCGTTTAGTCAATCACGGAGAAGCCGTAGGAATTGGGATGGTTGCCGCCGGGAATATTGCCCAAACGATGCAACTATGGTCTCAAACCGAAGCCGACCGCCAAAATGCCTTAATTGCCAAAGTGGGATTGCCGACCTCTATTCCGCCGATGGTTTCCATTGAGGGGATTATCGATGCTTTACAAGCGGATAAAAAAGTTAAAGCCGGGAAAGTGCGCTTTATTCTACCGCAAACTATTGGTGAAGTGACCATGAGCGATCGCGTCACGGCTGAAATCCTCCAAACCGTCCTTTCCCAACAATTTCCGCCCAAAACTTGCAATTAACTTATTTTCTAAGGTAATATTTATAGAAAATTGCTATAGTTAGAGATCGAAACCGCCCTGGCAATGGCATCGGCTCGATACTTGGTCAAAGTCTTGCAAAACCGAGGTTACAAGTCCTAAAGCCTGGGGAATTGAGCCGCAATTTTGTCCTTATTCCGCCCGGCGGGTTTGAGAATTTTCTCGATACTTGGTATCCAATTGACTTGCCTAAATCCCTAGGGATGCGCTAGTAATATAACAAGATTATTTTTCAAGCCTTCTGAACCTCCACGGAATGGGTAAAGCAGCAACGGCTTGAGAAATCAAGAAGGGCTAGATCGAGCCGTAGCATTTTGTAAAATTCATTAATCAATTTATTGAAAATATGGTAGAGAAAGTAGCTCACCCCATGGTGAAGTTTCAACGTCAAGTGCAATCCTTAGTCAACTCCAAAATCGTTCGTGCCGACGACAGTATTTGGAAAATTGCCCTCCTCTACGGCGATGATTGGTCTTACTGGAAATCCGAACTCGAAGAATTCGGCTTTGCCATGCAAGACCCCATCGGTGAATTACTCATCGTAGAAGCTTGGGACGAAGAATAAAGCCAAGATAACCCCCTTGTGATGTCAAAATTGCAGTCGCAGCAATGCACGTCAGCAATTCCTAGGGAGTGACTGCCCGAACCTAGTATCTCAGAACCCAGATCGCCCTAGCTAACGCGATCGCGACGGGTTTACTACCCAGTTAAAGCAACCCATTGCCAATCTTTCAACGGTAGAGCAGACCTCAGATTGGGTACAACCAGGGAATTTTAACTGCAACGGTGGAGGGCTTCGGCCAAATCTTGGGCAGTTTGATAACGCTGCTGAAGATCGGGATGACTCGCCGTCTCAATAACTTGTTGTAGATGAGGCGCGATCGTCGGAATCCCTTTAACATCCAAGCGGAACTGGCGACCGTGACTGCGATAATACTTTAGAGGCGCTTCCCCCGTCATCAGAAAAACCAGAGTCGGGGCGATCGCAAACACATCAGATTGGGGACAAGGTTGACCGCGATCCTGTTCGGGGGCGCTATATCCTTCCGCACCAATGCGAGTCCCCAAAGGCGTACCAATTTCCTTAACCGCCCCAAAATCCAGCAAAATGATTTGCTTATCGCGATGGCGTAACATCAAATTTGCCGGTTTCACATCGCGGTGAACTAATGGCGGTGATAAGGAATGCAAATACGTCAAAATATTGCAGATTTGGATAGCCCAGGCGATCGCCTGAGTGGGAGGGACAGGCCCTTTTTGATAAATGCGTTGCTCTAAATTCTGACCGTGGATCGACTCCATCGCCAGGTACTTTTGATTCTGCTCCGTGAAAAAGTCGTAATATCGAGGAATACCCGGATGCGCCAAACTCTGGAGAACGCGAGCTTCCCGTTCAAACAACTCCTGAGCTTTAGCCACAGACAATAAATCTGCATTCATCTCTTTGAGAACAAAAGTAAGCGGTTGTCCGGTCAGGGAGCCTTGCCGATCCCAAGCCAAATAAGTCGTTCCCATCCCCCCTTGACCGAGAACCCGCAAAATTTGGTATTGACGGATAAACCGTTCTTCAGCCACCAAAGGCTCGCCACAGTGGATACAAAACAGACTTTGGGGGGGATTCTGCTCGTGAGTGCAACGCTCGTGCAACTGCCACTCCAAACAAGGCCCATCTTTAGCCAAGCGGATGCGATCGCCCGCAACCACAACGCCCTGAGACATCAACTGACGATTGACAAACGTGCCATTCGTCCCCAAATTCGTCAACTGCCATTGTTGGGCATCAAGGGGGTGCAATTCCGCATGATGGCGCGAAACCGCAAGATAATCTTGTAATACCACATCATTTTCAGGAGCGCGACCCAAACGAATACGGGCAGGATTCTCAAACTGCCATTGTTGTAACACTTGCTGCGATCGCTCATCCAATAACGAGATAGTAACAATTGTCCCGGCTTTTTCAGTCATCAGCGATTAAGGGGAGTGGGTCTTGGGCAGTCGGCTCTTCGGCAATCGGCAATCGGGGGGATTTTGCCCCAGCAAGACGAGCGACCCCACCGCAAGGGAACGCGCGAGTAGCACTCCTGTTGCTCGGCAAGAAACCAACAACAAATAACTAAAATCCCCGTTCCGTACTAGGGCGCACCTTGAGCCGTACCAAAACCCCAGTAATATTATCGTGACCGTTGTATTGATTGGCAAACTCAACCAACTCAATCAAACCTTGCTCGACATTCGCCTTCGAGCTAATCAACGGCGTGAGAAACTTTTGATATTGGTTTTCGAGTAACCCCCCATCCGAAAGCCCATCCGAACACAACAACATCAACATATCCTCATTGATATCAAAAAAGCTGATATCCGGTTGAATAAAGTCGCTATTGCGCGGGCCCAGGGCTTGAGTCAGTTGATAAGCATCCGGTCGAGCGTAAGCGTCTTCAGGTTCGACCCCGCGTTGAATCTCGCGCTGACCCACTTCGTGATCCGTGGTCAGTTGTTCGAGGCCGCGTTTGCGAGTCACGCTGTAAATGCGACTATCCCCCACATGGGCGATCGCGACATGGGTATTCGCCACCAACGCCATCACCAGGGTTGTCCCCATCCGTCCGACTCCCGAACGGTCGTTATCTTGATTCACTTCGTAAATTTTTTGATTCGCGGTCAAGATTCCTTGATGAATGGTTTCGCGATCCGGCAGGCGATCGCCCTCTGGCCAATGTTCGCGAAAATAATCTTGTAAACTCTCCACAGCCAAAGCGCTGGCCACTTCCCCCGCAGCGTGACCCCCCATACCATCGCACACCACATACAAGCCGCGAGCTTTGAGAGTACGGCCTAAAACATTTTCTTGTTTTTGGGTAGCGATTTCGATACCAAAATTATCTTCATTGTGGTCTCTTTGATGGCCAATATCCGTGTAACCCGCATCGTGCAAACTCATAATTTGCATGGGTAAAACCACCGTAGGCATATCATCGGATTGAGCTTGGGGACTCGTGCGGCTTTCGGGGGCGCGTCTGACAATGGTTTCATCCTCAGCCCCCAAATACATCGGTTCTGCTGCTGCCTCCTCATTCGTAATGACTGGGCTTTCGCCTTCGTCTTCCAAGCGGGCTAGAGTTTGCAACTGCGATCGCAACTCTTCCAAGTCGTCAATTTTCCCTTGGCTTACCTCAACCAAAAACTGCGCCAGCGGCCCGTAAAGGGTGCGATCGGAAGCACTAAATAACTGTTGCCACAATAACCCCAAATCTTGTAACGACGGTGCGTTAGAGTCAGGATCGCCGTACAGTTGTTGAATACACAACGACTGGTCTTCATCAACGTGGAGATTATTCATATCCAGGAGACTGCGACAAACATTGGCGCTGGCTAAATCTTCCCACAAGCGAGCCATTTCATCGAGCCAGCAGAGAATTTGGAGCAACGGCAAATCGGGATCGCTCCACATATCCCGTAGTAGCGGCCAATGCGATCGGTCTTCAAGGATAACAACCCGCCAACCTTCATATTGCCAAGCATCCCGGATTGCAGGAACGATTGGAGCGTGGACTTCTTGCAAAATGAGATAAGGTAAAGCGAGATCGGGAACGCCAATTTGCTGCCAAAAATCCGACGAAGCCGACAGTTGCGATAAATCCTCGCTGGCTTCAATAGCCGCGATCGCCTCATCCTGTTGTTCGAGGAGGACTTCGAGAAACGGCGTTTGGGTCGGGAGTGCATCCCAAACCCTGGCTTTAAACGTGCCTTTAACCCGGTCTTCTGTTTCTGGGTCGAGGGGGGCGATCGCGCTTTCTAGAACGACGGTAAAAAACTCGCGATCGCTACTATGCAAGCGATAGCGAGACTGTTCGTCAAGCCGCAGCGCCACCTCCTGAGTTACATCTTGGAGTTGGGCTGTAATCTTTTCTAAAGACTCCCGATCGCCTTCGTAGACCAACAACGCCCAATAAGTTTCGAGAGACGCACCGCATTGTTGACAAAACTTATGTCGTGTCGGATTTTCTGCTTCACAATTCGGACAAACAAGCATAGAAATTCCTGAATCCCTCTCTCGATCGTTAAATGCTTTCATTGGCTAATTTACCCACATTTTGCCAGTCACCTTGTTAGGGTTTTGTCGTTGTATCCACTAAGGTAACATCTCCAACTAGCATAGGCGCATCTATCCCATCATCAAACAGTAGAGAGACGTAATCAGGGCGTTGGTCGGTTATACCCTTGCTGTGACAATTGAACTGATTTTAATATAAAAACGATTGTTAGAGTTTCCCTCAAAAAATTGACAAAACAACGACTCGATACCCTTTTAGTAGAACGAAAACTCTGCGATTCTCGCCAACAAGCCCAGCGCCTCATTCGAGCCGGGTCTGTACAAGTTAATCGCCAAGTCATCGATAAACCAGGCACTCCCATTCAAATTGATGCGGTCATCTCTGTCGCCCAAAAACCACCCTATGTCTCTCGCGGCGGTTTAAAGCTCGAAAAAGCCTTAAAAACCTTTAGCATCCCTGTAGAGGGGCGGATTTGCTTAGATGGAGGCATTTCTACGGGAGGATTTACCGATTGCTTGCTCCAAGCCGGAGCGAGTTTAGTTTATGGGGTTGATGTGGGTTACGGTCAAGTCGCTTGGACTTTACGCCAAGACGATCGCACCATTTTAAAAGAGCGTACCAATATTCGCCATTTACGACCCGACCAGTTGTACGGCGATCGCCCTAGGGCAGATTTAGGAGTAATGGATGTTTCCTTCATTTCTTTGGTCAAAGTTTTACCCGCTATCTATTGTTTATTAGCCCCACCGCGCGAAATCATTTTGCTAATCAAGCCCCAATTTGAAGTAGGACGCGATCGCGTGGGTAAAAAAGGAGTCGTGCGCGATCCTCAAGCTCAAATCGACGCGATCGCCCAAGTTCAACAAGCTGCCCTCGATCTCGGTTGGCGATCGCGCGGCCTCACTTGGTCTCCCATCACAGGCCCCGCAGGCAACATCGAATATCTCCTCTGGATGGATGAAACCACCGCTTCCCCTCCCCTCTCTCCTACTATTATCCACGAGACTGTCCGCCAAGCCCTCGATCGGCTTCATTAAGAGGGGAGGGGGAAGATGGGAAGAGGGGGAGGAGTAGAGTTGAATTCTCCCCCGACTGCCGACTGCCGATTGCCGACTGCCTAAGACCTACTACCCCTTAATCGCTGATTACTGAAGAAACCGACGCGCCAGAAAATAACTGGCAATTGACTTCGCATCCACAGCATTCCCCTGTTGAATCTTAGCCTCCAACTCTTCTGGAGATAACAACACCACCTCAATATCCTCATCTTCATCTAAAGCCAAAGACTGGTCGAGTTTGGTTAAATCTTGGGCAAGAAACGCATAAATATACTCATCCGAATAACCGGGAGCGAGGGGAAAACGTCCTAAATCCCGCCATTTAGCGGCTTTGTAGCCTGTTTCTTCTTGAATTTCGCGAGCGATCGTCTCGGCAGGATTTTCTCCAGCTTCAATCGTCCCGGCGGGAAACTCCAACAAACGCCCCGCAACGGCAAAACGGTATTGATACACCAACACTAACTGACCTTCTGGAGTAACAGGTACGGCCACTGCTCCCCCCGGATGGCGAATACACTCCCAATTCCCCGCCACCCCATTGGGTAAACGCAGGTAATTGAC
The DNA here is from genome assembly GCA_035968055.1 of Jaaginema sp. PMC 1080.18. Classification (GTDB taxonomy): domain Bacteria; phylum Cyanobacteriota; class Cyanobacteriia; order Cyanobacteriales; family Spirulinaceae; genus Jaaginema. The sequence continues at coordinate 27,831 of JAWQFT010000026.1, read as the reverse complement.
ATCAAAATTAAACTTGCGACCGCGATAAAACAAGCGTTGTTCGAGAATTTCGGGGGGTTCGGGAGAATTTGACATAAATTACCAATAGTTGAACGTGGAACTCCCAAAAAGTTTAGGCGATCGCGTCAGGATTTACCCCCGTACAGTCAACATTTTGTTGCAGTTGTCTAATAGTTTGACCTGTTACTGGGTCGCGCCAATGGGGGGCGATTTCGGCAAGAGGCACAAGAACAAAAGCGCGATCGCGAAAGCGGGGATGGGGGATTTGTAACTGGGGCATCTCTAAGATTAAATCTTCCCACAACACCAAATCTAAATCGAGAGTGCGCGGCCCCCAACGCGGGCCGCGAAGCCGCCCCAACTCTGCTTCTACTGCTAATAATTTTTCTAACAATTCTACGGGAGTGCGATCGCCTGCCACCGACGCGATCGCACAACCATTCAAATAATTAGGTTGGGGCGGCCCGATAGGTACAGTTTCGTACCAACTCGAACGCTTTTGTAAGGTAATTCCCGGCAAGTGATTCAGTTTTTGGATCGCTTGTTCTAAAATTGTCAAAGAATCCCCTAAATTACTGCCCAAGGCGATCGCACATTGCTGTGATTTCATGACAAATTAAACCTGGAAAAAGCGGATAGCGGTCGCGATTGACTCACTTTTGAATCTGGTCGATGTTTGCTTCCCAATTCTCTCCATCAAAGGGAATAACTTTAAACTTCGATAAAACATCTCCCTCCAAACAGCGCACATTGACATCAATTCCTTGAGGATGAGAGCGAGGTCGATAAAACGGGTGAATCCCACAAACTTGACAGAAATAATGTTGCGCGATTCCTGTATTAAATTGATAAGTGGATAAAACCGACGCACCTTGCAGCAAAGTAAAATTCCCCGACTCTACAATTAAATGGAGAAATCCCTTTTTTCGGCAAATAGAGCAGTTACAGTCAAGGGCTTCCCAGACTTCTACACTAACTTGAAAGCGAACCGCGCCACAATGACATCCCCCCTCACAAAGCCTGGCTTTTTCGTTCATATTCCTTGGTCATTAAACAATAAAACTGGTTTCTTCCCCCAGAGCCGCTTGCCAACTTCGAGCATCATAGTATAGATCGGCCAAAGTAATAGTATAAAGCGACTCTTTCAATTTTTCATGCAGGCGTTGCCATAAACTAAATGTTACCCAATCTTCAGCTTGAGACGCATCAGGAGTATGACTCGGTAGCGGTTCTATGGTTTCACCAACGGCCGCTAAAATTTGTCCTAAAGAAATAGACTCCGGGGATTCGGCTAATTGATAACCCCCCCGCGCCCCTCTTACAGAATTAACTAAACCCGCTTGACGCATTGCGATTAAGAGTTTCTCTAAATAAGGTGCGGGTAAGTTTTGCCGAGTGGCGATCTCAGTGACCGAGGTAGGGCCATAATCCGGTTGTAAGCTTAAATCCAATAAAGCTTTAACGCTATAATGCCCTCGTTTAGTTAGCTTCATCTTTTTGTTGTTCTTGTAAACCTAAAAAATGTTCCTTTCAGGAGGCTAATTTTTGCCATCTTGAGCCTACAACAATTTGTCGAAATTGATAATTGATATTGACTTATTGCGTGTAATATAGTTTTATAGGGATGCTGAAAAAAATAAGCTAACTTTTATATTGTCCAAATTGCGCGATCGCAAGGGCAATTTTAAAAGTTACCCTTCAGTCGTTGGTTTTAGATTTTAAATTAATGAGTCCAAAGAAAAAATCCGATCCTACCCCCTTGACAGGCGAAGAACTGCGGTTGAAAGTCAAAGAATTAGGCGACCTCAGTAAAGAAGAAAAAGCGCGCGAATGCGGCTACTATACCGAAACAAAAAATGGTGTAGAACGAGTTAATATGATGAAATTTTTCAATGCCCTTCTTGAAGCAGAAGGCATTGAACTAGATGCGACAGCGAACGGACAAGGACGAGGCGGACGTTCCGCGAGTTACCGTATTAGCGTGCAGTCCAATGGTAATCTCTTGATTGGTTCGGCTTATACCAAAAAAATGGGCTTAGAACCTGGAGACGAATTTCAAATTACCCTCGGTCGCAAACACATTCATCTCAAACAACTGAATGGCGGCGATGAGGATGATGACATTTTTGATGAATAAATAAGACAGCGATCGCGCGGTTATCAATTTCATAAAAATCGGGAGAGTTTTTAGTATTAAACTCTCCTTTTTGAGCATCGAAAATACCGTCCCTATAAGACGCGATCGCCCTCTCAAGCCCAAAGCTCAAAAAGAGCCGCCCAATGAGGGGAACTGACAAAAAGTAACATCGAGAGATAAACCCCCCAAAACAGCATCACAATAAAAGCGCGATCGCGTCGTTCGATTAAAATTGCTACCACCCCCAAAGTCAATCCCAACGAGGCAAACGACATCATCAATCCCCCATCCAGCCCCCTGGTCAGCCGCAGCACGCTCAAATACAAACAAGCGATCGCCGCCACCCCAGCCATAATCGACAATCCCAACGTCCAAAAATGGGGATAGAGTCGAAAACTAGGACGCGATCGCGCCTCAGTAATAGCCGCCCCCCCCGCTAAAGCCAAAGCCGGATAAATCGGCACAATCGACCCCGACACCTTGACCATAATCAAAGACATCAACAACAAATAAACCCCACTCCAAATCAACGTCAACTTAGCCCAACTCCAGTTCCAATTTTCTTGGGCAAAATGCAAGCCGTACAAACAAAAAAACAACCACGGCCAAGCATACTTCGCAATTTCTCCCACATAAAACCACACCGGACGCTCGTGTTCGGTCAACGCCAAAGGAGACAACATCAGCCATTGCCCAAAAATTGCCGCCATTGTCAAGTCATCGCGATAATACAGCCATTGAGCGCCATACCAACCCAACGCTGGCATTAAACCAATCCCCACCCCACTCCACCAATAAAACGACCGCAACAAGCGCGGTGTATCCCAAGCCAAAAATAAAAGCGCGATCGCCCCCATCACCAAACCCACGCCGCTTTTCGTCAACATCAATAACCCCAAACCCAAACCAACCCCCAACCCCCAGCGCAAATCCCGACGCGATCGCAAAACGCTCAACATCATCCCCAAGCTAAAACACAGCACCGGGCCATCCAACACCGCCAAACGCCCGTAATACAACACCGGGAAAAACGTCAAATAAATCGTCGCAGCCAAAAACGCGGGCAAACGACTGGGAAACACCTCGCGTCCCACACCGTACAACAACGGGACAGACAGCGCCGCCAACAACGCCCCCGGTAAGCGCGTCGTCCAAGGATTCATACCGCCAAAATGATAAAACAAAGCGATCGCCGTCGGCATTAACCCAGAGCGGTCAAAATACGGTCGATCTTGCCAAGTGGGAAACAGCCACCGCCACTGTTCTGGCGAACTTTGAGCAATTTCGCGGGCAACCTCGGCGATCGTGCGTTCCATCTCAATTCCCAAAGGAACGCCGCCCAAATTAATCGTAAACAAAATTAAAGCCGCGACGAATAAACAAAACAGCCCCAGCCATTCTCGCCAATTCGTCAAACTTCTAAACTGGGTGGTTCGCGAACGATCCCAAGCAAAACGTTGAAGATTCATAACCCGATGGACAATTGCAATGATTTACAGCACTTTACGGCAGTTGGTAGCGGCGATCGCTTCCCCGTCAGCCACAGTAACAGCAAGACTTAGAGCGATCGCTCCTTGACACCTAACCCTCATTAATTCTCGCTTTACCGTAGCGGGAGGAAACCCAGATGTTAAAATACCGCAATAACCGCAAAACTTAATTCACTATTTCAACTTTATCAAACCCTAATTTTTTTCGATTTACAACCAACTGAAACTTAAAAAATGTTTCACAAAAATTTGAGCAGCAAGGATCGAAACCAATGCTCAAGATTCAGTCAACTCCCATCTTTCCCCCCACCTCCTGGGTATTCTCAACCCTTGGGACACAGCAGCGCGATCGCCCAACTCCAGATTTTTCCCCTAGGACGATGGCAACTGCTGGATTTGAGTTAGCAACCCTTAAATCAAGATGTTGAGTTAGAGTTTGCAGTTAATCACCTGCCCCGATCGAGACTTATGGATGAATCTTTTGAACTTACTCTGCAAATCGTCATCGCTGTCCTGGCAGGGATTGGCGCTCAAGTTTTAGCCGAAGCCCTCAAAGTCCCCAGTATTGTCTTCCTCCTCCTACTGGGCATCTTCCTCGGCTCCGACGGACTCAATTTACTGCACCCCCACGAACTGGGCATTGGCCTCGAAGTCTTAGTCGCCCTTGCCGTTGCCATCATCTTATTTGAAGGCGGTCTCAATCTCGAACTCCGAGACATCGGACGAGTTTCTGGCAGTCTGCGTAACCTCGTCACCGCCGGAACCCTCATCGCCTTACTCGGCGGCGGCATGGCCGCTCACTGGTTGAGTGAATTTCCCTGGCCCATTGCCTTTCTCTACGCCGCCTTAGTCGTCGTCACCGGACCAACCGTCATCGGCCCTCTCCTCAAACAAGTCGAAGTCGATCGTCGCGTCGCCACCCTCTTAGAAGGCGAAGGGGTATTAATCGACCCCGTCGGCGCAATTCTGGCCGTCGTCGTCCTCGATACCATCCTCAACAGCGATGCCGTTCCCCTAGAAATCGTTAGCGGTCTGCTGTTGCGCTTGGGCATTGGGGCTTTAATTGGCGCTGTCGGCGGTTGGCTGCTCGGCTTCCTGCTCAAACAAGCCAGTTTCTTATCCGAAGAACTCAAAAGCTTAGTCGTTCTCGCCGGAGTTTGGGGGTTGTTCGGTTTAGCTCAAACCCTCCGCAGCGAATCGGGACTGATGGCCTCGGTCATGGCCGGGATTATCCTCAGAGCTTCCTCCTTGCCAGAGGAACGGATGCTACGGCGCTTTAAAGGACAACTGACTGTTTTGGGGGTTTCGGTACTCTTTATCCTCTTGGCGGCGGATTTATCCATTGATAGTGTCTTTGCCTTGGGGTGGGGCAGTGTCGGTACGGTGCTGTGCTTGATGTTGGTCGTGCGTCCCATTAGCGTTGTTTTGTGTACCTGGAATAGCGGCTTGAATTGGCGACAAAAGTTTTTTATTGCTTGGATTGGCCCGAAAGGAATTGTCTCGGCTTCGGTTGCTTCTTTATTCGCTATTTTACTCACCCAGAAAGGGATTAACGGGGGTGAAGCGATCAAAGCTTTGGTATTCCTCACCATTCTGATGACCGTTTTTCTACAAGGATTGTCCGCTCGTTGGGTCGCAGGTTGGCTGAAAATTACCTCCTCCGAAGCTAGAGGAGCGGTGATTGTGGGCTGTAATTCCATCGGACGTTTAACCGGGCGCTTGTTCCAAGAAGCCGGAGAATCCGTGGTGATGATCGATACCGATCCCGAATCCTGTCAAAAAGCTAAAGATGATAATCTGCAAGTGTTTCAAAGCAGCGGCCTCGACCCCGATGTGTTAGAAGAAGCAGGTATTGATTCTATTGGCACATTTTTGGCAGTGACCAGTAACGGCGAGGTGAACTTGGTGCTGGCCCAACGTGCTGTCGAGGAATTTAGTCCGCCGCGGGTGTTGGCGATTTTTCCGGAGAATCCCCAAACAAATCTGACGGCTAATAAAAAGACGAATAAGGTTAAAGTGAATCAAGCGTTTGTCAGTGCTTTGCCGATCAAAACTTGGAATCAGTACATTCAGGACGGTCAGGTGAAATTAGGACGGACGGTTCTCAAAGAAGAAGGGTTGGCTTTTCAGCAAGCCCATTTACAGGCTTTGATGCGAGCGGGAGAATTAGTGCCGTTATTGGTGCGTCGTAAAGAGTCGTTACAGGTGGTGAGAGGCACAGAGGAATGGCGAGCGGGAGATGAAATTAGCTATTTGCTGCACGACCCGCGACCCCAGTTACTCAAGCGTTTGTCCGGGGCTTCCCAAGCGTCTCGGTTGGCGATTGAGAAGTTGCCAGAGGTGGAAGAAGTCCCGATCGCGGCGGCTCGGTCTGGGGAAACGTTAGAGGAGTTTACCGAAAATTTGGAGTCTCAAGCCCCGACGGTTTAGAGGCAATGGGCAGCGAATTTTTCAGGCAAACAGTATGATGAAGGGAAGAATTTTGTGAGTTGGAGTTTTGGGTTTATGGATATTAAATTAGTTTTGGCTGTTTTGACGGGTGTATTTATTGTGGCAACGCTGTTTTTTGGTACGAAGAACGGTTTTTATGATTCAGATGATTATCATGGCAACGGTTCGGCTCACTAAGGATGGGAGCAAGCGGTAGCAGCACGAGCGCTTTAGAGTTCTGCTTCAGTCTGCTTCAAGCTGCTTAACGAGTTGGAGGAGTTTATGAACTATCATGCGGCGGTATCGCTTTTTGAGGGCGATCGCCTAACTTGTTTCCCCTACGGTGTTGGTCACGACGCGGAGGGGATTTGTTTATTAATCCAACTCGGCCCTCATCGCATTCTCCTCGATTGCGGTTTAGAGGATATTTCGCCTTTAGTCCCGGCTTTACCCGTGGATTTGGCGATTTGTAGCCATGCTCATCTCGATCATAGCCGGGGCTTTTGGGCGCTGCATCAACAGCAACCCAACTTGCGGATTTGTACCAGTGCGGTTACGGCTCAATTGTTGCCGTTGTATTGGCCCGATCGCCCGGAAGCGGAAATTCAGTCTTTTTGTCAGGTGTTACCGTGGCGATCTTCCCTACAAGTGGCTGACGATCTCAAGTTGGAGTTTTTTCCGGCGGGTCATTTACCAGGGGCGGCGGCGGTGGTCTTTACCTATACTACCGAGCAGCGCGTTTATCGTTTGTTGTATACGGGGGATTTTTTCTTATCCAATTCCCGTTTAGTTGAAGGTTTGCCTTTGGAATCTTTGCGGGGTTTGCACCCGGATGTATTGATTATTGAAGGCACTTATGGTACGGCTCGCCACAGTCGCCGCCGCCAACAAGAAAAGCAATTAATGGCGAGAATCGATCGCGCTTTGTCGCGGAATGTTTCGGTGTTGCTACCCGTACCGCCCATTGGCGTTGCTCAAGAAATTTTGATGCTGTTGCGATCGCATCATCAGTTTACAGGTCGCGATCTCGATATCTGGGTGGATGGCCAAGTTGTCGATGCTTGCGATCGCTATCTTCAGTTATTACCCCATCTCCCTAGCGCCGTCCAAAATTTTGCCAAACACCAACCGTTATTCTGGGACGAACAAGTTTTACCCCGAATGCGTCGCTATCCCGACAAACCTCAAGACTTAGACCGTTATCCCTGTGTGGTATTAACCGACGCATTTACCGAGATACTGCGGTATTGTCCGCCTGAAACCGGGTCTTGGCTGGTTTTGCTGCCCGATACCCCTGCCCCCATTGCCGACTACCTCAAGATTGCCGAGCGCTGGCAAAATAGCGATCGCCTCCACCTCGACACTTACCTACTCTCCCAACACAGCGACGGTCGCAACACCACCCAGTTAATTCATAATATTCGACCGCAACATATTATTTTTGTCCACGGTTCTCCTACCTATCTCGCGGATTTGACCAGTCTAGAAGAACTGCAAAATCGCTACCAACTTCATTCACCCCATGTCGGCACTTTAGTTGAATTGCCCATCGGCGATACTTTTATACAGCCAGAAGCCCCGTCTCTCAATCATTATGAAGGGGAAATTAATGAATTAGACAGTGCTGTTGCTTTTAGTTTTCCGAGGGAGATGAGCCACGATACTCGCTGGCAACAATTCGCCGATACAGGTTTGGTCGAAGCACGTTGGCAAGGAGAAGAATTAGTAATACGAGGCATTTCTCAACGGGAGTTGTTGAGCCAAAGCAGCACGGCTAAAATCGATCTCGACCGCGATTGTTGTCGGAATTGTTTGCACCAACGGGGACAGCGTTGTTGGAATCGCCTTTCACCTTTATATGGCTTTAAGGTGACTCCAGACGGTTACTGTCCGGCTTTTGAAGCGGATGATGGGACGGCGGCGGAATCGGAATTATAGACGTTGTGTTATTCCCAATCGGTTTCGGGCGATCGCGGATAGAGTTGTTCGGCTTCGGGGCAATCTTCCGCGATGGGGAGGTCAAATTGACCGCGCGGTACGCAGGCCAGTTTTTGGCTGATTGCGCCAATACTTTCGAGGCGCACCATTTCTTCCCAAGCACTCACTTCGTCGTCTTCTTCGGTTTCATAGCGCAAGGTGACTAAATCGCCTTCGATGTCTGTCAGACGAGCGTTTTCAATCCAGCGCTGCTGATCCCGCAAGAAAACGCAAACTTCTCGATTATCGTTACAAAGTTGATAAATCTTGCGGTGTAGCATGATGTGCTTCTCCTCAACAGATTTTGCGCCAAATACTAAGGTTTTTAAATTTTCTCAGCCGTCTTACCGACGAGCCGAGGTCTAATATCAGCTTAACGCTGTTTGAGTATTATTGTAGGTGAGTTGTGACAAAACCGCAGGGTACAAGCTTGATTTAAGTTTGTTGTTGTTTTTGGAGACAGCTTTCTTGGCTTAGAATTTGCAAAAGATGAGCGATCGCCACTTGGGGTTGTTCGAGCATACTCATGTGGCCGCAATCGGCAATTTCGATGGTGTTTTGAATGCCGTTGCGAAAGAGGTGGTGAAAGCTGGCTAGATGTAAAACGTACTTAAGTTCCATAATGCGATCGCGATCGCCGGCTAAAAAGTAAACAGGTTGGGGCAATCGCGCTACCACTTGGGGTAACAAATGCACTTCCGCTTCGGTCGTAGTTTCCAACAACGCCCCCAACGCCGCTTCCGTGCTGGCTTTAACCAAATCGATTAAACGCTGTCGTCCCCAACAACGAGCCAAAGGCCGATAAACCATCATCCGAGCTAATACCCGATCGAGCAGTGGCAAATGTAACAACCAGGGAGGGCGACGCTGAACTAACTGCTGTCCGGCTTGGCGAAAGCGCTCAAACTCCTCTTTGAGATAAATCCCACCCCCAGAGTTTAAACAAATCGCTCCCCGGACGCGATCGCGGCACAAATCCGCCGCCCACAACGCAATACTACCCCCCAGAGAATGACCGATTAACCAAGCCGACTCAATCTGCAACGCGACCAACAACGCCTTAACATCCTCTGCATAAGCCGCCAAACTATAACCCCGATTGGCGCTTGGGGTAGCAGAATCCCCAAACCCTCGCAAATCGTAAGTCAAACACTGATACTCCCCCGCCAAACCCTCAATCAACGGTTGCCAATAATGGCGACTCAGCAGCCAACCGTGAATAAAGACCAATACAGGTCGCTGCGGCCCGCCCGGAGCGGGTGTCAACTCGTAAACATGGGGTACATCAAAAAGATTAATCGTTGCCATAAACTTATCCTAGCTTGTCGAGCAGCCCAAAGGAATGCCTGGGATCGGTCTTACTCCCCCATCAAACGCAAGCGCACGCTCTCAGCAATTTTTTGACCCAAATATTCGGGAATTAAGCTTTCATTCGGCCCCAGGAGATAGAGAATCAAGCGCGTCCGTCCCCGCCAGACCAAAAGATTCGCATTCACCACCAACAAATCTTCTTGCCAAATGGCGTACATCACTTTATAAAACAAGCCCGGTTGGTTGTCTGCTTCGATCAAGAGGGCGGGTAAATGAAACACCGGATCGACGTAAAACTCCGTTTCTACCTGCTCTAAACCGGCATCGAGGTTAAATTCCACCGCCAGCATTTCTTCGACCTCAAAATGCCCCGCCAGGGCTTCTCTTACCGCCCGCGCGACATTATCGGCAATTTTATCCGTGAGGGCTTTATTGCCGCGAGAAACCACCAACTTGATAAAAACCAACATGGGGGGCTTGATTTGGCCGTACAAACTCAGGCTGTGAATCGTGAGTCCATAAGCTGCTAGTACGCCAAAAATATCGCTGAGTAAAAAAGATTGATTGCGGTAAGCGAAATACAAAGCGCTTTTGGAGCCTTCGGGTTTGACATCTATAACGGCGAGTTTACTTTTGTAGAGTCGATAAGCCAGTCGCAGGTTTTGGAGTTGAATTTCACTACTGACAAACTGCTCGTAGAACTGGGGGAACGCTTGATTGAAGCGCTTGAGAAGTCCTAGAGTAGATGGTTTTAAACCCGCAGCCATAGGTGAGTAGGAAAGTAATAGGGTGGAAGCGTCAAAATCACAATGAGAGCCGCCTTGACTCGATAGATGCCCGATACAGTTGTGTTATTATCATATAGGTTTAAGTTCAGGCTGACTTAAATCTACTGCTGCTTGAGGATGGATGGGCGAAGCAGAAACGAGTGGTCTATCGTAGAACTTATCGCTTCTTTCGTCGATCGTCCAGAACTTTGATAAGCTTTTCCGGGGAAATCCCGCAGTGAGAGCTTAAGTTTAGAGAGTTTGACAAATACAGCGTAGATCGGCGAATCTGATTAAATCTAGCTTTTATGGATTTTGGGCAAAACCGTTAGGGGTATTGCGCCAAAAGATCGGAAGCAAGTTCTATTTTATCGAGCGCACAGCCACATCGGCATGGGTTTTTGGAAAAGCTTGTTTAGTTCCTCAGAAACGGCTTCGGGCGAGTCTGGGCGATCGTCAAGAGAAGACGGCGCGATCGCAGCAGAACCCCGCATTATTTTTAGCACCGACCGAGAAATCGACTTATACGAACTCGAAGAACTTTGCGATGCTGTAGGGTGGGCCCGTCGCCCCCTCAAAAAGGTTAAAAAAGCCCTCCAGCATAGTTTTGTCGTGGTGTCTATGTGGGAAGAGCGGGGTGCAAAACGCCGCTTGATTGGTTTTGCCAGAGCCACTTCTGATTGTGCCTTTAATGCCACGATCTGGGATGTAGTGGTTCATCCTCACTACCAAAATCGCGGTTTGGGCAAAGCCTTGATGAAATTTACGATTAAAAAGCTCAAAAGCGAAGATATTAGCAATATTACTTTGTTTGCCGATCCCCAAGTGGTGGATTTTTATCGTCGCTTAGGGTTTATGCTCGACCCAGAAGGCATTAAGGGGATGTTTTGGTATCCTGAGTAAACTTTGACCAGTTCTTGAGTTATACTGAAAAACGATTATTACGGGATGTAGCGCAGCTTGGTAGCGCGCCTGCTTTGGGAGCAGGATGTCGCAGGTTCAAATCCTGTCATCCCGATATCAAAAAGTAAGAATTAGCAGAGGTGGCAGTGTGAAGTTTTGACTGCGACTCTATCGTGTTGTAGAAAAAAGATATTCTCCAGCTTGGCTGGCGATCGCCCTAAAACTAATTATTTCCTGGAACTCTGGTCGTCCGGTTTAAGTCAGAAAAGGGGAGACAGATATTAACAACAATCTCGAAAATTAGTAACTGTCCAAGCTATAAATAATCAACAGCCGTTTTTTGAGGAACTCTTCATGTTTAGAAAATCATTGACTCGTTGGAGTGCCACGCTAGGGTTAGTCAGTGCTGCCTTAATCGGGACTGTGTTCGGTGCAGAACTGCCAGTTTGGGCTTTGACCGAAGAAGAAATCCAAGAACGTTTACAAGGCATTCCCGTCTTTACTTTAACCGATGCCGAAGGCTCTCCTCTGGTTGCGACTATCGAAGATGACTCGGTAGCGGGAGCGTTTATCAGCCAAGAAGACGCAAAAGCCTTTCTCGAAAATCTTAAACGACAAGACCCCAGTATTGGCGACCAAGTTCAGGTTGTTCCTGTTTCTCTCCATGATGTTTATCGCTTCAATAACGATAGTTCGGCTCAAAACGAAACGGTGGTTTTTGCTTATGTGCCGATGGAAGAGCAAGTCGAACAAGCTCAGTCGATTTTACGAGAAGACGATCCCAGTGCGAATGTAGAAAACTTCCGAGGTGTACCTTTATTTATTCCTCGCAGTGCCGAGCAAGATGGCTATTTAACCATCGAAATTGAAGGCGAGCGTTATGTCCCCTTCTTTTTTGAAGAAGAATTGCTCAAGGAACGAGTCGGCGATATTCCTGTAGATATCGAAGTGGTTACTCTAGAAGGGATTATTCAAGCTTTCCAGTCCGACACACCTGAAGCTGAGGAATTTCTCAAGCAGGTTTTATTAGTTCCTTCCCGCGAGTCGCTACAATTCTTACAGTCACTTTCTCAATAGCCTCTAAGGGATATTAGGCAGTGGGTAGTCGGCAATCGGCAGTCCGGGGGGAGTGGAGATTTTGCCCCTCCAAAGAAGGTCAGAAACTTGGGTGCTTTGGGGTTACTCTAAAAAAGGCTCAAAGTTTGACTATATTAGGGTTTCAGCCTCAAAAAGCGCGCCTGAAGTTTCTGGAGAGCGGTAAGTTTAAGAGTTGTTCGGATGAATAACTTTCCTGTAGTAGTCAGTTAGAAAAAGTTTGACGTTGAAGTTTTTATGAAATTCTTAAGTCGTTGGAGCAAAACGCTCCTTTTAGCCGGAACTTTGACCTTTGCTAGTATGGTCAGTCTTCCTTCCCAAGTTTGGGCGTTAACCCAAGAGCAAGTTGTGGAAACTTTGGGGGTTATGCCAATTTTCTTTGTGTTGTCCCAAAATAACCAGTTGGTTTTTATTACAACCGAGCAGGGAGAGCAGGTTTCCCCCCGCTTTATCAGTCGCGATGCGGCTCAAGCTTTTTTGAATAGTTTGGCTCAGTCGAATCCTCAATTGTCCCAACAAGCTCGGATTGCGGCGTTGCCTTTGGGTGAGTTGTACCGACTCGATAACGAACAAAGCAATCGGCAAGAAGTGGATTTTGCTTATTTGTCTTTGGAGGATGGGCAGTTTTACGAAACGCCGTTGTTTTATGCGACGGTGGGGGACGATTCGGTGACGCTGACTCAAAATGGCGAGCAGGTAATTCCGTTTTTCTTTGACCAAGCTTCGATGAATCAAATGATCGAGCGGTTTAAGCAAGCTCAACCGAATTTAGCGAGTCAGGTGCAAGTTAAAGCTGTGCCATTAGAAGGCTTTATCCAAACGTTACAAACCAGTAACGATCGCTCTTTGACGCAGATTCAGCTTGTGTTGCCTCCAGAGTCCATTGAGTTCGTGCGTAGTGTCCAACAACAAATGCAGCAACAGCCAAGACAATAATCCCTCAGTTTCGACTGGGAGCGATCGCCCTCGTTTTCAAGTGACGGGGGCGATTCTGTCGCAATGGTACCAACAAGCTCAAGGCCAAGGTCAAGGGGTTGGGGTGGATTCTATTGAGTTAGATTGGTTGTTGCAGAGAATGAGTGGTCTTGACCGTTTGGCGTTGCGGTTGGGGACGTACCAAAGCCAAGGGGCGATCGCGTTGAGGTGTTCTTGGGAGGAGTTACAGCAGTTGTGGCAACGACGACTGCGCGATCGCGTTCCGATTCAGTATTTAGTGGGGGAAACGTCTTGGCGGGAGTTTTGCTTGCGGGTTGTGCCTGGGGTGCTGATTCCTCGCCCGGAAACCGAGCAAATGGTAGATATTGCGGCCGCGGTGGCGATCGCGCGGCCAGGCTTAATTTCGGGACACTGGGTGGATTTGGGAACGGGGAGTGGGGCGATCGCGATGGGGTTGGCTACTGTTTTGCCCGAAGCCCAAATTCACGCTGTCGATTGTAGCGAGAGGGCGATCGCGATCGCGACTCAAAATTCAACTCAGTTGCAGGGAGGGGGCGATCGTATTCAGTTTTATCGCGGCAGTTGGTGGCAACCTCTTGCCCATCTCCAAAAGCAAGTGAGTGGGATGGTATCCAATCCACCTTATATTCCTACTGGCACTCTCGATACCCTACAACCGGAAGTCCGCCACCACGAACCCCAAATTGCTCTCGATGGCGGTTTTGATGGCTTGGAGAGCATTCGCTATCTAGTTGCTACTGCGCCGATTTATTTGCAGTCTGGGGGGTTTTGGTTAATTGAGTTGATGGCAGGTCAAGCTTCCCAGGTAGTTGAGTTACTTCAGCAACAGGGTCAATATCAGGATATTCAAGTGTTTCGAGATTTAGCAGGGATTGAGCGGTTTGTTGGGGCGTTTAGGGTTTATAGCGCTACGTTCGTGGCTTGAGACATAACACAAAGGCTCAAACCTAAAGATGGTGGGCGATGCTCACCCTACGCAATGTCCTAATGCTTGTTCGTAGCGCTATAGCTGTTGGTTTTCGCAGATCAATTGTTTGAGTTACGATATCTAGCTTGCCCTCAGCCTTCACTCAAAAACGTACTGCTATTAGGATAAATATACTAAACCCCTCTCCATGCCGAGAGGGGTCAAAAATAAAGGCTAATTTTTAATTCAAATTACCACCATTTTCTGTCGCCATTTTCATCAGTGCGAGCCTGACGAATTACATCAGAAATCTCTTCGGCATCGCGGACGTGATGTAGGGCTTCTTCGTTGCCTTCTTCGTCTTCTACCATGACATAAGTCGGTACAACAATATGGTCGCCTGTGATATCGGGAGCATCAACTGCAACTTGTTGTGCTTTTTCTTCTAAACTTTTTGATTCATCAATGCGATCGCCCGGATTAACAGATTTTTCGTGAGCTTGGGGTTGGTTAGCCATGATATTTTTAAGTATTCTCCTATTATGCTGTTTTAACGATTTTTATTTATCTATCTAACATTTAAGCAGTTATCTTTCTGGGATTCATCCCACTATAGTTATAAATCAAGAATTTGCTTTGGGTCGTCAGATATAAAACTACAGAATTACCTTTTTTGAGGAACGGTATTGACTATCTATTGGGTAAGAAAGCGCTGACTTTTTCAAGCAAACGCTTTCTCAAACGGTCTAGGAATTAGACCATTGACCCCCTGTAACTTCAAGTAACGCCCCCGTAACAAAACTACTATCTTGAGCCGCCATAAAGACATAAGCCGGAGCTAATTCTTCTGGTTGAGCCGCTCGTTTCATGGCGACATCTGTGTCGTAGTTATCTACTTTGTCTATGGGCATTGTTGCCGGAATATTAGGAGTCCAAACCGGACCGGGAACGACGGAATTAACGCGAATTTCTCGTTCTGCTAAGTTTTCTGCTAGGGATTTTGTCATGGCGTGGACTGCTCCTTTACTTGCAGCGTAATCAATGAGCATTCCTTTACCAATTTTGCCCACAATGCTCCCTGTATTAATAATTACATCACCCGCTTTGAGATGAGGTAGCGCGGCTTTCACCATATAGAAGTAGCCGAAAACGTTAGTTTCTAGAGTACGGCGAAATTGCTCCAAACTAATATTTTCGGGCTGCTTTTGTACCATTTGGTAAGCTGCATTATTGACTAAGATGTCTAAATGTCCAAAGGTTTCGATGATTTGTTGAATTGCTTTTTCACAAGTTTCGTAATCGCGGACATCCCCTTTGATAACTAGGCATTTCTGACCTCTATTTTCTACTTCTGTGCGAGTGGTTTGAGCGTCTTCGTCGTTTTGGTCGTAAAAAATGGCGACATCGGCTTTTTCTAAAGCATAGGCGATCGCGACGGCCCGACCAATCCCCGAATCTCCTCCGGTAATTAAGGCAACTTTCCCTTTTAATTTATTCGCTGGATTATAGTTAGATAAATCGCTATCCGGCTGGGGAGTCATGTCGGCTTGGGATGCCGGATAATCTAACTTTTGACCGGGAATTTCATCGGGAGTGGGACGGCGTTCTTGAGTAGAATTGGACACAGTATAGACCTCCGTGGTTAAGAGAATTAAGCAAGACAATAGATAGGGTTAGCCCTGCTTTGAAATAAGTTCAAAACAGGGCAACCATAATCGTTTTCTTATAGAAAGCCCGTTCAACTCGTCACGGTTTTTATAACAATATTTCACCGCTAAAGTTGAGAGCGAATATAGGCACTGACCACCCGTTTTTTCAGGAAATATTCAACGTGCGATCGCGAGTTAACCTCGGCTTCAGTGCGGTTTATCTTAATGTGTATAGAATAGCAGCAAAATCAGGGCGATGTAATCCAACTAGAGAAAGAAAGTTGACTATTTCGAGGGAGAGAGGACTGAACCTAAGCTCGATAGCTTTCACACCATTCAATAACCTCTAAACCAATCTGAGTGCCATTTAAACGGTCAATTTCGCGGATTCCTGTCGGACTCGTAACATTAACTTCCGTGAGATAACCCCCGATGACATCCAAGCCGACGAAGTATAAGCCATCTTCGCGCAATCGCGGTGCTACAGTTTCACAAATTTGGCGATCGGCGGTGGTAATATCGGTTTTAGCGACACGACCTCCTACGGCCATATTGCCCCGAAACTCCGACCCGGTGGGAATGCGATTCACTGCTCCAATTGCGTCCCCATTCAGCAGAATAATGCGCTTGTCGCCCTCTTTCGCTGCCGGGAGGTAAGATTGAATCATTACAGGTTCTCTGCCCCATTTGGTGCTAATCTCGATGAGGGAGTTAAGGTTGCGATCGCCCCACTCCAAAAACAAAATTCCTTCCCCGGCTTTCCCTCCCAAGGGTTTCAATACTCCCGCTTTTTGCGCTTTCACAAAATCGCGAATGACTGGGGCTTCGGAGCTAACAATGGTTTCGGGCATAACTTCGGCGAAATTCAAGCCATAAAGCTTTTCATTAGCTGCTTGTAAGCCGCGCGGACGATTCACCACCAAGGTCTTTTCGGTATCGAGCAAATCCAGAATTTGCGTAACGTACAAATACGGAATGGTTACGGGGGGGTCTGTCCGCATAAACACTACATCCATTGTCTCTAGGGGGAGTAGTTGCGCTGGGTGTAGTAAATGCCAGGCTTCGGCTACAATCCAACTCCCTTCAACCCATTGGACGGGTTCGAGTTGCACGGGTTCGAGTAAAGCCCAAGCCTGACCCTGAATAATACTCAATTGTTGAGCTGTAGTAATCCACACTTCGTGGCCGCGGGCTTGAGCTGCTTCCATCAGAGCCACGCTGGTATCATGGGTGGGGTCGAGTTTCGCAATTGGGTCAATAATAAAGGCAAACTTCATGAAGCTGTTTCCGAAATTGGGGCAATCATCAACAGTTGACAGTTTACCAAGAAAATTGGGCGCAATTATCTAAAATGTCGGGGTGAAGACCCCCGTTACAGCGACGAGAGGAGCTTAACGGTGGGAGTCGTCAATTCCTTTTGTTGGTTTTACACCGGGCTTTCGGACAGAAGGGGAGTAAGTTCTCCACTTTGCTCTAAATTGTATAAATCATCACAGCCGCCAATATGATGATCGTTGATAAAAATTTGAGGCACACTGCGTCGTCCGTTGGCTCGTTGTGCCATTTGGTCGCGAGCGGCTTCGTCGCCATCGAGGACGTATTCTTGATATTCTATACCTTTGCGATCGAGTAGGGCTTTGGCACGCAGGCAAAAAGGACAGCGACTCCAGGTGTAGATTTCAACGTTAGACATGATTGAGATGCGGGGGTAATGTTAAGTTATATTTCGATTTTAGATCGAAGCGGTCAATTTGGGCAGAGCTTTTGGGGAAGCGATCGCCATGACGGGCAATCTTGTATCATTTGTCACAATCGATCGGTAAAAACTAAAACATTTTCATGATTATTGGTTCGTTGTTGAATTTTCCGATGAGGTGGCAAATTTTGGGAAATGACGACGATGAGGAGAATCCCAGTTATTAAGAATATCTTTGATGAGGATTTCTTTGAACCAAACTTGGGCAACAATGACAATAGGGAGCGCTAAAAATAACCCCAACAAGCCGAAAAAGACAGCAAAAGCGACTTGAGAAAGTAAGGTAATCGCAGGTAGTAAAGAAACTTGATGCTGCATGACAAGGGGAGTCAAAATGTTGCTTTCAATTTGTTGAATAGCGATGTAGAGAATCACAACTGCTAGGGCTTTCCAGGGATTTTCCAGAAGACCGAGAGCCGCAGGGGGAATGACACTGAGAACCGGACCGACATTGGGAATAAACGTGAGAACTCCCGCTAACAAGGCATTAACGAAGGCGAGGGGTACACCGAGTAATAGCAGGCCGATACCGCTTAGTACGCCAATAATGCTCATGTTAAATAATATACCGATAAACCAACCGAGTAAAGCATTTTCGGATTTGGTCAAAACTTCATCAATGCGATCGCGATAAAATGCTGGAAATAATAAGATGAAAACGCGACGATAAGGTCGGGGATTTGCCAGTAACATAATTGCGACAAAAGTTACTAACAATAGGTTTAAAACAAAACTTAAAGAACCTGAAAAGACGCGAAAAACACTACCAACCCAGTTCCCATCCACGGCAGGAAAACGATTCATTAATTCTTGAAAATCCTCAAAGTTCTCGATGTCTTGTGTGAGTTGTAGGGGAATGAGATTTTCCAGCCAAGTGGAACTGCTTCTGAGTTTTTGAATTGCGTCGGGGACGAGTGTTACCAATTGTCCCCATTGGTCGGTAATGGCGGGAACAACAATGGCAAAAAAGCCGGATAAAATTAATAATACACACACAACCGCGATCGCGACGGCAACTCCGTGACGAATACCGCCTCGTTGCAGTTTTTTCACAAAGCGGTTGAGAATTGTGGCGAAAATAATAGCGGTGAATGCGAGTAAAATAATCTGGCGAATTCGCCAAACAATGTAAAGGGCAATTAATAAACAAACGAAACCTAAAAACTTTCCGGTACTCATGCTGTTTCTTGGGATTTGTAGTAACAATAAAAAAATGAAGATAATAATACATCCCCCCCAAGACAAAAATTTGGCTTTTTTTTAACTAATCTTAAGGATTTATTTTGAGAAATGGATTTCAGAAAAATTCAGCCATTGGGTAGAGGTCAAAAAAGCGATTATTTGCCAAATTTGGAGGTAATACGCAATTTCATACCCGAACTTACTCAACAACCCTCCGTGTCATACTGTATTAATTTGTCCCTGATTTTGGCAGTTGTGGGCATAATAACCCCTGGATTATTTCCCCTGGAGGCGATCGCGCAAACTCCAATTCAGGTTATTGACCACGAATCTTTACCCGAAAATGTCGAGGCTTTTTTAGGGGAAATAATAACAGTTCGCGGGAGTGTTATCCGGGTATTAGAAGATGGTAACTTTTGGATTCGAGGCGAACCTTTGGTCACGGGAAAAAACATTTTAGTTATTAATAATACGGGTAGCCCGATGCCCGAACGCCGCAATCAGTACACCAACTTACAAATTACTGGAGAAGTTCAGCGTTTAAATCTAGCAACAGCCCCAGAGAATTTTGGAGTCGATCGAGAGTTATATCTCAACTATGGAGATATTCCAGTTATCTTTGCTCAATCTATTGATTTATCTCCTTCTCCTGGAGAAGTAACTCAATTTCCCCAATGGTATTACAATCGTTCTATTTCTATTGAAGGTAGAGTTGCTGATACTTTAGGACAAAAGTTTTTTACTATTGCTGAAGGTCAGCTTTTTGGGGGAAGCGATTTATTAGCTGCGATCGCCCACAGGGGTGTTGACTTACCCGAAACTAATCAAAAAGTTTTAATGGTTGGCTATGTTCGTCCTTTTGTCGCTTCAGAATTGACAAAACAAGAAGATTTGACCGCCGATTTAGTACGGTTACAAGAATATGAAGAAGACTACACCAACCGACCCGTTTTTATGGTCGATCGTATTTATGTCTTAGACTAAAAATATTGCAATTGCTTTCATCAAATTAACTATGCAAGATTACTTTTTTCTCAGTCGCGTTTTACTCAAATTCAAAAAAGAAAATGACGATCTTTTGTCTGATATTTCAGCAGTTTCCCTGACTCCCGATGGTAACTTAT
The DNA here is from genome assembly GCA_035968055.1 of Jaaginema sp. PMC 1080.18. GTDB lineage: Bacteria > Cyanobacteriota > Cyanobacteriia > Cyanobacteriales > Spirulinaceae > Jaaginema. The sequence continues at coordinate 8,146 of JAWQFT010000026.1, read as the reverse complement.
GGGTAGGGTCTGACGAACTTTTAACTTTAGAACGTTTGAGTCCCATTGGCCATAATATGTACGGCAAACAAACCTCTTTTCCTCTCAAAAATTACCTCGATCTTTTTGACCAGAAGGACGAAATTGATATCGAAGGCATGGATTATAGCGACGGCTATCTTTGGTTTACGGGGTCGCACAGTAGTAAGCGCAAGAAACCTAAAGGGAAGAAAACAGCGAAAGATTTAGACCGTCTCGCCACAATTAAGTATGACAGTAATCGCTTTCTGTTAGGACGAGTGCCAGTTATTAAAGGTGAATTAGTCAAAAATTATAACCCGTCCGAGGAACGCGATCGCCCCCTTAGTGCTGCCAGTTTAGAAAAGCACGAAAAATTCGGTAATATTTTAATGGCTGAATTACGGAAAGATCGGCATTTGTCATCGTTTATGAAAGCTGAAATTCCTTCCAAAGATAACGGTTTAGATATTGAAGGAATTGTCGTGCGGGGTAATCGCATTTTTCTGGGTTTACGCGGTCCAGTTTTGCGAGGCTGGGCAATTATTATCGAAATCGAAGTAACGGAAAAGAAACCCGGCGTTTTAACCCTTAAAAAAATTGGTTCGGAAGGTAAAAAATATCGCAAACATTTCTGCGATCTCAATGGTTTGGGTATCCGCGAATTGTGCTTTTATGGTGATGACTTGATCATCTTAGCCGGGCCGACCATGAGTTTAGAAGGGGCAATGGAAGTCTTTGTTTGGCAAGATGTTTTAAGTGTCGATGAAGCAACCATTAATTCCCAAGAAGGAGATTATTTAAAAGCTATTTTTAACTTGCCTTTTACCCTAGGAAGCGACCACGCAGAAGGGTTAACATTATATCCTTGCTTGGGACAAGAAAATGCGTTATTAGTCGTGTACGACTCTCCCGACAAGCGCCGTCGGCCTTCAAAAACAGAGATTTTTGCGGATGTCTTTAGCCTGCAAATTTAAGCCACTATCAAAATTAAGTAAAATGTAGTAATTTTTGGTCGTGAACAACTGCCGCGATGGTAATAATTTGGTCTTGGTGGCGATAGACAATGCGATAACAATAAGCGTATTTTTCTCGTAATGTCGGATCGCCAAATTCCGCAATTTCCTCTCCAGGAAAATGACTCAGTTCTTGGGTCGCATTAAGGATTTTCTGTACGACGGCGGCTGCATAGGAAGCAGAATCGCGACCAATATAAGTAGCGATCGCGTCTACATCCTCTACAGCATTCATCGACCAAACTACTCGATTAACCATTTACTTAATAAGTCTTTCGCTTCGTCTTGAGATACAGTTCGGTCGCGATCGGCCACAGCTAACCCTTGCCGAACTTTCTCTAAAACATAAATATGATACTGGACTTCTTCAACTGAACAATCATCGGGTAAGTTAGCGAGTAATAAACTAATTTCCTGCTTTACAGATTTCATTGATAAAAAATAGATTTTTTATAAAATCAGCCTTCAACCTCTAGTAGAAGTAGGCTGAATAACCCTATTTTAACTTAACTTTATCTTACTCAAAAACAGGAGCGCGATCGCCCCAAGAGAATTTAGCAACTCAGCGATCCCCTGCATAACTTGACCCCAGCTTCAAGGATTATATTGTAAAGTTATGTTGCGATCGCCCAACTCCCCAAGTTCAGATTTTCTACAATGCCCTTGTACACCACAGTCTAGCCTTAAGCTTTCGTTAAGTTTTACAAGCAACTGTAGCCATCGACACCAAAAAACCAACGGTATCTTAAAAAAAACCAGCGACTTCAGTAGTAATCCGAGATTTGGTGCTTCGATAGGATCGGTGTTGCAGACTCGTCTAGAGCAGAAATTGAATTATTCGCAAAAATATGGCTAAAGAAAAAGAAACAGTACCCGGTTCGTTAATTGCCCTAACTATCGGTTTAGTTGTAGCTGCAATTAGCGTCTGGTACGGTCAAAATAACAATCTCCTGCCCGAACAAGTCTCAGAACAAGCGCCTTTGGTGGATGACTTGTTTACCGTGATGGCAACCATCGCTATGGCGTTATTTTTAATCGTCGAGGGCGCGATCGTCTACGCTTTAATTAGATTTCGTCATAAACCCGGAGATGAAACCGACGGCGATCCCGTAGAAGGGAACTTCCCCCTCGAAATCTTCTGGACAGCGATCCCCGCCTTCTTAGTGATTGGTTTAGGGATTTACAGCGTCGAAGTTTACAACCAAATGGGCGGCTTTGACACCTCCGGTCAAGATCAAATGGCCCACCATCACCACCACAGCGTCGAAATCGCCAGCCTTCCCGGTAGCGATATCTCTGCCCCCCTCATTGGTCAAGCCGATGTTGAAGAGATGATTAAAAATACCCCCAAATCTCGCCCGGATTATGGCTTAGGGGCAACCCCCCAAGACATGAACAATCCGGCAGAAGTGGTGGTGAATGTCACAGGCTTGCAATACGCTTGGCTGTTCAACTATCCCGGCGATGATATCACCTCTGGGGAACTGCACGTTCCTGCCGGAAAAGACGTACAACTCAACATTTCTGCCCAAGACGTAATCCACTCGTTCTGGCTACCCCAGTTTCGCATCAAACAAGATGCCCTTCCCGGTCAAATGGCGCAATTACGCTTTACCGCGACTCACACGGGTACTTATCCCATTGTTTGTGCGGAACTCTGCGGGGCGTATCACGGCGCAATGCGATCGCAAATTATCGTCCACGAAGCTGACGAATACGAACAGTGGTTAGAGGATAACCGCGTCGCCGTCGGGACAGAACAGCCCACTGTCGCTGTCAATCCCCAAAACCTCAGCGACTCCGATTACCTCCAGCCCTACGCTGAAGAAATGGGTATCAACGCCGACGTTTTAGCCCAAATTCAGCCTTAAGCTCTCGATTTCGGCTTTTCTTTTGGAATCTCTACAGCAAATATCAAGAAAACCGCAAACTTATTCGCACTTATGGCACAAGCACAAATTCCCATTGACAGTCACAATGGCACTCATCAACATCCAGAAGCTTGGAGTTGGTATCACTACTTTTGGTACAACGTCGATCACAAAGTTATCGGCATTCAGTACCTCGTATTCTCCTTTGTTTTCTACCTGATTGCCGGGGTAATGGCCTTGTTTATGCGGGCCGAACTCGCAACCCCCGACTCCGATCTCCTCGACCCCAACCTCTACAACACCCTGCTGACCAATCACGGCACGATGATGATCTTCTTTTGGGTTGTCCCGGCGGCGATTGGGGGCTTTGGGAACTATCTCGTTCCCTTGATGATTGGGGCCAAGGATATGGCGTTTCCTAACCTGAACGCGATCGCCTTTTGGTTAAACCCCCCAGCCGCCTTACTCATGGGAGTTAGCCTCTATTTTGGCGGCGCACAAGCCGGTTGGACATCTTACCCCCCCTTGAGCTTAATCACCAATAATCTCGGACAGTCCTTTTGGATTCTCTCGCTGATTATGGTCGGGACATCCTCAATTTTGGGGGCGCTGAACTTTATCGTCACCATCTTTAAACTGCGGACTCCGGGGATGAAATGGGACGACTTGCCTCTATTTTGTTGGGCAATGTTAGCCACCTCCGCTTTAGCATTATTCTCCACCCCGGTTTTAGCCATTGGCTTAACCATGCTGTTGTTTGATATTAACTTCGGTACAGGGTTCTTTCGCCCGGAAATGGGGGGCGATATCGTCGTTTACCAGCACTTATTCTGGTTTTATTCCCATCCGGCAGTTTACCTGATGATTTTGCCGATTTTCGGCACAATGTCCGAGGTGATCTCCACCCATTCTCGTAAACCCATTTTCGGTTATAAGGCGATCGCTTACTCCAGTTTGGCCATCTGCTTAGTCGGTTTGTTCGTCTGGGTACACCATATGTTCACCAGTGGAACGCCCGCTTGGATGCGGATGTTCTTCACGATCTCGACTTTAATCGTCGCTGTCCCCACCGGAGTCAAAATCTTTAGCTGGGTGGCTACCCTTTGGGGCGGTAAAATCCGTTTAACCTCCCCCCTACTCTTTGCCGTCGGCTTGCTGGCCATGTTCGTCTTTGGCGGCTTAAGCGGCGTTACCCTAGGGGCAGCCCCCTTTGATATCCACGTCCACGACACCTATTATGTGGTCGGTCACTTCCACTACGTCCTGTTTGGCGGTTCGGTCTTTGGCTTATATGCCGCCATTTACCACTGGTTCCCCAAAATGACCGGACGGATGTACAACGAACCTCTGGGTCGCGTTCACTTCCTCCTGACCTTCATCGGCGCAAATATGACCTTTATGCCCATGCACCAATTGGGGATGCAAGGAATGCCGCGCCGGATTGCCATGTACGACCCGCAGTTTGCCAGCTTGAACCAACTGTGTACCGTGGGTTCGATGATTTTGGGCGTTTCGATTATTCCCTTTTTGATCAACATGATTTGGAGTTGGGGTTGGGGTGAAAAAGCACCCCGTAACCCCTGGCGATCGCTCACCCTGGAATGGCAAACCACCTCCCCTCCTGCCATTGAGAACTTCGACGAAGACCCGATCATCTGGGCTGGCCCCTACGACTACGGCGTAGACACCCAAATGGAGGACGACGACGAAAGCCTCGAAGACCTCTTAGCCAACGTCAAATCCCAAGTGAAATAGTAGTAATTTAGAGCGAGGCGGTAACGTTCTCGCTCTCCTAAAGTTATGCAAGGATCGATCGATACCACCAATGTTAGTCAAAATGGTGCAGCAGCCGGACATGGCGAACACGAAGATTACCGTTTACTAGGCTTACTCATCTTCCTCGCCTCAGAATCCCTCATGTTTGGCGGTTTATTTGCCGCTTACTTGATTTATCGCGGTGCTGCGGGGTCTTGGCCCCCCGAAGAAACGGAAGTGGAGTTACTCCTCCCCACCATCAACACTGTCATCCTGATTTCCAGTAGCTTCGTCATTCATAAAGGCGATGTCGCAGTCAAAGAGAATGATATCGCTGGAATGCGCTTGTGGTACGGCATCACAGCCTTAATGGGCGCAATTTTCCTCGGCGGTCAAGCTTACGAATATTTAACCCTGGGTTACGGCTTAAGTGAGAATGTCTTTTCCAGTTGCTTTTATGTGATGACCGGATTCCACGGTTTGCACGTTTTCGTGGGTATTTTACTGATGTTGGGCGTGTTATGGCGATCGCGTCGTCCCAATCACTACAACGAAGCCAAGCATACGGGCGTAGAAATGACGGAAATTTATTGGCACTTTGTCGATATTATCTGGATTGTTCTCTTTGCCTTACTTTACATTCTGACTTTGTTGTAAAACGGTTTAATTTTGTTTAATTTAAACCCCGGTTTTCGATAAAAAACCGGGGTTTTCATTAGTTTACTTTAATGCCAGCAATTTTATGTTATGAAGAAAAACGTAGATGCGCGATCGCCTTTGAGATGAAAATACTATAAATTCAAGGAATAACTATGATTCAAGCTAACCTCAAACCCTTAAATATTACAGAATTTATCAAGCAATATGGCAACCAAAATAATTACGAATTAATCGATGGAGAATTAATCGACTTGGAACCCACAGGTTTACACGAACAAGTAATCGGTTTTATAGCCAGAAAACTCAATGTTGAAATCGATCGCCTTAACTTACCTTACTTCATTCCTCATAGTTGTTTAATTCGTATATCAGATAATACCGCATTTCGCCCGGACATCATTGTACTCGACAAAACCCAACTGATCCACGAACCGCTTTGGCAACAACAAGCCGTCATTACCTCCAGTATTGCGATTAAACTCATTGCGGAAGTAGTCAGCACCAACTGGCAAAATGACTATGCGCGAAAAGCAGAAGACTACGCCATTTTGGGAGTACCGGAATACTGGATTACTGATTACTTGGGACTGGGTGGGAGAGACTACATTGGTAAACCCAAACAACCCACATTTACGGTATGTCAATTAGTCGATGATATTTATGAAAAATGCCTATTTCGGCAAGGTGACAGTTTCGCATCTACGACATTTCCTGATTTACAACTTCCAGTAGCAGCCGTCTTTGCTGCGGGGCAATTGTAGGGAAATAGCCTCTCGTAAAACGCGATCGCGAATATGCTCATGCAGTATCTCTGGCTTCACCACATCCACCGGACAACCGAGTAAATCTTCTAACTCTTGCATCAGGGCAATACGTTTCAGCAAACTTTGACCGGGAGGCATTTCTACCAAGAAATCAACATCGCTAGTCTCTGTATTTTCGCCGCGTACTACTGACCCAAAAACCCGCACATTGCTTGCATTATATTTAGCAGCAATTTCTAAAATTTGGGGGCGTTGATTTTGTAAGAGATGTTCGAGAGTAATCATAAAATCATAATTCGGAATCAGTTATTACAAAAGTTTTTCAGTCCGCAATCGGCGGACTTTGTACTCGTTAGCCCCAGATTTTAATCTGCGGGCGGGTTAGCGGGATAGACGAAAATAAATTGTAATCAAGGCAGAGCCTTAATTCGGCATTCCTGGGTTCTACCCAGGAACGAGAAAAAATGATTTGCCCTCACCCCAAACCCCAAGTCTCAAAAAGAAAACGTAGTGCGTAAACCGGTAATAACAATCGGGTCGCTCCCCCCATTATGCCCCGGATTCAATAACACAATTACCCCTGGAGTCAGCGTAATATGCTCAGATAATCGCCACCGATAAAACGCCTCTAAATGATAGGTACTGTCTCGCCGTCCCCCATTCGTATTCGTCACTAAATTCCCCTCAAAAATGCTCGGTAAATTCCCCGTTAACACCCCATTAACGGTCAAGTTACTTTCCGTAATTCGAGGCGGCACCCCAAAGAAAATCGCCCCATAATTCCCCTCAGCGAATAAATCGGGGAATTGCAACGAGACCATCCAGTTATTCGTTTGCACCGACCCGGAATAATTCACCTGGTGCGAGGTGGTAAACCCGACCCAGCCGCCCAAGGTTACATCTTCGGTCATCGCCCAGTTGACTGTTGCGCCAAAGGCATCAGTATTAAATCGCGCTGCGGTAAATGAAGAAATATCGCTATCCCCGACCCCGGTTTGCAGTCGTCCCGCGTTAGAGCCGGAGTAGGAATGGAGATAATACAGCGCCACATCAATCGTGTCGGTGGGCGTGACGAAAGCTTGCACCCCGGCTGTATAGCTATCGTTGAAAAGACCCGCAGAGGAGGCATTGGCGAAGGGAGCCGCATAGACCCCTTGCAGGCTGATTTGTCGGGAGGGTTGCCAGTCAAAGCCAATTCCGGCGGTGGTTGCGCCGATTTGTACAATCGGGTTGCGTTGGGCGAAGCGGGAGAGGGGGCCAAATCCGGCACTTTCGACCCGTGAGGGGCCGCGGAAGACGTTAACGGGGTTCACGCCAGCCGGACCGACGATCATTGCTAGGTTGTCGGTGACGAGTTGGCGATAGCTGACATCGGTAAGGATTAGGTCATTGTTGGTGTTGGATTCGTAGCCGAGGCGGGTGAAATTGTTGTTGAGCAGACCGAAGTTGCTGGTGAAGTCGCTGGTGTTGAGGTTGCCCGCTTGCAGCCCGGTGAGGAGAAAACTGCGGGGATTGAATTGGGTCAGCAGCGTTAGTTGGGCGTTATAGCCAAAGCTGATTTCGTCGTTGGGGTCTGGGGTGTCGGGGTTGCCGTCTCTGCCAAAGGTTCCGTCGGCTTTTTGGGCATCGGCGCTATTGCCAAAACGCCCTTGCAGTCCCGTTACCACTTGACCGTAGAGTTTGGTGGTGGTGGAAAATTGGTTATCGCTGAGGAAGTCAACGCGGCTTTCGAGGGTGTCGATTCGATTGTCGAGGGTGGCGAGTTCGGTTTCAAAATCCTGCATGAGACGGCGCAGGGTTTCGAGGTCGTCACGGGTGGCGCGATTGGTGTTGTCTGTGAGTAGGGTTTCAAGGGTATTGGCGCAGGCGTTGAGTCCGGCGGCGAATTCGTAGCGGCTGAGGGGGCGTTGGCCGTCGAATGTGCCGTTGGGATACCCCTGGAGGCAGTTGTAGCGTTGTATGAGGTCGCTCAAGGCGGTATAAGCCCAGTCGCTAGGAGCAACATCTCTCAGTTGGTTTACCCCGGTCACTTGTCCCATAGGGTCAGGATTGGGGGGATCGGTGAGGGGGGTGGGAGTTTGGG
>JAWQFT010000025.1:0-45459 GCA_035968055.1 Jaaginema sp. PMC 1080.18 | reverse complement strand
CCCCCTCTCCCCACTCTTCCCCCTCTAAAACCAGTAAGACTCAAGTGAAGTTAGCAGTAGTTAGCAGTAGGGTGGGCAATGCCCACCATTCCTTACTTTGAGCCTTGGCATTGGGTCTCAAGCCCCAAACATAGCGTTTGCGACGGATTTATTGTTTATACCGCTAACCCGCCCGCAGATTAAAAATCTGGGGCTAACGTTACTAAGTCCATTACGGACTTAAGTCATCCTCAGTTGTTGTCGCTGAAAGTTGGTGTTGGTGGGCATTGCCCACCCTACACTAATTAACCGAGACTGGAGACAACGACGAAGCCTAAAACTGCTGCAAAAACGATGAGGGCGTAGAATTGGACGCGACCGTTTTCGAGGTATTTTAAGCCTTGACCACTGACTACAGTAACGAGTCCGGTAAAGTTTACTGCCCCGTCTACCACGCGGTAATCGATTTCGAGCATTTGACGGGCAATGCGACGCAAACCGACCACAAAGAGACTGTGGTAAATTTCGTCGAAATACCATTTTTTGAGGGAAAATTGGTACAATGGCTGGATTTTAGACGCGATCGCGCTCGCATCGATTTTACCTTGTAAATACATCAAAGAAGCCAGGGTAATCCCAATCAGGGCAATCCCCACAGAGTTACCGCCCATAATCAGAAACTCGTTCAACTCGAAGTGTTCGGCGGCTTCCATCACTTCGGCTAAAGTCTCCCCAGGGGCGTGAATGAACATCTCGAAGTCATTATGCCAGGGACGACCGAGTAAACCAATGGCAATCGACGGAATCGACAAAGCCAACAACGGGAAAGTCATTGTCCAAGGCGATTCGTGGGGTTCGCTGCTGTGGTGATGGTCGTCGTGGTCGAGTTCGGCGGGGTTCATTGCGCCGGGAGCGAAAGCAGGTTCGAGTATTTCTTCGCTTTCGGTATCTGTTGCGGCTTCGGCTTTGAGTTGGGCGCGAATCTCGCTATTATTGCCCCGAAATTCCCCTTCAAAGGTCATGAAGTACATTCGGAACATATAGAAGGCGGTAATCCCCGCAGTTAGCCAACCAATCAGCCACAACGCGGGATTGACCTCAAAAGCCAAACCGAGGATTTCGTCTTTCGACCAGAAACCGGCAAACGGAGGGATACCAGAAATCGCCAGCGTGCCGATGAGGAAGCTAAACGAAGTCAGAGGCATATATTTCCTTAAGCCGCCCATTAAGCGCATATCTTGGGCGAGTATGGGGTCATGGCCGACCACGCCTTCCATGCCGTGAATCACCGAACCCGAACCTAAGAACAACATTGCTTTGAAGTAAGCATGAGTCATCAGGTGAAACAGTCCGGCGGTATAAGCTCCCGTCCCCATGGCCATGACCATGTAACCGAGTTGGGAAATGGTCGAATAAGCCAGACCTTTTTTGATGTCGTTTTGGGTAATGGCAATGGACGCACCGAGAAAGGCGGTAAATGCCCCCGTCCAAGCGATGGTACTCATGGCGATGGGGATTTCCTCGAATACCGGGTACATCCGGGCAATGAGGAAGACTCCGGCGGCAACCATCGTGGCTGCGTGGATCAGCGCCGAGATGGGGGTGGGGCCTTCCATCGCGTCAGGCAGCCACACATGAAGCGGGAACTGGGCTGATTTAGCTACAGGGCCTAAAAAGACCAAAATGGCGAAGATGGCGGCTAATCCCGACCAGAGTGCGCCTGATGCGACTAATTCTTGGAGGCGATCGCCCATTACGCCAAATTCAAAACTCCCCGTAGCCCAATATAGACCTAACATACCGAGAAGTAAGCCAAAGTCGCCAACGCGGTTGGTTACAAAGGCTTTTTGGCAAGCATCAGCAGCCGCTTTGCGATCGTACCAAAAGCCAATGAGCAGGTACGAACACATCCCCACCAATTCCCAAAAGATGTAAATTTGGACGAGGTTGGGGCTAATGACTAAGCCAAGCATGGACGAGCCAAATAAGCTCAAATAAGCATAAAAGCGAACATAACCGGGATCGTGAGCCATGTAGCCATCGGTGTAGACCATCACCAAAAAGGCGACGGTGGTGACGATGACAAGCATGACAGCCGCGAGGGGATCGATGGTGTAGCCCATCGTGAGATGAAAATCCCCTGCCGCAGCCCACTCGAAACTACGAGAGAAGGCTGGTGTTCCTTGTATCTGACTCCACAGCAGCGCGAAGGCATAAGCCATTGCACCTGCCATCAAGGTAATAATGAGGGCAGCGTTGATTTTTCTCAGGCTGTTAGTGAATTTGTTGAAGGAGATGAGTCCAACTCCCAACAGCATCGCGCCGACGAGGGGCAATACTGGAATTAACCAGGCGTATTGATAGAGCGGTTCCATTACCTCTTCCTATCTTTAATATTTCTTCATTGTTTGCAGTGTAACGCTAACAATTCTGACATATCCGCTACTTTTAGGAAGTGTTTATACCTATATTCTTCGATCTCTCTATCTCAAGGCTTAGGTCTGGGGGGAGAAATGGTCGTTTCATCAGCAAGCCTAAATCAGCCTTTCGTCCGGGGGGGACAAAGGCTGAAGTCGGGATAATTCAGTTGTTAAGTTAATTGAGTTTGTTAAAAAGAGGGAGAAAGGGCGACGCGATCGCGCTCTAAGCTGAAGTCAGCATTAAACTTTGATTCTCTAAAGCTGCCAAAATTCGCCGCAATTCGTCGCGGGTTTGGAAACCTTCGATACGATGAGCGATCGCGCCTTTTTCAAACAACAACAAGGTCGGTAATGTCCGTATCCGATAAGTATTGACCAGTCTGAAGTTGTCATCAGCATTAATACTGACGATTTTCCAAGTATTTTGGCAATTTTGCTCAAAATCCTTTAAAATTGGCTTAATATGCAAACAGGGCTTACACCAAGGGGCCCAGAAGTAAACGAGAACGGAAGTCGGCGAATCTAAGACTTGTTGAGCAAAAGTTAGCTCGTTGACTGATAGCACCATAATTCTGTTTTGTCTATATTAATTTGTTATTTTGGCTTTCGATTATGCTACAACCATTTGGGATCGAGTGCTAGGGTAATTTTTGAGGCAGTCGGAGAATCACCAATAACAAACAACAAACAACCAATAACTGCTACTGTATCTTTTGTATCGAATTGTAAATTCAAGCGGAGGGAATCTTGGAACAAACATTTATTATGATCAAGCCCGATGGCGTACAACGGCATCTCATTGGCGATATTATCAAACGCTTTGAGGCAAAGGGATTTGGCCTTGTGGGCTTGAAAATGGTGGCTGTCTCGCGGGAATTAGCCGAACAGCATTATGCGGTTCACAAAGACAGACCCTTTTTTAACGGCTTGGTTGAATTTATTATTTCTAGCCCTGTGGTGGCGATGGTGTGGGAAGGTAAAGATGTTATCGCCTCAGCGCGGAAACTGATTGGGGGGACAAATCCTCTGACGGCTGAACCGGGTACAATTCGCGGTGATTATGGAGTTGACCTCGGTCGTAATTTAATTCACGGTTCGGATGCTCCAGAAACAGCGAAAGAAGAAATTAAGCTGTGGTTCAAAGAGGAAGAATTGGTGGATTGGGAACCGAGTCGCTTAACTTGGTTGTACGAGTAATTTATTGCCAGAAAATTGAGAACCCCGGTTTCTCAACAAAACCGGGGTTTTGAAGTTAAGAGTTGATGGGGGTGTTGGGTTGCGATCGCTCTGAGAAACCCCACACAAAAATTGCCACAATAACACCAATCATCAGCCATTCGGGGGGGACGTAGGCAGGCAGTAGGGCTTTGATGAGTAAGCGGACTCCCACCAAGCCGACGGTAATATAACCTGCGTCTTCGAGGTTGGCATATTCTTGTAACCAACGAATGAAAAGTTCGGCGAGAAAGCGCAAGGCAATCACACCAATTGTACCGCCGACAATGACCAGCCAAATTTGCTCGGAAATGGCGATCGCGGTGGTGACACTATCGAGAGAAAAGGCTAAATCCGTTACCGCAATCATCGGGATCGCTTGCCATAAGGAGGCAAATCTGATGCCATGATGCTCGGAATCGCCATCGCTGTCGCTAGAGAAGTATTGATACACCAGCCACAGCAAGTACAAAGCCCCAGCTACTTCAAGCTGCCAAAAGCGGATCGCCCAACTCGCGGTTAAAATTAAAGCCACACGCAACACATAAGCCAATAACAAGCCGATATTGAGCGCTCGACGTTGTTGTTGCGGGTTTTCGAGGCCTCTGGCGATCGCGGCGAGGGCGATCGCGTTATCGGCAGACAGGACAGCTTCTAAGGCGACTAAAACGATTAATAAAAAGGGAATAGTTAAGCTGGCTGCAAAGTTAGAGTTCAGCAGTTGGTCAAACATCAACGCGGTCTAAAATAAAATAAATATGAAATCGGCGTAACAATTTGTTACAGCTTTTTTCATCTTACACAAAGATGGAATGTTTGTTATTGGTTATTGGTTATTGGTTGTTGGTTGTTTGTACCGTTTTCCCTAAATCCCTTAATTGGTAATTGGTAATTTCCTCCCCCCACTGCCCACTGCCTGCATACCTACTGCCCCTGATTAGGCTGATAACTGAAAATCCCCCTCCTGCCTCTATTGCAAAATCTCATAACATTCGGCCACAGTAGCTCGATTCTGCATCGCCGTGACTAAGGCTTCGTAAGCGGTTTGGTGTTCTTTGAGTAAAGTTGTGGCTTGTAACTCTCCCCAACGCTGTTTTAGAGGAACTTCGGATTGAGGACGACCAAAATAATCGAGGGTAGCGGCTAACTTTTCGCGATCGTCACTACCCCCTTTCGCTTCACCATAGGTCAGGGTTTCCGCAGCAATACCCGCCATCCAAACGGTACTGAGGCGGTCTAGGAGTAATTTGAGGTCTTCAGGGGGCAGTTTTTCGGGCAGTAAGGCTTCTGTATCCACGATCGCGCCTGCAATGCCATTTTGTCCAGATTTCAGGGCTTCCCAGGCGTTGAGGGTGTAGCCTTTGATGGGGATATCGAGGTGATGAGCGACTAAAAAGTGACCGGCTTCGTGACGGACAATGCGATCGCGATATTCCCCAGACAACCGCGAAACACCATCGAGTAGCAGTGTCATACCTTTACTCTCTAGTCCCAGAGTATCGGCAGTCACTAGGGCTAAAACAGCGAAAGTAATGCCAGTGGGGACAAAAGGAGATATGTGTAGTAAGGGACTCAACAATACCGATAACATCATCAAAAAGATGCTAATAGCGAGTAAGTTTAAAGCGGTGGTTTGCATATTTTGTTGTTGATTGTTGATTACGGGTTATAGGGAATTTGACTGCGCTGATAAATGGGTACTTTCACTTTATTGTCTTTCCGGCCTTTTTCCTTTAAGACTTTCTGCTGTTACGCCTGAGAACCACTTTCCCCGGTTTTCACGGCTGCCCCGATTAAATGGGCGATACGGAGGGCTTCGGGGACTTTGCCGCAGTCTGTGAGGGTATGGAGGGCTTGAGCAATGATATCAGGTTCTTCGCCGCAAACTTGAAAGAAAAAGGGGGGATTGTGATGGATTTTTCCAGCTTTTTGGATGAGTTGGAGGCGTAAGTCGCGATCGCGAAAATGAAATAATGCTGCTTCGATTTTAGCCAAATTGGGATAACGCCGCATCACTGCTACACAAGGTAATTTTAACCTTTGGGAAAGCAGAGGTAAATCAATTAAATTAAAGCCCCCAAAACCCAAACCATCGAGTAAAACTAAATGCAACTGCGGCAGAAATTTACTGGCTAATAACTGTTCGCAAATCTTATCCGTTGCGTCCAAACCATCTTGCGTCACTTGACTCCAAATCATCCCCTCAAACCTCGTTCCCGCACAGATAATCCCCGCAACCGAAACGGGAGGAGGTGGCGGCAGTGTAGCATCAAAAGGCTTACGGTGACGCTGAAACGGTGCATCATCAAAACCAATAACGCGAATCAGTTTTCTTTGTCGTAATAAGACTTCTATCGCAGTCATTCCTTTTCGAGGCTATAAGTAGTATCCAGTGAAAGAGAAACTTCCCAATATATGCTTATCAAAATTAGCGCGATCGCGGTGAAAAATAAAATTCAAGTTCTTTTTTGAATTTTCTATATACTTCTGGAGGATTAAGTCTTTTGACAATTTCAAGTTGGCTATTTAAGTCTGGATCGTTTTCTACAATAGTCACTACTATTGAGTTTCTGTCAATACTTTCGTTAAATACTCCTACAGAATCAAGCTCTAATAATACTGTAAGAAGGATATCATCTAAAATTTGGCAAGTAAAATCAAATTCAAGAGTGTCTACTTTATCTAGTTTTTCAGGAATATCATGAAGTATTTTATTTATTTCATTAAAATAATTACCATAATCTTCTTGATATTCCCAATCAGCAGGATTCCAACGAATTTGGTCTGTTACTTTCTTTATTTTATGATACTTATCAGGATAGCTCTCAATATAAATTTTCCCACTTCTTAGTAATGCTTCTTCGGTATTAAAAATAGGGAGTAAATATCGGTACAAAGGTGCAACATAAATTGCAAAAGTATAAATATTTTCACCTGAACTGTGGTTTTTAGCTTCCTTAAAAGCTAAATGTGTAGAGCAATGGGTTAGAACTTTTAGTTTATCGTAATTGAGATCGAGTACCATTATTCACTACTAAATATTTATAACATTGTCAGACAAACTATGAAAAAACACTGTAGTTTTCAAGCAAATAAAACTAACCGTTGTGAAAGCAGAGGTAAATCAGTTTTATTTGAAGCAAGAAAAAAACTGAAACGCTGTATGTATTCTTTTGTATAACGTCAGCGAGGGACGATGCTGTAGTTAAATCAAGCTTTCACGATTAAGAATATCATTATTCAGAGGATTCTGACAACTATGCTGTTATAATACTAGCATCGGCATAAACCCCCCGTTCAGTGCGATCGCTCTACAATTTTTATTGGACTCAAAAAAAAGTGAACACAGACTCAGACTTAAAATTCTTTGACCTCAAAGAGAATTTTTTGCAGCTTTCGTCAGTCATACCTGAAGTTCGGCAAATTCAAATTTTTTTGCTAAAAACTCTAGCTATTTTAGTTTATATTACACTACCTTTTTTGAGTATTGCTGATAGTTGGCAAACCGGAACAATGACGATCGTTGACCAGATTGGCTATATTGCCGTTCTCGCGAGTTATGGTTTGGCATTTATTTTGTTATCTTTTTTACCTCGATTATATTTTCTGGCAGCAACGCTCTCAACAGGAGCATTTGCCCTTTATCTAGAATTATTGATTCAGAGCATTATTTGGGGTTATGACTTGACGGCAAACCCCTATATGGTGGGGACAATTATGCAATGGTTTCCTTTACTATATGTCATTTGCTTTATTTTTTTTAAAGGCTTTTATGCTAATTTTTTTTCTATAACTTTTTATCTTTCTTTGCTTATTTCTTTGAGCATTCGGGCTAGTTTAGATTGGCAAGAATTGAGCAGTGACGAATTTTTTCCTTTTTATATTCAATTTCTCTGCTGTCATCCTCTTTATATTGCTCTGTTTAATTGGATTGGTAAAATCAAAAAGGCTTATGCTACGTCCTATACTAAGCTCAAAATTGCTCAAAAGTTTGCAGCTACTGATGTTCTAACTGGAATTAATAATCGTCGTACTATTTTAGCTTTTTTAGAACAGGCGATCTCGAGCGATAACCAAGCCCAAAAGAATACTGCCGTTTGTTTATTAGATTTAGATTATTTTAAAGCAGTCAATGATACTTACGGTCACGATATTGGGGATTTCGTTTTAATGGAAACTGCTCAAATTTTGCAACAAAATATTCGTCCGGGTGATTGTGTCGGACGTTGGGGGGGAGAAGAATTTATTATTGTTTTACCCGCTACCTCTTTGGTAGAAGCCCAGCCATTAATTGAGGAGTTACGTTATCAAATCGCGCATCATACTTTCAAAAGTGTTAATCGCGTTACCGGGAGTTTTGGGTTAGCTATTTCCCAACCTCAAGATACGGTAAAGACACTGACTAAAAATGCTGATGTTGCTTTATATAAAGCCAAACATTTCGGACGCAATCGGGTCGAAATCTATGAAGTACAGTCAGAGAATTTTGCCTAGAATATTTTGCTTACTTCAGCAAAGTAATTCCACCGCTAACGGTATAAAAACCGCCGCGACTGGCTTCTTTAATACTTTCAACTCGGTAACGTGCGCCTTCTCGTCGTAAGTCTTTGGGAAACCGCACATTCCAATCAGGATTGTAGCCGGGAGAGACGACTTTCACTTTTAATTTACTACCTTTTTTATAGCATTCGACAATAATATCTGAAGTGGTACTTGGGGAGGAAAGCCATTTTTGCCGGATGCGTTGAATCTGGGCTTGAAATTTTGCTCCTTTGTCGGGATTGACCAGATTAATAAAGTTGGTATATCCTTGAATTTCAGCCATAAGATTGTCACCTCGTCCCCAATGTTTTCCGGTGAAACCATCACATTCAATTTGGTATAAAGTTGCTCGAAATCGCTTCAAGGTTTTACGATCGATGTTGGGAAATTCGTTGACAACAATCCCTGTTACTTCTTGCTGACGAGATTTTTGGCGTTGAATCCGCAATTTGTCCGGGTGACGGGTGAAGCCTTCGTGGGTGATAATGTTTTCGCTACGATGTAACAGGGTGCGGATGTGGTTCAAATTGTCCCCAGAAGCCGAGAAAGTCAGGTCATCAGCATAGCGGGTGTAAGTATAGCCTAACTCGTCTGCTAGGGCGCTTAAACGGCGGTCTAGGCGACGACAGAGTATATTAGTCAGTGCGGGGGATGTGGGCGATCCTTGGGGGAGATGGCGATCGCCCGTTGCGACATAATAGGTGATATCATCAAGTTCGATGGTTTCGGTGTCGGCTTCAGTGCATAATAAGCCTAAGATGGTGGCGATCGCCTCGCTGTAACCAATGGCTCGAAATAGCCCTTTGATGCGCTTATAATTCAGGGTGGGGAAGAAGTCTTTGAGGTCGCAGTTGATGACGACTTCTGAGTTAACATGGGGTTGAGCGTTGGTGAGGATGGAGCGATCGCGCCGAAAACCGTGGGCTGCGTCGTGAGGTTCAATCTCGTTGAGGATATGGGCTAAAATCCAATGCTGTACGGCTTTTAAGCGGGGCATTGGTGCAGAAATTAGGCGATCGCCCCCAGTCTTTTTGGGTATATTGAAACGGATATAGTGGGAGACTTTCGCGACTTTACGATTGAAGGCAAGAAAGCGCAACTCTCCGATGCTAATATTCATCCTAGTTGCGAGGGTTAGGGCGTTTTCAAAATCCGGTAAGCCGTAAGTCTGCAAACGCTGGGGATTACTTTGGGAGTGATTCAATCCCCCGGAAACATCTTCCCCTAAATAGGCGATTTCCGTTGCTTTTTGGGCTTGCCAGGCTGCTGCTCTTTCTTGTCGCTCTTTTTCGCGTCTTTCCTTGTTCTCTTGCTGTTTGCGCCGCGATTCTGCTAACCTTTCTTTGAGCATTTGCTGCCGCAGAGCTTTTTCATCTTGCAACAAGCGGCTTTGTTTGCGTAAATCTCGTAATTCTCGTTGGAGTTGCCATCGCCTTTGGATTTCTTCAGTGGTTTCTTGATGTACCTCGTCATCCTCTGACCAAAAACCAAAGCGGATCATTTCTTCAAGGATAAACTGCTCTTTGCCGACTTGACGAACGCGATCGTACAGTTCTTGTCTACTACGGGGTTGCTCAGACATCACCAGTTAGCCCAAAAAAGCGACTTCATTTTGGTTCAATTGTACTAAATTAGGAGCGATGGTACAAGTTTAGCCTAATTTGAAGAACAAAGGAAACCGAAAAACACGCTTATTTTTGGAGTCTAAAATCTCTTGATTAGAAATAGGAATGAACCCGTCCTTAGACAATAATCTTTGTCTTATTGAGAAGACTTTATTGCCATTCTACTTCTACACTAGAGCCTCCCATAAAAACTTCCGCAGGATTTTCCTTAAGCCATTGGGGAAGTAAACTCAAACCTACAGCCATGAGTAATAAAGAAAACAACCCAATCCCAGCAGCGAGTTCTCTCCCAGCATTTTCATAGCGTTTGATTTGCTGTCTTTGGGCATCTAAAGATTGTTGGTCTAAGCGGCCTTGGATATAATCGTCTTGGGAAATGATTTCATGGGTAAAAGGTTGTGGGGTGACAGTTACCGCAACATTATTACTGGGTTGAAAATTGTTAATTTCTTTATCTTGAAAAGGGTTAAAGTTAGAATCGAAATGAGTCATGATGAGTTATGTTAAAGTTTGTAAATTAAAAAAAGTTAAGTTTTAAAGTTCTAAACTTTGTAAATTACCCAGATATTAGTTTTTTTCAAATCTGCTCTCATCCTCCCTCAGTTATAAGTTTGGCAAATCAGTTCACCCTGTTCCATATACCCAAAGACTATGTAAATACTCGGAAAATAGAATAAACGCGATCGCGTCCTCATTTCGCCCTACAATCCTGAGTAGCTCAATCGAGATACAACCGGGAAACTGGTGTTTGCCTTCTTATGCTGAAAATACATCGCCAAGATTCTTTCCTTGCATAACGGGATTTTTTTTGCATCAAAATTTACAAACTTAACTCAGAATTTACGCTTTCTTAATCTCTATAGTGAACTCAAAAGCTTTTTGATTCAAAACCAGTGTGAGGATGCGTCAATATATGTTTTTAGCCAAACTAGCCCTACAATTTCAGCGTTACGGCTTCTGGTGCTTCGTGGGAGGCTGTATTTCTGCTACCCTAGCCTTTACCCCGAACCCCGCTAATGCTCAAAATCTGCCCGTAGAAGACAACACCCTAGAGCAAGTCGAACTCTACAGCAACGAAGAAAATAACGGCACATTAGGTCAAAGCGTTCAAGGAGCATCGAAATTCCGCGATGTTTCTCCGAATGACTGGGCATTCCAAGCCTTAGACGACCTGATTCGTCGTTACGACTGCTTAGTGGGTTATCCCAACGGCACGTTTCGCGGTAATCGTCCCCTAACCCGTTACGAATTTGCCGCCGGACTCAATGCTTGCTTAAATCAAATAGAACGCCTGATTGCGGCTGCGACTGCTGATTTTGTCACCCGCGAGGATTTAGAGACCTTACGGGCGCTGCTACAGGAGTTTGAAGCCGAATTAATTGCCCTAGGGACTCGCGTTGATTCCCTCGAAGCCCGTACTGGTTTCCTCGAAGACAACCAATTCTCCACCACCACCAAACTGCGGGGTGAGGTGATTATGTCCTTGTCGGATGTGTGGGGAGGTCAAACCGATAATCTCGATACCGTCTTCCAAAACCGTACCCGTCTCAACTTCCTCACCAGTTTTACCGGACGAGATACTCTGCAAGTTCGCTTACAAGCCAGTCAAGCTACTCCTTTGTTACCGTCGGGAAATATTACCTTCAATGATGGCACGAGCGTGACCCAGGAAGGCCGCTTTACCTATGATGGGGATAGCGGTAACGATGTCGGAATTGATATTCTGCGCTATATGTTCCCCGTGGGAGATAAAGCCCGCGTCCAAATTATCGCGAACAACGGCTTACACCACTATTATGCCGATACCGTCAATCCTTACATGGAAGGTTTTGCGGGGGGAAATAACGCCCTTTCCCGTTTTGCCGAACGTAACCCAATTTACCGCATTGGGCCTTTTGGTGCGGGGGCTGCGATCGCGCTAACACCTTCTAATAAGCTACGCTTTGACTTGGGTTATATTGCCAACGAAGCCGAAGACCCATCGGACGGTGCAGGATTGTTTAATGGTAGCTATTCGGGTATTGCTCAGGTTGTGTATGGCGATCGCTTCAAAATTGGTTTAACCTATGTTCATGCCTACAATGGCACAAGCGCGCAAAATTTCCCGACTCGCTTTGTTTTAGGTGGTACAGGAACAGCATTAGCTAACTTAGTTCCGGCAAGTTTAGCAAGTGCAACTGGGCTTTCTACCTCTGTGGTTAATACTCCCGTTGTCAGCAACTCCTACGGGATAGAAACCGCCATTCCCCTCGGTCAAAGTATGCTATTCAACGGCTGGGTGGGTTTAACTGAAGCCCGTCTCATCGGTTTAGGAGACGCAGACATCTGGAACTTTGCCGGAGGTTTGTCTTTCCCCAACTTAGGTAAACCGGGTAATCTCGGTGGTGTTTTCTTTGGTGCAGCCCCCACTTTACGAGGCTTGCGCGTTCCGGGTAATCGTAATATTAGCACCGATTTTGCTTACCATTTTGAAGCCTTTTATCGCTACAAAGTCAACGACAACATTTCGCTGACTCCGGGGGTAATTTGGCTGATGAATCCCAACCAAAATTCCAATAATAGCGATGCTGTAATTGGTACATTCCGCACAACTTTTACGTTCTAGGAATGAATGATTCATTAGTAAGTTATTGGCTTGTCGAGTTAAATTTCGGCAAGCTTTTTTCTGACCAGCCTCTAAAACGTCAGTTTGGCTTAAGCTAATGGGTTATCAAGCCTGTCTTGTCAATCCTGAACCACAATAGGTGCGCCATCAGAAAGCTTGAGAATGCCCTCGGTCACAATTTCTTCTCCCGCTTCTAAGCCCGAAACCACTTGATACTGTTGACCCTGGACTTCGCCGAGTTGAATAGGGCGTTGCTTGGCGATTGTACCTTGTTCTGAGTTGGTTTCTGGCACGAAAACAAAGGTTTGGCCGCCAATGCGAGAAATGGCAGTTGTGGGAATTGAAATGCCAGGATTGCTATCCCAAATCGCCCGCGCTCTGACAAATTGACCGTCTCGTAGGATACCATCATTCGGAAAAGTAGCTTTGGCCAGAATAGCTTGGGCTTCGCGATCGACTTCGGGAGAGACAAAACTAATACGGCCTCGGATAACGCGATCGCCCTCTAACAGCAATTCTACAGGCAACCCGACTCGGAGTTGCTCGCTGCGTTCGACGGGGACGGCAATCCGCAGTTCTAGGGCATTGTTTTGCACAATAATCGCGAGTACATCATCAGAATTTACGATGTCTCCTACTTTGACGCGAACATCCCCTAATACCCCCGAAATTGGCGCGACAATGCGGTTGAATTCCAAATCTTGGCTAACAACATTAACTTGGGCTTCGGCTTGGGCTACCGCCGCATTGTCGCGGTCGAGGTTAGCGCGGGCGGCTTCAACTCGTTCTTCGGCGACGCGCTGGGCATTGCGCGAGGCAACTAGGGCTTGTCGAGCAGCATTGACAGATGCTTGAGCGGTATCGAGGTCGCGTTTTTTGTTGTCGAGTTCTTGCCGGGGTAATACTTGTTGTTCGACTAAGCCTTGGGTACGATTGTAGTTGACTTTGGCGAGGTCTAATTCTGCTTGAAGGCGTTGCACTTCGGCTTCTTGTTGGGCAACCTGAGCGGCGAGACGAGCGACTTCCGCGCGGGAGGCATTGAGTTCGGCACGGGCGTTGTTGAGACTGGCTTTTTGAGCGGTCACGTTGGCAACGGCGGCGCTGACTTCAGCTTGGTTTTGGGTGGGTTCGAGTTGAATGACTGGCGTTCCGGTTTCGACGCGATCGCCGCTTTTGACGAGAATTTGTAAAACTCGCCCTTCGACGCGGGGTTGGAGTTCGACCCGGCTTTGGGCTTCGAGGGTGCCGACAAATTCCGAACTTTCTTCGAGGGTATCCAGTTTCACTTCTTTGACTGTGACGGGAATCCCTGGGGCATTTTCGCCTCCTAGGGGCGCTCTACTACAGCTTGGGGCGATCGCGCCCAGAAGTAATACCATTCCTAGCAGGTATCTGATGTTGGGGCTATACGCCTTAACCATGTTCATCGCCAGTCTTTGTGATTGTTTTATTTGAGAGGGGGGCTGCTCCGCCGCCAATTTACCTAAAGTTGAGGCGATCGCCCACCGCAAGTTTTGTGGAAATAGGAGGAGCAATGGCTGTTAAATCTCATGTTTATTTTATCCCTTTAGTATTGTTGCTGGTTTTTATTGGATTTGGCGATCGGTTTTTGCCCAATCCTTTGGCCAAGGCCAGCGTGCAAACTCGCACGACAATTAATAAGTGGATTATCGGTTTATTCCCGTCCTCAGATGGAGATGGTATGAATCCGAACAAAGATATAGAATCCGAAATCGAAAAACTGGAAAAGGGAAAGTCCCAGTAAGTTGCGGTTCGGCAGCTTTCGTCCCCTTTCCCCTTTTGCGAGGGGCAAAAATATTAGCAGAACAAGGGGCGATCGCTCTTTAGCAGCAATGGCTTGTCTAAAAAGTCAACACAACCGCAGGCTGTCTTCCCACTTTTGTTGACTTTTAATTCAAAGAAGAAAGGCTTTATCGTGCAGCCAAATCGAGACATTTTTGACTGAATAGGATGAAGCTGACAAGCCAGATTGCGCTACAAATGTCAAAATTACTTGAACTTTTTTCCCAAAAAAGATTGCCAAATAGTACAAAAGTTCTAAAATAAATGCAGGTTAACTTGCACAAAATTTGGCGATTTAATTATGGAATCACTCACAACCGCCCAACAAGAACTGTACGATTGGCTCGTAGAATACATCAACACCGCCCAGCACGCCCCCTCTATCCGGCAAATGATGAAGGCGATGAATCTCAAGTCTCCTGCACCGATTCAAAGCCGTTTAGAGCGTTTGCGGTCGAAGGGTTATATTGACTGGACAGAAGGCAAAGCTCGTACTTTGCGAATTTTGCACAAAGAACCCCAAGGAATTAAAGTCCTCGGAGCGATCGCCGCCGGGGGTTTAGTCGAACCCTTTACGGAAAACCAAGAATACTTAGAAATCGACGCATTTATCCAACAACCCAACTGTTTTGCTTTGCGGGTCACAGGAGATAGCATGATCGAGGATTTGATTACCGAAGGGGATGTGGTTATTATGCGGAAACTCTCCCCCAACGAAACCCCCCGTAATGGCTCAATTGTCGCCGCTCGTGTCGAGGGTTATGGCACAACTTTAAAGCGTTTTTACCAACACGGCGAAATAGTCATTCTCCAGCCCGCTAATGCCAAGTATCGACCCATTGAAGTCAATGCCAGAGCAGTACAAGTGCAAGGGCTTTTGTCGGCAGTGTGGCGCGATTATCAATCCATGAATTAACCCTTTTGAGACCCCTGGTTTTTGAGTTACCGGGGGTCTAAACGTTATTACCAACAAGGAAGGGAGCGCGATCGCAATCAAAAAATTAATCTGTACTAGCGAGTTCCATCATCATTATTGATATCAGAAAATAGAATTTTCAGTCTTGACACCCAGAATAACATTACCGGATTTTCTGAGACCTAGAGAACCATTACTGTAGTCGCCGTCAGCCAAATCGCTAAGGGAAGTAGCTTGACTGGGAGTTGATGCTCCTAACATTATCATAATGCCAACGAGAAACATACTCAACTGCAAAGTTAAACTACAGAATTTTGTCGGTAAAACTTGTGATTTTTTCAACGCTTTTTGGAGGATACTGTTTTTTTGTTTGAAGATAAGAAAAACGCGATCGCACTCACCATTTACACTAAAATTTGCAAATTACTTCCTTGCATTTTACCCCTCAACCACTCCTCAAACAAGACATCCTCAATTTCTCGACGCAGCGAATCATCCAACTCAGCAGCTATAATGCGATCGACTTTAAAAAAACAAGACAAACCATCAACTACAACTGGCCCAACAATATCTCCTGCCACCTTACCTTCTAACTCCGATTGCAATTGAGTGGGTACATCCTCGCGCGGAAAAACTCCCATTCTGCCATCTAAAACCCGGTCTTCTGCAATAGAATATTCCAAAACCAAAGTCTTAAACTGGCTTGTATCTTGCCGTAAAATCTCAGCAATCTTTGTAGCCAAATTGGAATCTTCTACCACCAAGCGCGACAATACCAAGCGGTCAAACAAACTACCCTTTTTAGTAAAAAATGGCTCAATTTTATCCTGAGCCAATTGTTCGCGTAACTTCTGAAAATTCAAACCCTTAACCGCTTGTTCGCGGAATTTTTCATAACTCAACTGATTATCTTTTAACCACTGCTCAAAAGCACCCCGTTCGGCAATTCCATTTTGTAAACGAAAATCCAAAATAAACTGCTCGACCTCTGTATCCGAGGGGCAAAATTCTCGTACCTGAATTTCTTTACTAACAATATGCTCTCGCAATATCGTAGACAAAAACTGACCCAACCCCCCCGAACTCTTTAAGTAAGCAATTACATCTTTAATCGTTAGGGTATCTTCACCGATTTTGACAAAATCAAACTGTTGCATAATATTAACTTTGAAGTCGTTACACGCGATCGCACTTTCTGAATTATTACGATGGATATGGATAAGGAGCGATAGTGCCAACTCCTCATCCATCATAATCACATCAAATTAGAGTAATCTAACTTGCTTGCCGCCAAGCATAGAAATAGTTAGGAACATCATTCCAAGAAACCGTCAAATACCCATCTGTATCGTAGCTATTACCAGAGTTCCAAGGATTAAACAACGTCACAGTCTGATTACTGCTGTTGTAATTAGTCATTAGATAAGCATGACCGCCAACCAGTTTCTCAGAACCAATCTGTGCTTGATGTTTATTGCTATCCGAACTAAAGAATACCGCAGCACCTGATGCAAAAGCACTAATAGCAGCACTTACGTTAGAAGAACTAAAGCTATGGTATATCCCATTCACTTGAGCAATGTGTTCTGCTGCGACTTGAGCGCCACCTCCTTCAATTCCCTTATAGCTGTTCGTTCCATCTTGACCAATCCAGCCCGCTTCATTCACTTGAGCATAAGCTTTTTCCGCTAAAGCAACCCAGAGTTCATTATTGGTATTGTTGTAGGTATTCCAGTAATCTCCAGCTTTCGCAAACGAGAATATCCCGCTAGCGTCGGTCGGAAGTTCTCGGTTCACCGTCACATAATCAGCCTTGCCATTCTTAAAGAACCGAACAGTATAAGTACCATCGCCATTATCGATGAACATATCCTTAATCTTGTTTGCATCCTTGAGAGCAATTCCTGCCAAAGCCGCCAAATAATAACAATCCCCCAAAGCACCCTGACGAACATCAGTGTATTGAATGCCATTTTGGAACAGTTGACCTTGAGCATACTTATAAGCCGCTTGATTCGCCGAACCATAAGCATAGTTACCTTGTGCTAAAGGCAAATCCTTACCAAAGAAATGCTCGTCCATCAACTTCTGGAGTTGAGTTGCACTGCTTCCGGCATAAAGATTACCCAAAGCTTGACCCAAGAATTTCTCGTTTGCTTTGTCACCGTGAGCAATCTTAGTGCTAAGGTTGCGGACATAATCAGCCATCTTGATATACGAGACATCGCTGCTGAGGAGTTGCAAATCAGCAAACTCATTGCTATCCACAACACCACCATCCTTGGCCGAATCAAAGATATCAATCATATCCTGACGGCTGAACGAACCATCTTGGAACTTGCTACGAGCCAAAGAACGAATCGTAGTATCCTTGATATTCAAATCAAACCAATCATTTTGTACAACTGCTTTCGTCGTGAAGTCAGCATAATTCCAAGCACTCCAACCATCCACACCATCGGTTGCGCGGACGGCAATCCGGTCAACACCCCCAGTCGTACCACCGACAAACTTAACGGTATGCAACTTATCCGCATCAACAGCGAACGTCTGACCAGCGTGTTGTTTCACCCCGTTGACCGTAAAGTAGCCACTGGTACTCTGAGCATTATTATCAGAGAACTCATAACGAGTGATTTTGTCTCCATCGGGGTCGCTCGCATTCAAGCTCAAAGACATCGCTGTATTAGCATTGACGCTGGCATTATTGATGCTAACCGTAGGAGCAGAACCGCCTTGAGTCGTTGCTGTGTAACTCGACCAACTACTCCAAGTCTTACCATCCGATGCAGAAATATATAATCGGTCGGTCGTCGTACCAGAACCACCCACAAACTTGAGCTTGCTCAATTGATTCGCATCAACATAAATAACCCGACCTGCTTGTTGCTTCACACCGTCAATCGTGAAGTAACCACTACTACTCGCCGAATTACCGTCATAAATGGCATAACGAGTAATTGTATCTCCGTCCGCATCACTCACAGTAAAGTTAGGTGTAACACTTTGACCCCGTTTAACCGTTTGATTGTAAGTGGTGACAACTGGAGCGCGATTGGGTTGTTGGGTTGTTAGATTAGCCTGTGCGTAACTGCTCCACGTTTTGCCATCGTGAGCGTAGACATATACGCTATCAGTACCCGCTTGCGAACCGCCAACAAAGCGGACGCTACCTAACTGACTGGCTGCAATGGAGAAACTCCCTGTTCGCTTGACACCATTAACGGTGAAGTAACCACTGGTGCTACTGCTGTTGCTATCAGAGAAATAGTAGTATTGAATTGTATCGCCATCGGGGTCGTAAGCACTAAAGAAACTGGAAGCCGCAATACTTGTACCGCTATTTACCGTGCGATTATAGGTACTAACAACTGGAGCGCGGTTAGGTTTGTAAGTTGTTAAGTTAGCTTTTGCGTAGCTGCTCCAAGTTTTGCCATCGTGAGCATAGACATATACACCCTCAGTACCTGCTTGAGAACCCCCCACGAAGCGAACACTGCCTAACTGACTGGCAGTAACGGAAAATCCACCCGTTTGTTTGACACCATTAACAGTGAAGTAACCACTGGTACTACTGCTGTTGCTGTCATAGAAATAGTAGTGTTGAATCGCATCTCCATCTGGGTCATAAGCACTGAAGAAATTAGAAGCCGCCATACTCGTACCGCTATTCACTGTACGGTTGTAGGCACTCACGACGGGAGCGCGGTTGGGTTTGTATGTGGTGACAACAGACTGTGCATAATTACTCCAAGTTTTGCCATCGTTAGCGTAGATAAGGATGCTATCGGTACTTGCTTGCGAGCCACCGACAAAGCGAACGCTGTTTAACTGACTCGCTGTAACATAGAAGCCACCCGTTTGCTTGACACCATTAACGATGAAGTATCCACTGCTGCTACTGCTGTTGCTATCAGAGAAATAGTAGCGTTGAATAGCATCGCCATCAGCATCATAAACATTAAATAGACTCGATGCTAAGGTGCTAGAACCACTGTAGATTGTTTGATTGTAAGTACTGACAACCGGAGCGCGATTGGGTTGGTAGGTAGTGACATCAATTTTGGCACTATTACCCCAAGCTTTACCGTCGTAAGCTTGAACAAAAATACCATCTGTACTAGCTTGAGAGCCAGCCACAAAACGTACACCACTCAACTGATTGGCTGTAACAATGAAATCGCCAGTTTGTTTAACACCATTAACTGTCAAGTAGCCACTGCCACTGTTGTTGTTATTGTCGTAGAACCAGTAGCTTTGAATGGCATCACCATTTGCATCGTAGGCTCTGAATAAACTTGATGCACCAATACTATTCCCCGCATTCATCGTAACGTTGGTGTTGTAAGCAGTTACAGTGGGTGCGTAGTTGGTATAAGTGGGTGTTGGTATGGGAACACTACCCGCAGGAGAGGATGCAGGTACGGGAGCAGAAACAATGTTCGCACTGGTAGCGGTTATGGTAGTGCCTGTTGGTGTTCCGATGTTGCTGACGGGAGAGGCTGCTGGGGCTGTCACGGAAATTGTGGTACTGGCAACTGCTCCAAAACCGTCTTCGTTGGGGTCGAGGCTTTCTTGCAAGAAAGTGTCTCGGTCAACATTCCAGGGATTAACGACTGTATTGGGGTCTACAGTGTCGGGAATATCTGTATCTGGGGTGGTTTCTCCTTCTGAGTAGGCTTGACTGTGCTCCCACTCATCTTTGACGATATCTGATTCTGCGAAGGGCTGGTCGGATGTTTCGGTTTCTTGTGCAGATTCAGGTTTTTCTACTGTGGTTTCGCTGGGGTTGTCTTCGGTGACAACATCTTCCCCTGTGGGATGGTCTTCTACTACAACGTCTTCAATTTCTGATTCAATGGCAGTGGTTTCGACGTATTGAACTAGGTCTTGACCCCAGTCAGTGTTGCGCCAATCGCGGTTGGAGTCGATGACTTCATCTATGTCAACGGCTTCTCCGGTTGCGCCTCGGACTTGGAAAACGATGTCGTTATAGTCTTGGTCTGTCCAGCCGTCTACCCGTAAGTCTTCCATGACGAAGGTGTTGCCGTCGCCGGTTACGTCAGCGATTTGGCCGACGTGGAAGGCATCGTTGGGGTTGGCGGTTTCGAGGGAGAATAGGGGACGAATTGAACCGCCAATGTTGGGGTTATTGGCGACTTGCTCGACTGTACCGTTGGGAACGAGCATGATGCCGAAGGTGTCGCCGGGATTCATGTCAAAGGTTTTGACTCGTTTGTACTCACCAGAGTTGAAGTTGCCTTCCCAAGCGGTTCTGCCGTTAAATCTTGCGCCTTCGGATGCGTCGTCAATGACGATGTAGCCGTTTGTGGAGTTGCTGGAGGCGCGACGGGCGGCTTCGGCGATGAAGTCTTCGGTGTCTAGGTCTTCCATTCCTTCGAGGCTGAAGATGGCGAGTTGACCTTTATAGCCGCCGCCGTCATACAGGAAGTCAATCCCAACTTTGCCGGAGTCGCCGACGGTGAAGACTCCTTTTTCAAATTTGGGGGTGAGGGGTTCGTCGGTAGAAAAGGGAACTGGGTCAAATTCGTCGGTTAGGAAAGAGTCGCTGCTATCACCAGTCCCGATATCGCTGTCATCGGGGAGGGAGTTGTCGAGGTCTGGGATGTCGCTGTCGCCTACTAAATCGAGGTCTGGGGTGTCGTCTCCGGGACTGTCTACCAGACCGGAGGGGGTGAGGATGGGTTCGAGAATGAAGGTGTTAAACCCTTGGGGTCGTTGGGGTGCAGACCAGTTAAAGACACGAGCAAACCATTTTGTGAGACTCATATTAATTAGATTCCCTTACTACTTCGCCACAAATTTCAGTTTTATTTTTGCTTTTTGAAAGGTTAATAAGCAAGGAAAAAAGTCATTAATTTTGGCGTAAGTTCATTATTTTTAAAATTAAGCATTTGTACGGTTGCGATCGTTTTTTTATTTATGCAATTTAAGATGAACTTCATTATTCCTTTAATTTTCGTTGCTTAACTTCACGAAAACTTTACAATTGCTTGGGTTTGTAAAGTAAAAATTTAAAAAATTTCGGATTTTGTGTAAAAGCTGATTATTTTTAGAGAGATGTTCCTGAAGTTCGCGGTTGAGAAAGGGAAACTGACGCGATCGCGAACTTCAGGAAACATTCAAGGAATTGAGAAAAAATGATGAACTATTGTACGTTGGCTTGGTTGTTACTGAAACAGAAAGCTGGCTTGGTAACGAAGGGTACGGTTTGTGTCGGTAGCGCGATCGCTCTCTCGTTTGCTACCACTTCCCAAGCCTTTGCCAGTGGTTTTGCTGAAACTTTTGCTAATTATTTTTCTTTTCTAAATAAAAAATGTTCGGGATTTAGAAAAATTATTAAGAATTGGGCGATCGCCCGGAATCTACTTAGATGAATTCTTTAAACCATCGAGATATTACCTACAAGCTCGATTTTATCCGGGAAAATACCAGTTTTGTGAAGCTCTTAATAAATAGATAGAGAGTTTTAAGAAGAATTGATAAAGTTAGCGAATTTAGCTTGCGTTGTGAAAAAGCGCTGGGTCATAATCGCACTTGTCAGTCAAATAAGTGAGTTCTTCAGACAGACAATAAAAAAGTAAAACATTACAAATTACTTTTTTCTCCTTAGCCCAGGGATAACTCATTTATTTTTACTGGCCTCACCAAATTCTTGGATTCCTTGAGACAATACTATGAAAAACTCTACATCTGTTCGCTCCTACCTAGCTCAAAATCTGCGTCATGCTGCGAAGTTATCGGCTTGTGTCGGTAGCGCGATCGCCCTCTCTTTTACAACCACTTCCCAAGCCTTCGCTAGTGGTTTTGCTGACTTCTTGTTCGTAGTAGATGAGTCCGGTTCGATGTCCGGCGAACACACTTGGTTGGGTAATATGATTACTGACTTGGAAGCGGCGCTACAAAGCAAAGGTTTGGGAACAGGTAGTGAAGGCAACCGTTATGGTTTGGTGGGCTTCGGTGGTCTTTCTTATGCAGGTGCGCCGTTCGCACGCACGATTGATACGGATTTGAGTACGCCTGGGATTCAGCAGTTTGCGAATTCTTCTCTATTTGGCGGTGCAACAAGCCAGTTACAAGCTTCTGGTGGTTATGAAGATGGTTACGAAGCGATTGAAACGGGTTTGGGGACTTATGCTTTCCGCCAAAATGCCGCCGTTAACGTGGTGCTGATTACGGATGAAGACCGCGATTATACTAACTCTGGTTCAAATGGTTTTGATTTTAATAGCGTACTGAGTGCGTTGACTGGGAAGAATGCTCTACTGAATGCGGTGGTGAATCAAAACTTTACTGATGGTAATGGTAGTCGCGCGATTGGGGCTGATGGGGATGGTAATGCTTTTGTGGCTGATGGTTCGGGCGGTTATGTAAAAAGCACTGGCGCACAAACAGGCTATGGTTTTGGTACGACAAAAGCTGATTACGTCGATTTGGCTTGGGCTACCGGAACGGGTAATATTACGGGTGCAGGTTGGGATTTGAACTTGTTGCGTGCTGGTGGTACAACGGCTCAATCTTTTACTGCGGCGTTTGTTGACATCAAAGCCACGGAAGCGTTGAATCAAGTTCAAAGTCAACAGCCCTCTCAAGATGTCCCCGAACCCGGAATGTTGTTGGGTTTGATGGGCTTAGGTTTGACTGGGGCTGGTTTGCGTCGCTCGCGTCGTGCTTAAGTTCTGAACGCTATAGTTCACAATACATGGGAAGCCTAGATTTGACTGGGCTTCTTTTTGTTTTTGAGATACAAACTCGTTACCAAAACCGAAACCACCCCCTAGTTGCGTTGTAGCTGAGTTACACCGGAAAGATAAGTTTATGAGAGGTGTCCTAATGAAATCTGGGAATTGGTTCGTGATACTGAGTTGTAGTGCAGTAATCGCCAGTTGTGGCGCGAATCCTAGCGTTGAAAGCTTCGACCAACTTAGCCCCGAAGCCGCAGAAGCCCCTGTAGCCACCGCAGATGCTTCTGCTACATTTGTGGCAGATGTACCGAAAGCAGCCCCGAAGTTAATCAAAACGGCGCAGTTGGATTTGACGGTGGCAGCGATCGCGGAGGTGTTACCGCAAATTAACGCGATCGCGCAGCAACGACAAGGAGATATTCTGGGTTTGGAGGATAGTAAACCGCAAAACAATCGCGATCGCCATACGGCTACGATACAAATGCGCGTTCCTCAGAATCAAATGGATGCAACTTTAGAACAATTATCTGCTTTGGGGACAGTCCGCAACCAACGGATTACGGCAGAGGATGTGAGCCAGCAGTTGGTGGATTTTCAAGCGAGGCTCAGAAATTTACGCAAAACTGAGGAAATGTTGCTGAAAATCATGGATCGTTCGGGATCGATGGGAGAGGTATTGCAAGTGACGCAAAAAATCTCGGAGGTGCGATCGCAAATTGAACAAATTGACGCACAATTGCAGGATTTACAAACGCGGATTGCTTATTCGACGATTAACGTTAATATTGAGGCATTATTCGCGCCCAGTCCGGTTAATCGTCCGGTAGAGGCTCAATTTGGCGATACTTGGTCAGAAGCAACTCATTCGATGCAACAATTTAGCGTGGGTTTGGCGAAAATATTGCTGTGGTTACTGGCTTACAGTCCTTATCTGGCAGTTTTGGGCTTACCGTGGCTATTACTATGGTATCGTCGTCGTCGTATGGCTGAACCCCCTTCTGCGTCAAGTCAAAGGGATGCTTAGTTTTCTTGACGTAATGTTTGTACGGTTTCGAGGCTGAGTCCGGTAATTTGGGCGATCGCGTTATCGTCGAGTTGAGACAGGAGATTGCGGGCGATCGCACGTTTTTCGGCAATTCGTCCTTCTTCCCGTCCTTCTTCCCGTCCTTCTTCTCGTCCTAAAGCAACTGCGCCTTGTTGGTCATAAATAAACATTTCGCGACGTTCAAAGTCTTCGAGTTCTTCGCGGCTTAAGTTGGCTTGGTTGGCGATGGTAAATGCTTGATTGAGTTCGGGAATATCATCCATATTTTCAGGAATTTCGGTGAGCGATCGCGCTGATTTGATAAAGTAAATCCATTTATCGGTAATGGTTTCGAGTTGATTGAGTTCTTTGGTGAATTTGGGAAGTTCGATAAAGACTAATTCGATGTCATTATTGGGATAAATGGAACTATCAGATTTCTCGCGATAAATGTAGCGGGAAACATAATGTTCGCGGCTAGAAAACATCTCAAAATCAGTCAAAGTGAGGGCAATCATGGGTTTTAGCATTCGATAGCCTTCCCCAGATTGCAGTTGAAAGGCATAAGTTTTAGCCGCGTTGAATAGTACCCGTTTACCGAAAGCTTGCACGTTTAAAACTTGCATTTCAATAATGACGAGCGTGCCGTCATTGAGTTTAGCTTTAACATCGAGATAGGTATCTTTTAAGCCTTCTAATTTGGGAGGTAGGTTAGGATTGATGATTTCTAAATCTTCGATAATTTCTTCGCCTGAATAAATCAAGGCATTGAGAAAGCTTTTGAGGATGTTTTTGCTTGCTTCTGAGCCGAATATTTTTTTGAAAGCGTAGTCTGTTTTGGGGTTAATAAATCTCATGATTCGTGGCTGGGTAGAGGTTTATTTTTGAATTTTAATTAAATTCAATCTACTTGATGCAGTTGACGAAGATAAGCTAAATCGAGATAAGGAACGGGTAGTTGTTGTTTTGATAATACCTTACAGGGGCGATCGCGTTCTCCTAAACAATCTACTACTAAAACTGCCTCAGAAAAGTCTTGCTGACGGGTATAATTATTCGCCGTTACAATGGTTTTGATTCCTACCTTTGCTGCGGCTTCTAAGCCATGTTCGGAGTCTTCAAAGACTAAACAATCTGATGGTTGCAATTGCATTTGTTCTAGGACATAGTAATAGATATCGGGTGCGGGTTTTTTGGCAGGGACGATATCTCCGGCGGCGATGACTTCAAACCAATGGGGATTGAGGGTTTGTTCGAGGAGGGCAACTGCGTTGGGTAAGGCGCTTGTTGTAGCGATCGCGAGGCGTATTCCGGCGTTATGGGCTTCGGTAATGAGGCGTTTCACCCCCGGACGCAAGGGCATTTTTCCGGTTTTTAACAACTCCAGATAATACTGAGTTTTGGCTTGGTGAAGTTGGGCAATAAAGCGATCGCGTCCTTCGTCTGGTGTAAAATCTGGTTGATATTGCTCGATATAATAGCGAATACGCTCTTTTCCTCCGGCAATTTGGAGTAATTCCCCATATAAACTTTCCGACCAGCACCAATCTAAGTTTACCGCGTTAAAACTACGATTGAAGGCGACACGATGACCATCGCGTTCGGTTTCAGCTAATGTGCCATCGACATCAAAGATAATTGCTTTTAAAGAAGTCATAAATTAAATAAATATCTAAAAATGCCAGAAAAATGTTATTTATCTAAGAAACAAAAGGATACAATAAGGTTAATTTGTAGCTATGAAAAAACTACATAAAGTTTCAGTTAAATAAGATTAAAAGATTTAGAGTCAATACCGAATACGAGTAGCAGAATAGAAGAGAGTTCAGAGAATTTACTGATACGGCTGGGATAAGGACAAAGTAGAGAATAGCAAATCCTTGTAACTGCGGGATAAGAGCGTTTTTCCCTTCGAGAGATCGAGCTATAGGAAAACCAGCGTCTAGGGGTTGCTGAAATGCGATCGCGTTGTCGTGATTTCTCAAAGCAGGATAGCGCTTAATATTGGAGGACATTGGCGTAAATCTGGTTAACATTAGGGTTATTGGCAGATAAATCCTCATAACTTGTTCTAGAGGGCGATGTCCCGTCAGAAATTGCCTCTTTTGAGGAGTCAATCTAGGAGTTTACACCTACTTATAGCGGCTCGTTTTGCTACGTCGGTGTTACATTCATACTCATGGGCAGGGCGCTTATTTTTGGGATATTTTCCATGATTTTACCGAAATTTTACGACTGAAGTTATAAATTAAGTTAAGAATTGTAGACATAGCCGGAGGAAGGTAAGCAGGTTAAGAAAACCTTAAGAAAGATGGCTCAATTGCTTGTAAATACTGAAACAAGCAGATATGCCTCTTAAAGGCGATCGCGTAATTTCCGTATCTTCTTGTTGGGTAACCCTTTCCTCTATTGCCAAAATCAATTAAAATTAACGTTCGTTCCAGAATAAACATCTCACCTATTCAAGAAATCGGAGTTATTTAAGGATATAATGGCCAAGAAGAGCTTATCTGAAAGAGTGTTGTAACAACCTCCTTAAACTGAAAAGCTCACAATACGTCTAATCTATCCATCCCGATTTTAGAATTCGTAGATTCTACAACCCCTTGAAGAAAAGAGCGAAAAACTATGGTTCCCCAAGATTTTTTGAAACGAGTTGCAACTCAGGCTGGTGTTTCTAAAAATGAACTCCAAGTGTTGCAACGAGCGATCCAAGGTGATTCGATGACGACCATATCGAAGCAACTGGGTGTGAATAAAGATGCTTTACAGAAACGTTTGGGCGAAGTTTACAAAAAGTTTCATATTATGGGTGCAGGCCCGGGAAAGCTGGCGAAATTGCAACAAAAGCTCGTTGCTGAATATCAAAAGCAATCCGCCAACTATACCGTAGGAGACCCCCTGAGCTATCCGGCTGTAACTCCTACTTCTCGTTCTGCGGGTGGTAAAACCCATATTGATTGGGGCAATGCGCCAGAACCTAACTTGTTTTATGGTCGCAAAACCGAGTTAAATACACTAAAACAATGGATTATCAAAGATAACTGTCGTTTAGTCGCATTAATCGGTATGGGAGGTATTGGGAAAACGGCTTTAGCGGTGCAAGGAATTCATCAATGTCAGCATGACTTTGAGACGATTTTATGGCGATCGCTGCGTCGAGGAATTGCTTTAAACGAACTCCTCGAAGACTTGATTCCCGCTTTAAGTCCTCCCGAAAAAGCAGGAGACCCGCAACCGGAAATTTCGGTGGCTTCCTTGGTGGATATCTTACGGGAAAAACGCTGTTTGTTGGTACTCGATAATGTAGAAGCAATCCTGGAAGGCAGTCAAATTGCGGGATATTATCGTCCAGAATACCAAAACTACGGTGATTTGTTCTCGCAACTCGGTCAATCGCGCCATAACAGTTGTGTCTTGCTGCTCGGACGCGAGAAGCCTATTGATATTGTTTCGATGGCGGGGATTCATCTCAGTGCGCGATCGCTCTCCGTTGAAGGCCTTAATACCCAGGATACTCAAAAACTCCTTTCTGCCACCCAGAGTTTAGAAAAAGCCCCCGTGGAGTTAGTCGAGCAACTCGTGCAACTGTACGGTGGCAATCCGGCGGCCTTAAAGCTGATTGCGACCACCATAGCCGAATTGTTTGATGGCAATCTAGAACAATTCCTCGAACACGATACCCCGATTATTGGGGATGTTTTGGGTCGGTTGTTAAGCGAACAGTTTGAGCGTTTATCTTTGGCCGAACGTCAATTGTTGGCTTGGTTGGCGTTATTAGACAAGCCCGTGACTCCCCTAGAGTTATATCAACAAACGGCATTTGCGGGGGATTTAGCGCAGTTGTTGGCGATTCTGGAGTCTTTACGACGGCGATCGCTCCTTGACAAACTGCAAGACGGCAAAACCGCGAAATTAGCCGTACAGCCGATGGTGAAAACTTACCTCACCCGTCAGTTTGCTGCCCAATTGGTACAGTTAGTTTCCGGTCAAAATCCCGAAGAGATTGAGGATATTAACCTTTTAGAACGCTTGGGTTTAGCCGATGAAGAAGTATCGAGTCCAGCGCAAGTGAACCTCGCTTATCAGCATCTCGGTAAAAAGCTCAATGAAGTCGGTTATCGCAAATATCTCGAAGGGGAGTTGGTCAGTGCTAAGTTTTACTTGCATTGGTCGATTCAACTGAACCCCGAACACGCTGCCGCTCATTATAACTTGGGTTCGACTTACGAGCAGTTGAATGATATTGACAGTGCGCGATCGCATTATCAAACCGCAGCCACCGGAGGTTCATCCCCCGCAGCCCGCGCCGCTTGGGTGAATTTAGCCCGTTTGGATTTACTCGCAGGTCAAGCCGAAGACGCAATTGCTCGCTTAGTCCCCATTATCAACGAAGTCAGCGATTCTGAGATCAAAGCCTCCCTGCACAAAAACCTCGGTTGGGCGTATCTTATGCAAGGTCAGTACGACGACGCAGAACGCAACCTCGAACTCTCCCTTGACTTTGACCAAGAACGGGGTACAACTCACGCCCTGCTTGCCCAAGTTCTCGAAGCCCAAGGCGACTCCGATGCAGCCCGCGAACACTGGCGTAATTGTATTGAAAGCATGACCCCCAGTTCCAGCAGTGGCGAATTACACTGGCAATTACCGGAGTTAGTAGGCTGGCGGGCGATCGCACGTCAACGCTTGTTAGGTCGCTAATTTCCAGGTTCTAGGAAGTCGTAGAGAATCTCGTCAGGTTCGTCGTAGACTTCCTCCTCATCTTCTGCCGTTTCCTCAACTTGCTGGGGAAACGGTTGTTTTTCGGGTTGGCGAGATTGATTCGCGATCGTTTCGGTAAGTTTGCCGACGAGTTCAAACAAATGCAACACCTCTTTTTCTAACCGTTTGACTTGGGCTTGACTGGCATATTCTCCAGGGATTTGCTGAGATTGTAGGGTTTGTTGCAAGATATCTGGAATGGCGGCTTTCGGGGATTTGAGATGATGTTGTTCTTGGTAAGCTTTTAAAGCGGTATAAAGCGATTTTTCAAGCTTCAGTTTTTTGATTTTTTTGTATTTTTTTCCCATTATTTGTCATTGAGAGTTTGCCGTTTATTGTAATTCATCAATTCACACATCTTCAGGATTAAGGGGACGCAACGTACAGCCCATACTGCCTTGATGAGGCCCCCCACAACCGCGAATGGCAAAATACCCCTGAATGCGTACAGTCCCCCTGACAAAGGTAAAATCAGCATCTTTCGGAGCAGCATCGCGCACCAGAGAAAAGCTCGTTCCCGTACAATTTCTGACAGACGGTACTTCAGAGACTTCTGACTCATCAAGACAATGATGCCAAAGATGGAAATAATCTACGCCAAAACTATTATTAATAATCTCAATTTCATCCCAAGATTCGGGAACATAATAGGCATCGATAAAAACGATATTTGCTTGATTATCAAAGATAAAATCTGTAAAAGATTGACTCGCTTCATAGTGACCAATTTCCCCAGTAAAGGTGGGGATTTTGGGGTCAGAATGGTGTTGGGCGATCGCGCTTTCTTCCTGCTTGATTTCTGGAGTAATATTAGCGCGAGTTTCCCTTGCAACTGTTTCTGCTTCTGGGGAAATATTAGCGTAATTTTCCTTCCCTACTGACTCTGCTTCTGGGGAATTAGGCAGCACAGAAGCCGCACGAGTCCATCCTACTGTAATGCCCGCAACAATTGCGCCCAAAATTGCTATTTGCTTAACGACTAAATTCATGTTTTATCTTCCTCAAAACCTGCGACTTCCCCCAATATATACAACGGTCTACCCTTCACTTCCTCATAAATTCGGCCAATATATTCCCCTAAAATGCCAATACTCACTAATTGTACTGCCCCTAAAAAGAAGATGGCAATCATAATCGTTGCAAAACCCGTAAGGGGCGAATTTGGAGCTACAATGCGCCAATATAACACCATACACGCCATAATTAAGGCGGCTACTGCTGCTAATAACCCTACATAAGTTGATAAACGTAACGGCACTTTAGAAAAGGAAATTAAGCCATTCATGGCGAAAGCAAAAGACTTAGCAAAAGTGTATTTTACATCCCCTGAAAAACGCGGGTCGCGCTCAAATAAAATGGCTGTTTGTCGTAAACCAACCCAGGATCGCAAACCGCGTAAATAACGGTTTTGTTCTGGCATTTTATTTAACATTTTTACCACTTGACAATCCATTAAACAAAAATCCCCCGTATCTAGGGGAATTTCAATATCAGCCAAGCGTTTGAGCAAACGATAAAATACATAAGCTGGTAATCGTTTGAGCCAACCTTCTTTGAGTCTTTTACTGCGTTGAGCATAAACCACTTGATAGCCTTCTTGCCATTTTTGTACCATTTCTAAGACTAATTCGGGGGGGTCTTGTAAATCCGCATCCATAACAATAATTGCCTGGCCGCGAGCAAAATTTAATCCGGCTGTAACGGCAATTTGGTGACCGAAATTGCGAGATAAACTGAGGTAGCAAACGCGACGATCTTGAGCGTGAATATCCCGTAGAATTGAGAGAGTGCGATCGCGACTGCCATCATTAATTAAGATTATCTCAAAATTTCCCCCCAGGCGATCGCCAGTGGCATTGACGCGACGGTATAATTCCGGCAGGTTACTTTCCTCATTGTAAACAGGAATCACAAAGGAATACAAAGGTTGCATTTTCTCGGCTAAAAATTGCCCTACAACTAAATTGATATTTCCTATTCAAGCAGATTTTGTCTGCGATTGAGCAACAGGAATAACTATTTTTAAAGTTGTTCCTCGTCCTAACTCCGACTCACAGGTAATTGTTCCCCCATGCTTTTCAGTGATAATTTGCTGTACAATTGCCATACCCAATCCCGTTCCTTTTCCTATCGGTTTAGTTGTAAATCCTTGCTCGAACATTCGTTTTAAAGTTTCTGGTTTCATACCGCAGCCATTATCCTGAATTTGAATTTGTAGCCATTGATCTGCAATGAGAGAACTGTTAATAATAATGCAGTTAGGATCGGCCTCAATCTCTGAGTAACTTTTCCCTTGATTCGCTTCGTCTAGTGCATCAATCGCGTTGGCAACTAGATTCATCAAAACTTGATTAATTTGACCAGCATAGCATTCTATTTCCGGTAAATTGTCGTAGTTTTTAACAACTTTAATTTGAGGGCGATATTCATTCGCTTTCAGGCGATATTTCAGAATTAATAAAGTGCTATCAATGCCTTCTTGTAGATTAAATTGAGTTTTTTGATCTATATCTGTGCGGGAAAAAGTCCGTAAAGATTGACTAATATTGCAGATGCGATCGCAAGCCTGTTTCATAGAATCAAGGAGTTGCGGAAAATCTTGCGCTACAAATTCTAAATCGAAGTCTTCTATTGCAGCCGTTATTGCTGCTGGGAGAGACGTATTTTTTTGATAAAGTGTAAGACTTGCCAATAAATCTTTAACATATTCTTGGGCTATACTAACATTACCTTGAATAGAACCAATAGGGTTGTTAATTTCGTGAGCTACACCACCGACTAAATTGCCCAAAGTTGCTAGTTTTTCGCTTTGTATTAACTGCAACTGGGCTTCCTGTAAATCTTGGAGTGCTTGTTGAGATTGTTGGTAAAGACGAGCATTATTTAATGAGATGGCTGCTTGAGCGCATAACGCATCTAATACATCTATACGCTCTTGAGTAAAAGCATTAGTCGCGAGGTTATTTTCTAAGTAAAGAATGCCGATTAAATTACCGCGTTCGAGTAAAGGTAAACAGAGCAAACTTTGAGGAGAAAATTGGAGTAAATAGTTATCAATCGCGAATTGAGTTTGAGCCGTTTTTGCATTCAGCAAAGTAGTTTCTGTGGTGCGTCGGACATAATTAATCAAGCCAGTCGGTAAATCTGAATAGTTTTCTAGCGGAATGGATTGACAAACTGAATTGAGTTGTAAACTTTCTTGGTTGCGAGTCGCGATCGCCTCTATAATTAAACCTGCTTCATGGGTTAATAATAATGCCCCTTTTGTTGCACCAGCATTTTCAAGAATAAGCTCCATTAATGTGGAAATTAGACGATCGAGTTCAATTTCTCCCGATAGAGTTTGAGAAGCTTTCAAGAGAGAAGAAAAATCGAGAATTGCAGAAATATCAGCAATCGTTGCAGTTTTGGAGTGCGAATTACTGATGATTTTAGCAATTGTGTTTTTGCTTGATAATTCTTGGCGATCGCGTTGTAAAATTGGTTTTAACAGTTCGGGATAGCGTTGTTCGAGATCGTTGGTTTTAGCTTTCGCTCCCCATCGAGCGTAACAGTAATAGGCTTCTTGCATATAAAGAGCCGCTTCTTTTTTGCGTCCCCAGTCGAAGTAGAATTTAGCAAAGAGTTCATTCCCTAAAGCTTCTTCCTGGATATAGCCATTTTCCCTGGCTCCTGTTATAGCGCGATCGTACATTTCTATGGCTTCTATTTTTCGATCGAGAACTCGATATTTTTCTGCTTCTACCAATTCATATTTGTGTTGATAATTGCTTGGCGCATTTTCAGCAAAATCAAGTAAAACTTTACGATTTTTGTCAATTGCTAATAAAGTAATTGATTGTTTTTCAGATGCTTCTTTTTGTTCGTAGAGTTTTAGATTTACTAAAGCAGCATAAAAATTGAAGATTGCAACTATATATTCTCCCGCTACAACATTAAGATTTTCCTGAGCTAAATTTACAAAATCTAATGCTTTGGGAAAGTTTCCAAACCAATAACTTACCATTCCTTGATTCAGCCAGGAAAAGAACAAACTAAAAATATCATTTTGGGCTTTGAGTTTATTTTCATGTACAGAAGCTCGAACGTAAAACTGTTGCAGAAATATTTCTGCATTTTGACAAGTGTTCAGTAATTCTATAATAATTTGATAAGATTCAATCCAATAAGAGCAAGCATTTTGATCGAATTTTTGTAGTGGATTAGTATAAGCCGTAATAATTTTTTCCAGGTCTTGTAAATTCTCGTTTTTAAAGAAAGCTTTGTGACAATATTGCCATGCAGCATAACTAACAAATTCTAAATCTCCTACCTCTAGAGATAATTGATATGCTTGCAAAATCAAGTTTAAAACATCATCTAATGGATTCTTCCAAATATAAATAAATGAACTAGATACAAATAGCGTTCTAGCTTGCAGGGTGCGATCTCCTATTTTTTCGGCAACAGCTAAGGCAATTTGAGCCATCTCATAACCCCTGCTAAGAGTTTGAGGATTACCACAATACATTAAGCCATAACAAGCATATCCAAATGAAGATAAAGCAGTATTGCCATGCTCTAAAGACAGTTGAATTGACTGCATTACCATTAATTGAAATAAGTTTAAATTAATAGAGTGAATTGCTGGAAGTGCAGTTTGTAAAATAGCAGCAACAGCCAAAAAATGGCGATCGCTCATGGGAGGCAAATCAATAATTGTTTTAAAAGATTGTTTCGTCAGTATTGCCTCGGTTATTGCTTGAGCATTTTCAAGTTCTTCTGTTGTGGGTTGTTCGGGTAAAATAATATTTAGCTCAGAAAGCATTTTTAGAGATTCTTTCACAACTTTTTGCTGCTTTCTAGCTGACAAAGCTTGCAGTTTAATACGCATCACAAAAATGCGATCGTAGATTGTATGAGTGCGTTCGACAACTTGTTGAATCCATAAGTCCATTTGGGATAAATTCCCACTCAAATAAGCTGTCTCAGCACCCGTATTATAAGCATCTAAAGTCTGAGTATAGTTACTTGTCCACGCATCTACACTCAAGAGCTTTATAGCTTGTTTGGAATATTGAAATGCTGCATCATAAGCGGTAACTGTTTTAGCCCTTTTTCCAGCCAATAAATTAAGTGTAATCAACTCTTGCTTCAGTATTGGATCGATAATATCAATCGCCAAATTAAGCGGATCGACAATGGCGAAAATGCGTTCTTCTCGTGCTGTTTTTGGAGTAAAAGATAGCAATAATTGACCAATTTTTAAGTGAATTTCTGGTTGACTACCGTCAGGAATCAAAGCATAAGCAGCTTGCTGGACGCGATCGTGGAGAAAACGATAACAAATCGTGAGATTATCTAGGGGGGGAATTTGAGATTCTTCCCCTTGAAAAAATTTATAAGTTTCGTTTTCCGGAACAATTAAACCCTCTTGTAATGCTTGCCATAAAGCCGCAAATATATCTTGTTGGGTTTGCTCGCAGACAATAGCTAAAGTTTCCGAATCGAACTCGTTACCGATACAAGCTGCTATTTTTAAAACTTCTTGGGTTTGGGGTGATAACTTTTGTAATCTTCTGACGAGAAACTCTACTACATTATCAGTGAGGGCTAACTCTCGTACTTTCGTTAAATTACATTGCCAATAGCCTATTTGGTCGTCAAAGGTAATACACTTTTCTTCGTACAATCCCCGCAAAAACTGGGTCGTAAAAAAGGGATTTCCTTGCGTCTTTTGATAAACTAATTTCGATAATGGAGTAGCTTTTTTGGTATAACACAGTAAGGTATCCGCGATTAAAGCAGTAATGT
This sequence comes from Jaaginema sp. PMC 1080.18, assembly GCA_035968055.1. Taxonomy (GTDB): domain Bacteria; phylum Cyanobacteriota; class Cyanobacteriia; order Cyanobacteriales; family Spirulinaceae; genus Jaaginema. The sequence goes on along the minus strand of JAWQFT010000025.1, from coordinate 11,067 downwards.
GGGGGCTGTCTAAAGGGGATAACACCAAAGTCTCGATATCGGCTTGGTTTGCTTCCATTTCTTTGAGAGTTAACATCAAAGGATGAGCGGGAAAGACCTCATTATCGCGATAAGCCCCTAGCACGAGTAGATAGCCTGATTCTGACTGGTTCATCAAGAGTTTTAGCAGGTTTAAGGAAGCCGAATCTGCCCATTGCAAATCATCTAAGAAGATAACCAAAGGATGCTCTTTTGTGGTAAAGATTTGAACAAATTTATTGAATAGTAAATTGAAGCGATTTTGGGCAGCATTTCCTGAAAGTTCTGGGACATTCGGTTGGGGTTCGATAATGCGTTCGAGTTCGGGAATTACCTCAATAATGACTTGAGCATTTTTCCCTAGGGCTTCGAGAATTTTGGTTTTCCAAACATTTAAATTAGTATCGGATTCGGTTAAGAGTTGATTCACTAAACGGCGGAAAGCTTGCACAAAAGCACTAAAGGGAATATTACGATTAAATTGGTCGAATTTGCCTTTGATGAAATAGCCTTTCTGACGGGTGATAGGTTTGTGGATTTCGTTGATGACTGCGGTTTTACCAATTCCTGAAAAACCAGCAACTAACATCATTTCGGAACTTCCCATTGCGACTCTTTCAAAAGCCTTGAGGAGAGTTGTGACTTCGGTTTCTCGTCCGTAGAGTTTTTCAGGAATGAGGAAGCGATCGCAAATATCTCGCTCTCCTAAAATAAAAGGTTCAATTTCGCCATTTTCTTGATATTGAGCGAGGCATTTTTCGAGGTCGTGTTTCAATCCCAAGGCACTTTGATAGCGATCTTCAGCATTTTTTGCTATTAGTTTTAAAACGATATCTGAGAGGGGTTGGGGACAAAGTTTTCCTTCTAGACAAACCCAGTTACTCAGAGGTTCTGGATTGTGAGCAATGTGAGCGTGAATTAACTCCAAAGGATCGTCGCTGGTAAAAGGCACACTACCTGCAAGTAATTCATAAAATGCGATCCCAAGGGAATAAAAGTCACTGCGATAGTCAATTCCTCGATTCATTCTCCCTGTTTGTTCGGGAGAAATATAAGCTAAAGTTCCTTCTAGAATGTTAGGTGTTTGTAAAGTTTGAGTTTCTTTTGGGAGTAAGGTAGAGATGCTAAAATCAATGAGTTTGATACGTTGAGTTTCGGGGTGAATTAATATATTAGCAGGTTTAATATCTTTATGGATAATATTATTTTGATGGAGTTGCTGGAGAGTTTCAGCAAGTTGGATGGCAATATTGAGAAATTGAGTTATTGATAAAGAGAGTTTGTCTTTGTAGTTAGCTAAAGAAAGTCCTCCCACATCTTCCATAATTAGAGCGTAACGGTTCTCATGGCGTTCTAAGGTGTAAGACTGAATAATTCCTTCAATCTCTAAATTTTTGACTATGATATATTGATTGCGAAACCGCACTAATTCTCCAAAAGAAGGATACTCATTTCGCATCAATTTGATAACGACGGCTTTCCTGGTTTTCTCCTTTTGACCGCGATAAACAGCAGTGCGATCGCTTTCGTAAATTTTGTTAATTAACTGGTAACCTGGCAATGCTACGATTGAGTTTGTCATGATAAATAAAGTTAAGAAACGCTTGATGTTTAAACAAGTTTTCTCTTACTGAGAAATAGGAATTGCTATAGTCAATGTTGTTCCTCGTCCCAACTCCGACTTGCAGGTGATTGTTCCTCTATGCTTTTCGGTAATAATCTGCTGGGCGATCGCCATTCCTAATCCCGTGCCTTTACCCACTGCTTTTGTCGTAAACAAATGGTCAAATATTTTGGCTTTCACTGCATCACTCATACCATTACCGTTATCAGTAATTGAGATTTTAGCTTGGTTATTTTCAACAGATGTTGTTACAGTAATTTGGTTAGGATTGGCTTTGATTTCGTCAAAAGCTTTACTTTCATTACTTTCTTCTAACGCCTCGATAGCATTACTCAAAATATTCATAAACACCTGATTTAACTGTCCTGCATAACATTCAACTAAAGGTAAATCGCCATAGTTTTTGATCGCGAGGATTTCCGGGCGTTTTTCATTAGCTTTAAGACGGTGTTTGAGAATGAGAATTGTACTATCAAGTCCTTGGTGAATGTTACAAGCAACGGGGTAGTCTTGATCGTCGCGAGAGAAAGTTCTGAGACTCGTACTAATCTCTCGAATCCGCTTAATTCCTTCTTGCATTGAACTGACTAATTTGGGTAAATCTTCCCGAATATAATCTAGTTCAATTGCTTCAATTTCTGCTTCTACTTCGGAATCCAATTCGGGATATTTTTCTTGAATGAGATCGAGCAATCCCAGTAAATCATTAATATAATCTAAGGCAGGAGGAATATTACCGCTAAGAAAACCAACCGGATTATTAATTTCGTGAGCTACACCCGCAACTAAATTACCAAGCGCCGACATTTTTTCACTTTGGATAAGTTGTAATTGGGCTTGTTGTAAATCTTGTAAGGCTTGTTGTAAATTTTGAGATTGTTGCTGCAAAGCTAGTTCTGCTTTTTGGCGATCGGTAATATCATCTGCTAGGGAAGCAACACCAATTAACTCACCATTTGTATCGATCAGCGGACTGTTATACCAAGCACAAACAATTGTTTTACCATCCTTGGTCACATTTTCATTAATATAATAAGTCCCACCCTGCTGCAAGATCAGATCGATGCCAACTTTCTCGATTTCTGCTTGGATGGCTGGAGGAATAATTAAGCGGAAGTGACGACCTAAAGCCTCTTGTTTGGTGTAGCCAAATATTTTTTCTGCTGCGGGATTCCAGTCAGTAATTTGAAAATTGCTATCCCACTCAATAACGGCTAGGGGAGTTTGTTGAACGAATAACTGAAGTCGTTGCTGAGATGCTCGTAAGTTAGACTCTGCAATACTCAATTCAGCCAGCGATCGCTCTAATTGTTGGGAATATTCTCGCGATCGCTCGTAAAGTTGGGCATTTTCTATGGAAATAGCAGCTTGAGCCGCCAACATATTCAACACATCCACCCGTTCTTTTGTAAACGCTTTTACTATTAGTTTATTTTCCAAATATAAAATCCCAATTAATTGCCCTTGATTTAAAATTGGGCTACAAAGAACACTTTTGGGTTGACGTTTTTCTAAATAGCTGTCGCTAACAAACTGAGGCTGAATTCGCGCATCTGCAAGCACTATAGGAGTCAAAGTCCGTTTGACCTGATTGACTATAGCCATCGGTAAATATTCACTCACAGATAGAGGAATAGAAGTAAGGATTTGGAGTTGTTGTCCCGATTCCAACAAACCAACTAATTTTAAATCCTGTTCTTGTTGGAGAAGCAAAACGCATTTATCTGCCCCCGCATTCACTCTGACAATTTCTAATAAAATTCCAACCAGTTTATCGAGTTCAATTTCTCCTGAAATGGCTTGAGAAGCTTGGAGCAAAGTTGCTAAATCGATTGCTTCGTAGATGCTATTGGAACTGTGAGTCGAGGTAGTGTTATTGATGGTATTACTAAATCTTACTGTAGCTAGTGTTTCTTCAAATAACTCTGTGGGACGCGGTTGTTGCAAGATGGGGGCAAGTAATTGGGGATAATTTTCTTCTAAATTGATAATTTTGGCTGTCGCTTCCCAACGAGAATAACAGTAATAAGCTTCTTGCAGATAGCCACTCGCAACTTTTTCTTTTCCCCAATTCCAGTAAAATTTTGCGGCAAGTTCGTTTGCTAATCCTTCCTCTTGGACATAACCGTTTTCCTTTGCTCCTTGAATGGCTAGATCGTAAAATTCTATAGCTTCAGCTTTGCGATTAAAAACGCGATGTTTTTCGGCTTCAACTAAATAGTATTTATGCAAGTAATTCATCGAACCGCAATCAGCCCATTCTTTAAGCTTGGCTTGGTTTTCTTGAATTCTTTGCCAGCAAGTATCTGATGCAATTATTGATTCATCAGCAGTTGCAAGCACAGTGAGAGAATCATAAAGATAGAAAACAGGTTCAACAATACTTCCCATTCCTCCAGCCAAATATTGACGGGTTTGAATAGCATCTTTTTCGGCTTGGGTAAAGTCTTCTAACCAGTAATTCAAAGTGAAGCGATACAAGTAAAAGAAGGATAGTCGGTAAAAATCAACTTTAGCTTCTTCGAGAACTTCTATTTCATAAGCATCTTGACGTAAGGGAAACTCATTTTCTGACTTACCCAATAAAATTTGTGTTGCTTGCCAGTACACTAATACACAATTAGCTGTAGTTAATTGGTTGAGGTTGTATAACTGTTGGTAATAAGCATGAATTTGAGGTTCGAGTTCGCTGAGGGGTTGACCGTACCAATAAGCATTAAAGCAATACAACTGAGCATCATAAACCATAAATTCTACATTGCCTGTTTCCAACCCAGTTTGATATCCGTCTAGCAGAATGGATAGGGTGTCTTTAAGATGAATCGTCCAACAACCAACATAAGCCCCCATTAAAATAGCGGTAGCGGCTCGAATATCCTTGGAATCTGGTTCTAAGGCAAGTTGGTATCCTAACTGTCCAAACTGAGATACTTGGCTCATCTCACCCCACAGCATTCTCAGTTGGAAGGCATAACCCACATAGCAAAACGCTGAAACCGGACTATTGCCAAATTGAATGGATAACTTAACTTGAAGCGCAACAATTAGGAAATAGAGCATAGTTGCACCACTCATATAACAAACAGGAGTCAGCCGAGCCGCATTTTGCATAATTGCAAGTTGCTGGGCATCACTCATTTTAGAGAGATAAAACAATGACTCAATGGTGCGACCTGCGATCGCAGCCTCAATTTCTTGTTTAATTAGGCGAATATCGTCTATTGTGGGTTCGTCTGGTAAGTTTACGCCTAACATTCGGAAGACAGATTGACCGACCGTAATCGCCTCTAAAAATTGATTGCGGGCTACCATGGCCTGAATTCTGACTTGATAAACTGGCACTTGTTCTAAAGGCGTTTTGACTTGATGAATGACTGCTTCAATCCACTGCTCCATCCGCTCGAAATCCCCTACCAAAAAAGCCACTTCAGCCGCTAAGTTGTGTAGGGAAAGGGTCATGTCATACTGTCGTTGCCAAGAGTTTTCTCCGAGCATTTTTAGGCCGACTGTGGCATATTCTTGAGCGGCTTGATAAGCGGTAGCGGCTCTCGCTTTTTGGGAGGCTTTGAGGTTGAGTTGTGCTAGTTCGTCTTTTTCCGGTTGTTCCTCAATTTGAGTGATGCCGTAGTTTAACTGGTTGACGAGTTCAAAAGTGCGTTCTTCTTGGGCTTCGGGGGAGATTTTTTGTAGCAGTAATTGCCCGATTTGATAGTGAGCGATCGCGCGTTCTGTTTCGGGAATTAAAGAATAAGCGGCTTGCTGGACGCGATCGTGCAAGAAGCGATAATTAAGGGTATCGGAAGTGTTGGTTGTTAGGTTTTGTTGGCTACCCACATAAAACTTATAAACTTCACTTTGAGGCAGAATTAAGCCTTCTGACAAGGCTTGCCATAAAGCTGTGGCAGTTTCAGTTTCCGAACTCTGGGAAACGACTGCTAAGGTGGTCAAATCGAACTGATTACCAATGCAAGCAGCTAGTTTTAAAACCTTCTGAGTTTCGGTTGGGAGTTTCTGCAACTGTCGAGCCATGAATTGAACAACATCATCTGTGAGTGCTGCCTCTCGTACTTGCGTAATATCGCATTGCCAATAGCCTGCTACGGTATCAAAGGTAATTAATTTATCTTGATGCAATGCTTTGAGAAATTGAGTGGCAAAAAAGGGATTTCCTTGAGTTTTTTGATACACTAATTGACTCAAAGGTTGAGCGATTTCTGGCGTACAGGTTAGGGTATCGGCCACGAGATAATTTAAACTGATCGGGGTGAGAGATGTTAAGGTAATCGTATTAGCAGTTACCCCGGCCTTGCTCAGATCGTCGAGAGTTAAGATTAAGGGATGGCTTGCTGATACTTCGTTGTCTCGATAAGCGCCAATAAGCAGTAAGTGGCTGAGTTGCGACTCACCCATGAGTACCTGAATTAGTGAGAGCGAAGCCGAATCTGCCCATTGTAAATCATCCAAAAAGATGACTAAGGGATGCTCTTTTGTGGTGAAAACAGAAATGAATTTTTGGAATAGTAAATTGAAGCGATTTTGGACGGCAGCACCCGATAATTCTGGAGCAGGAGGTTGTTGTCCAATAATGCGTTCGAGTTCGGGAATGACTTTAATAATAACCTGACCATTTTCTCCGAGGGCTTCTAGGATTTTGCTGTGCCAAGTTTGGAGTTGAGCATCGCTTTCACTGAGCAATTGTGACATCAAATCCCGGAAGGCTTGCACAAAAGCACTGAAAGGAATATTGCGTTGCAATTGGTCGAATTTGCCTTTAATAAAGTAGCCGTGTTGTCGGACAATGGGTTTATGAACTTCATTGACAACGGCTGTTTTGCCAATTCCTGAAAAGCCTGTGACTAGCATCAATTCAGCGCTACGATTCAGGGAATTTTGAGGGGGATTACTGACTCTTTCAAAGGCTGCTAAAAGAGTTTGGATTTCGGTTTCTCTACCATAAAGTTTTTCGGGAATGATAAAGCGGTCGGTAATATCTCGCGTTCCCAGTTCAAAAGATTCAATTTTGCTTGTTTGTTGAAGTTGAGTTAAACATTGTTCTAAATCGAATTTCAATCCCCAAGCGCTTTGATATCTGTCTTCGGCATTTTTTGCCATTAATTTCATCACAATATTTGAAATTACTGGGGGAATTGCTGTGCTGGCAATTGGCTTTGGTATTTTGGCAATATGACAATGTACTAAGTCAATCAAGTCTTGAGATTGAAAGGGTAATTTTCCTGTGAGTAATTCATAGAAAGTTATGCCTAACGAATAAAAATCTGTCCGATAATCAATGCCGCGATTCATTCTCCCTGTTTGTTCGGGAGATAGATAACTTAGAGTTCCTTCTAAAACGCTAGGAATTTGTAGAGTTTGGGTTTCTTTGGGTAATAGGGTTGAAATACTAAAATCTGTGAGCTTAATCTGTTGGGTGTCGGGATGAATTAATATATTGGCAGGTTTGATATCTTTATGAATAATATTGTTTTGATGGAGTTGATGAAGAATGTTGGCGAGTTGAAGGGCAATTTCGAGAAATTGAGTTATGGATAAAGGAAATTCGTCTTTGTATTTTGCTAAAGAGACACCTCCTATATCTTCCATAACTAGGGCGTAGCGATTCTGGTAGCGCTCTAAGGCATAGGATTGAATAATGCCTTCAATCTCCAGATTTTTGACCATAATATATTGATTGCGAAACCGCACTAATTCTCCAAAAGAAGGATATTCATTTCGCATCAATTTAACAACAACTGCTTGTCCATTCTCTTGATTTTGACCGCGATAAACGAGAGTGCGATCGCTTTCATAAATCTTTGCGGTTAGGTGGTAACCTGGCAGTGCTATCAAGTTATTGATCATTGTTGTAGCTGGATCGTGGGGGTAGAAATTGTAAAAAAGCGATTTAACTTAGAAATTCTTTGATAATTCAGGCAATCATTAAACACAGAAAAACTTGATGCAAGTATAACAAGAGAAAGCCGTCTTCTATTTTTCTTTCGTTACTAAACTTAAGCAGAAAAATCTTGACGTAGCGATCGCATTCCCCAAAAAGCGAGATGAGGATCGTAACGAAAAGTTAAATCCGATTCTGCCTCACCGAGAAACTGTAACAACCTTTCCCCATCCCCTCCGGTTAACAGTAATTGTCCTTCCGGGAAACGTTGTAACCAATCCCGACTAAAATCGCCAATGGTGGCTAAAGCTGTGTAAATAATCCCAGAGGCGATCGCGTCCGAGGTATTATCAGACCAGCGAGGGGGTAACTGGGAGGGTAAAATGACTTCCGGTAAGGCTGCGGTTTGTTGGGAAAGCGATCGCAATTGTAAACCCAATCCCGGTAAAATTGCCCCACCCGCAAACCGAGTCAAACTAGCCCCCGTAAAAGTTAACGCCGTCCCCGCATCGATAACTAAACTCGGCGTATGATAGTGCTGGATTGCCCCCCAAATTGCGAGAGCGCGATCGCACCCCATCGTTGGGTATAATCCCGGCAAGGGAATGTCAGAAAGCCGAATTTCCCTTAATAAGGGGTAATCTTGCCATAACTGAGTTTGGGAAAGAACCACCGAAGCCAGATACACCGGGAGGATTTCCCCAATTGGTAAATTTACGACTCGTTGCTGAAAATGGGACGTATTCCAAGTTTTTATGAGACTCTCCCCCTGAAATAAAGCAAAATGACAGCGAGAATTACCAATCACAACCGCTAACCAACGCTCAGACGCAAAATTAACAGGACTGAAGGAAGTCATCAGAAAAAATTGGGGAAAAAGAGACGCGATCGCCCCCGCAAGCGTGTCACAATAAAAAGAAAAGTTACAAAAAATTACAATATAGCAGGAGGCGACTCAATGGTAGCAACGCCCATTAAAACCGAAAACCGTTTAACCATGCAAACCTCAGTCATTGCTGAGGGAACAACCGCAATTCGATCCTTGGATTGGGATCGCGATCGCTTTGACATTGAATTCGGTTTACAAAACGGTACGACTTACAACTCCTACATTATTCGGGGAGAAAAAACAGCCTTAGTAGACACCTCCCACGAAAAATTCCGCGAGTTATATTTTGACACCCTTACCGGATTAATTGACCTAAAAGACGTAGATTACCTCGTAATCAGCCATACCGAACCCGATCATAGCGGTTTAGTCCGGGATGTTCTCGAAAAAGCCCCCCACATCACCGTAGTAGGTTCAAAAGTTGCCCTCAAATTCCTCGAAGAATTGGTGAATCAACCCTTCACCCAAGAAATGGTGAAAAATGGCGACACCCTCGACTTAGGCAACGGCCACATTTTAGAATTTGTTAACGCCCCAAATTTACACTGGCCTGACACCATTTTCAGTTACGATCGCGGTACGCAAACCCTATTCACCTGCGATGCCTTTGGCTTACATTATTGCAGCGACGACCTCTACGACACCGACTTACAAGCCATTTCCCCCGATTACCGCTTCTATTATGACTGCTTGATGGCCCCCAATGCTCGGTCTGTCCTCTCGGCTATGAAACGTATGGACAAACTGGGAGAAGTGCAATTAGTCGCGAATGGTCACGGCCCGATTTTACAACATCATGCCGCCGAATTGATGCGGCGTTATCAGGACTGGAGCAAAGCCCAAGCCAAAGCCGAGAAAGTGGTTGTAGTCTTCTACGTTTCCGATTATGGCTGGAGCGATCGCCTCAGTCAAGCGATCGCCCACGGGATTACCAAAACCGGAGTCGGGGTGGAAATGGTAGACCTCAAAGCAGCCGACCAACAAGAAGTGCAAGAATTAGTCAGTCGGGCTGCTGGGGTTGTTATGGGAATGCCCTCTCTTTCTGGGGCAAATACCAAAGATACGACGGCCACCATTGGCACAATTTTAGCCGCTACCCACGATAAACAATGCGTCGGTTTGTTTGAATCTTACGGAGACGACGACGAACCCATCGACCCGCTACTCAACAAATTCCGCGATGCCGGACTGAGTGAAGGCTTCCCCGCAATTCGCATCAAAGACACCCCCAGCGAAGCCACCTATCAACTCTGCGAAGAAGCCGGAACGGACTTAGGACAGCTTCTGACGCGCGATCGCAACATCAAACAGCGAAAAGCCCTCGACAACGACCTCAGCAAGGCTATGGGGCGTTTGAGTGGCGGCTTATACATTCTGACCGCCCAGAAAGGGGATGTCAACGGCGCAATGTTAGCCTCCTGGGTGACTCAAGCCAGCTTTGAACCCTTGGGCTTTACCGTCGCAGTAGCGAAAGACCGCGCGATTGAATCCTTAATGCAAGTGGGCGATCGCTTCGTCCTCAACATCCTCGAAGAAGGCAACTATCAGCATCTCATGAAGCACTTTCTCAAGCGCTTTAAGCCTGGTGAAGACCGCTTTGAGGGCATTAATACCCAAAAAGCGGAAAATGGCTCTCCCATCCTCAGCGATGCTTTAGCTTACCTCGAATGCGAAGTGGTCAGTCGTCTGGAAACCAGCGATCACTGGATTGTCTACAGTCAAGTCGATCGCGGTCGCGTTTCCCACCCCGACGCACTTACCGCCGTTCACCACCGTAAAGTGGGGAACTACTATTAAAAATTCCAGATTCACTCATTGTTTTCTCCCCCAGTTTTTTGAGAAATTGGGGGTTTTTGCTGAAGCGAGATCGCCCGCTGTGTCTACATTCAGAAAATGTCAGGTTTTTTGGAGAGCGACAGAAGCAAGTGGGTTTTCCTCCAGTATTGTAAGATTACTGGCAAACGAAGACTTCTACTCAGTATAGATGGTTGTCCGTGTATAATAAATGAGGTTATATTATATTTTGTACATACATTATGACTTACGAAGCTGCTTTCAACAACCGTGATGATTTGCAGGAGCGATACAAGAACAATGCTCTTATTTTGTTTGCTTTGGAAATGCGCTTTGATATTGAAGATATTCATGCTGTTGCTGCTGACTCTCTAACGGATGGAAGAGATGATAAGAAAATTGATTTAATTTATATCGATACGGATGAAAAAATAGCAGTAATTGCACAAGGTTATTATTCTCAAAATTTTAATAAAGAGGCACCTGCGAATAAAGCTTCTGATTTAAATACAGGAGCAGGATGGCTACTGTGTCGAGAGATTGACGAATTACCAGAACGTATAAAACCTTCAGCAATTCAATTACATGATGCTATCATGACGGGAGACATTAACAGAATAGAATTTTGGTATGTTCACAACTGTCTAGAGTCAGCCAATGTAGAAAGTGAACTTAAAACTGTTTCAAAAACTGCTTCAAACTCTTTAAAACAGTTATTAGAAAATGCATCAAAGAATACCAAATCATATCCAGAAATTTACACTTTAGAAGTAGGTCATATTAAACTGTCAAAATGGTAAGCTGTTAATCATTTAAATTTTTGTCTCGATTCAAGCCCACCCAAGGGTT